>DAOTVD010000249.1:0-16942 GCA_034437075.1 Anaerolineae bacterium
GATCCTTTGCCCGCCGAAACCGTCCCATTGACCGAAGCACTGGGCCGCGTGACCGCCGAACCCGTGTTCGCGCGCTTGTCCTCGCCGCATTATCACGCCGCCGCCATGGACGGCTACGCGGTGCGCGCCGCCGATACGCAAACCGCCACCGAAACCCGCCCCGTGACCCTGACGCGCGAGGCGCAAGCCGTGGAGGTCAACACCGGGGCACCCTTGCCCGCGCAGGCCAACGCGGTCGTGATGATCGAGCATGTGCAGCATTTGCCGGGTGGGGACATCAGCATTACGGCCCCGGTGGCGCCCTGGCAGCATGTGCGCATGTTGGGCGAAGACATGGTCGCCACGGAATTGATTCTGCCCGCGAACCATCGCCTGACGCCCGTGGATTTGGGCGCGCTAGCCGGCTGCGGGCATCATACCGTGAACGTACGGCGCGCGCCGCGCGTGGCCATCATCCCCACGGGCTCAGAACTCGTCCCGGCTAGCCAAGCGCCCCAAAAAGGCGAGCTCATCGAGTACAACAGCCTGGTGCTCAGCGGCCAATTGCGCGAACTGGGCGCCGACGTGCAGGTGCAGGGCATCGCCCCGGATGATGAAGACGCCCTGCGCGCGGCCATCCAAAGCGCGTTAAGTAATAAACCAGATTTGCTCTTGGTGCTCTCCGGCTCATCGGCGGGTAGCCGGGACTTCACCGCGCGGCTGATCGAGGCCGAAGGCGAATTGCTGGTGCATGGCGTGGCCGTGCGGCCCGGCCATCCCGTGATTATGGGCATGCTGGGCACGACCCCCATGATCGGCGTGCCGGGCTATCCGGTTAGCGCGGCCCTAACGGGCGAGGTCTTTATTCAACCGCTTATCGCACGCTGGCTGGGGCAACCTACGCCCCTCGACACGCGGCCCCGTTTGCGCGCGACCCTAACCCGCAAGCTGAACTCCCCGCCGGGGGATGACGACTTCGCGCGCGTGACGGTCGCCAAAGTGGGCGAGCGTTGGCTGGCCACCCCATTGACGGGCGGCGCGGGGGTCATCACGTCCCTGGTGCGTGCGGACGGCCTGGCGCATATCCCGCGCTTTAGCGAGGGCGTCGATATGGGCGCGGAAGTCGATGTGATTCTCTACCGTTCGCCGGATGACATCGCGCGCACGGTGGCCCTGATGGGCAGCCACGACCCGATGATTGATCTCTTGGCGCAATACCTCGCGACGGCTTACCCCGGCGAGCGCATCGCTAGCGGGCATGTGGGCTCGATGGGCGGGCTGGTGGCGTTGCGGCGCGGCGAAGCCCACCTAGCAGGGAGTCATCTGCTAGACCCCGCCACGGGGGACTATAACCTGCCTTACATCCGGCAACGCTTGCCAGGCACGCCCGTGCATGTGGTGACGTTTGCGCGCCGCGAGCAGGGTCTCATCGTGCCGCCGGGTAATCCGCGCGGGGTTCAAAGCGTCGATGATTTACCGGGCTTGAATTTTGTGAACCGCCAACCCGGCGCCGGAACGCGCTTGCTGCTGGATTACGAACTCGGCCAGCGCGGCATCGCGCCGGAGGATGTGCCCGGTTACGCCCACGAAGAATATACGCATCTGGGCGTAGCGGCGGCGGTCGCCAGCGGCATGGCCGATTGTGGGCTGGGCGTGCGCAGCGCCGCCGCTGCCCTGGGCCTAGATTTTATATCGGTCGGTTGGGAGCGCTACGACTTCATCATCCCCGCCGAGCATCTCGCCCATCCTGGCGTAGGTCATCTGCTAGACGTGCTGAGTAGCGACACCTTTAAGGCCGCGTTGAGCGCCCAACCCGGTTACGATGCCGCCCATACGGGCACCATCCAACAAGCTGATACACAGGAGTAAACCAACCATGACCGACCAACAGCTTACCGACCAATTGCAGCGCCCGCTACGCGATTTTCGCATTTCCGTGACGGATCGCTGCAACTTCCGCTGTACGTATTGCATGCCCGCTGAGATTTACGGCGAGGCGTATAAATTTCTGCCGAATCGCGAACTGCTCAACTTTGAGGAAATCACGCGCGTCTCGCGGATCATGGCCAAGCTGGGCGTAGAAAAACTGCGCCTGACGGGCGGCGAGCCGCTGGTGCGCCAACATCTGAACGTGCTCATCGAGCAATTGGCGACCATCCCCGGTATTCGCGACATCGCCATGACGACCAATGGCGTCTTCTTGCCCGGCAAAGCCGAAACGCTGAAAGCCGCCGGGTTGCGCCGCGTGACCGTCAGCCTGGATAGCCTCGACAATGAGGTGTTCCGGCACTTGAATGGCGGTAAGGCGCATGTTGAAGACGTGCTGGCGGGCATCCAGGCCGCGCAGGCCGCCGGGCTAACGCCCATCAAGATTAATGCGGTGGTCAAGCGCGGCGCGAACGATCATACGATTGTTGACTTGGCGCGTTTCGCCAAAGATCATGGTCATATTTTGCGCTTTATCGAATTCATGGACGTGGGCACGCGCAACGGCTGGTCGTACGAGCATGTCGTCGGCGCGCAAGAGATCATCCAACGGGTGGGCGATGCGCTACCGCTGGAGCCCCTGCCGCCCAAGTTCTACGGCGAAACGGCCATGCGCTATCGCTTCGCGGATGGCGACGGCGAAATCGGGGTGATTGCCTCCGTAACGCAGCCGTTCTGCGGCAGTTGTACACGCTTGCGGATGTCGCCCCAGGGCAAGTTATATACCTGCTTGTTCGCGTCGGAGGGCTTCGACCTGCGCGCGTCCTTGCGGGCTGGCGCCAGCGATGCCGAGCTTGAAGACCAATTGCGCGGCTTGTGGGGCCGCCGCAAAGACCGCTATTCCGAGGAACGCACCGAGGAAAGCGCGCGCGAACGCGACAAAATCGAAATGTATTACATCGGCGGCTGACGGCGGGTCCACAGCGCGAGCAGCCAAAACAACGCCGCATCATAGGCCGCGTGCGCGGCGGTCGCCGCCCACAGATCGCCGCGCCAGGCTGCCAGCGCGCCCAGCCCCAGCCCGGCCAAGGATGCATACACCACGTATAGGGGGGTAATGGCATGCAGCAACCCGAACAACAGCGCCGTCAGCAGCAGACCCAAGCCCGGCTGAATGGCGCCCCGAAACAAGATTTCCTCCGGGATGCCCGCCAACAGCCCAAAGTAGACCGCGTGCCAGGGCCGCAACGCGCGCAGGTCGATCATCGCGGCCAGGTGGGCGCGCAAGCTGCCCATTACGCGGAAGCGGTCGCTCAGCCACATGACGCCCAGCGCGGCGCCAACGCCCAGCCCCGCGCCCAGCGCCAGGTCAGCCACCACGCGCCCGCCCGCCACCGGATACCAGGCGCTCAGCAACGCCTCGCCCCCCAAAAAGCGAATAACGACCGCCGCCGCGATCATGACGACCCCCAACCCCAGCGCAGGGACGTACAGCGTATTCGGGTGAACCGGACGTTGCATCGCATTTTCTTCTTTCATCACCTAAGATGATACCGTTCATGAGCACACAACAGCGCTGATTATAAACGAGGGAGACAAGATGAACGAAACGACCCTACGCGAACAAATCTGCGAAATTGGCCGCCAGATGCACCGCTTCCAATTCGCGGACGGCACCTCGGGCAATATTTCCGCCCGCCTACCAGACGGCACGATCTTAATGACGCCCTCCGGCCTGGCCAAGGGGTTTATGTACCCCGAGCAACTCATCATCGTGGATACCGATGGTAATCGCCTGGACGAACCCACCCCCGCTAATGCGGACTTGCACCCCACGTCCGAGAGCCTGATGCACCTGGAAGCCTACAAGAAACGGCCTGACGTCGGCGGGGTGATCCATGCGCACCCGCCGCACGCCGTCGCGCTGACCATCGCGGGGCTTTCGCCGCAGACCTACACCCTGCCAGAGACGCTGCTGCTGATGGGTGAAGTGCCCGTGACGCCTTACGCCACGCCCGCCAGCGCGGAAAATCGCGACGCCATCACCGATTTGATCGAAGATCACGACGCCATCTTGCTAGCGTATCATGGCTCGTTGACGGTCGGCGCGGATGTGTGGAAAGCGTACATGGTGCTCGAAACGCTAGAGCACGCCGCGCATATCATCACCCTGGTGCATGCCCTGGGCGGCGGGCCAGACCTGCCCCCCGAACAACTGGATAAACTGCGCGCCCTGGGCAAAGGGTATAACGTGGTTAACCCGGCGGGGCGTTACGTTAAGCAACCTTAATTTGCTAATGGTGGGCAGAAAACGAACCCATATGAACCGAGGGCTTAAGCCCTCGGTAAGGCTTTTCCAGAAAAATAATTACCCCTCCCCATCCCCCTCCCCGAATTCAGGGAGGGGCCATTATGCGCACGAGTAAGTTCTCCCCATGAATTCGGGGGGAGCTAGAGGGGGGTAAAATCAAGACGGTATCCTTTTCGACAAAAGCAAGCGGCATAGTTAAATACTTGGAAAAGCCTAATGGACAGTTCAAAACAAACACAAATGTTTTTTCTGCCAAAACCGAGGGCTTAAGCCCTCGGTTTTATACGGATTTGTTTTGCGTTCTCCATAAGAGCGACTGAGAGGGGCTTAAGCCCCTTGTTATTTTCTGGGCGAAGCGCGGGGCCAGCGTGCTCAGCAGGAGCGCCACCGCCTACTGCACTTCCGCATGCCGAAAACACCCGGCCAGATGGTCGTTCACCAGGCCGATACTCTGCATATAGGCGTAGCAAATCGTCGGCCCCACAAACCGGAATCCGGTGCTTTTTAGGGTTTTGCTCATCTGCTGGGATAAATCGGTCTGGGCGGGCACGTCGTCCATGCGCGTGTAAGCGTTCTGGATGGGTTGGCCGTCCACGAAGGCCCACACGAAGCCCTCCAGCGTTTGGCCGCGTTCGCGCAGGGCCAAATACGCTTGCGCGTTGCTGATGGCCGCGTCGATCTTTAACCGGTTGCGCACGATGCCCGCATCGGCCAGCAGCGCGGCGCGTTTGGCGTCGTCGTAGCGGGCGATTGTCTCGGCGTCGAAGTTGTCGAAGGCCGCGCGGAAGTTCTGGCGCTTGCGCAGGATGGTGATCCAACTCAGCCCAGCCTGAAAGCCTTCCAGCAGCAATTTTTCGAACAAATAGCGTTCGTCGTGGTTGGGCACGCCCCATTCCGTATCGTGGTAAGCGATATACAGCGGGTCATCGGTCACCCACTCGCACCGTTGTAGGGTCATGGTCAGGATGCCAGGGGAAATTCAGCCGTGAAAACCGTGCCGACGCCGGGTTCGCTGATAACGCTCAGATAACCTTCGTGAGCTTCGACGACCGCCTCGGCGATGTAGAGCCCCTGGCCCAGGCCGCGCGGGTCGATGTCTTGCCCGTGGGCGTCTTTGGGCGTCGCGCGGTAGAACCGCTCGAAGATGCGCGGCAGATGCTCCGGCGCGATGCCGACGCCACTATCCGCGACTTGCAAGAGCACGCGCTCGCGGCGCTGGTGGCCCAGTTGAATGATGATGTCGCCGCCCGGCGGGGTGTACTTGATGGCGTTATCCAGCAAATGCCCCACGGCCCACTGCAAACGGCGGTTATCGCCATGGATGGTCAGCGCTTCGGTATTGGCGATCATGCCCGTGGCGCGTAGCCCGGCGCGCTCGATTTCGTCCTCGTAGCCCTTCAGCACCGTGAAGGCGATGTCGTCCAGGCGTAGCGGTTCGCGCCGCACGTCGAAGCTGCCTGCCGCGATTTCCGATAGATCGAGCAGTTCGACCACCATGCGGTCCAGCGTGGCCACATTGCGGTTGATGGCTTCCAGAAAGCTACGTTTGGGCGGTTTGCCTTCGGGCAAGTTCAGCAGCACGTCGCTCATGCCCTTGATGGATGTTAGCGGCGTGCGCAATTCGTGCGAGAGTTGGCCAATGAACGAATCGCGCAGGCGGTCGCCTAGCTGGGCTTCAACCTGGTGCGAGATGTTGCGGATAATCATCACTGTGCCCAGGTGTTCGCCCTCGTCGCTGTTGATAGCCGCCAGGCGCGCGCCCAAAACACGATTGTTAATGACGATTTCTTGCGGTTCGCCCACCATTTGCATCTGCCGCTGCACCGGGGCGACGCCATGCGCCGCGCGGAACAACTGGCCGAGTTCGGTTTGCCACAGATTTTTGGTGGAGCCGATCAGGCCTTGGGCGGCTTCGTTCATCAGGATAATGCGCCCGTCGGGGGCTTGCATAATAACGCCTTCGTCAATCTGGCCCAAAATGCCCGTCAAGCGTGCAATTTCGATAGTCTGCCGCCGGGCCCGGTCGCGGATGGCCTCGGCGCGTTCTTGGTAGGCTTGCAGGGCGTGCGCATCCACAACGGCCTTATCACGCGCACTCAGGACGGTATACAAGCGCGCAAAAAGCCCCTCGGTGCTGCTGCCCAGGCTTTCGAGCAAACGCACCAGGCTATGGAAGGCTTGCGCCTGCTGACCGTCATCCTTCTGCGGCATGGTTACCGTTCTTGTTCTGATCTTGGCGGGCGCTGATAACTTCCTCAATAACATTGCGGAACTTATCGAAGTCCGGCAAGGGCTTAAAGACGATACGGTCAACGCCATCGCGTGTCTTGAATTCCTCTTGCTGGGCCTCCGAAAGCTGAAACGCGGTCATCAACATCACGGGGATATGCCCCAGGCGATTCGATTCACGAATGCGGCGCGCGATTTCGTTGCCATTGGGGCCGGGCATGCGGATGTCCATCAGGGCGAAGGTGGGCAAGTCTTTATCATCCACGATATCTTCGTCCACGTCTTCTAGGTAATCAAAGGCGTCGTTACCATTCGAAAACTCGATGGTTTCGTTGCCCCATACCTGGAACATCACTTTTAACACGTTCCGTATATCAAGTTCGTCTTCTACGAGTAGCCAATTTGCCACGTCTTACCTCCTACGCTAGCGAGCCTTAGTCTTTTAATTATAAGGCATTCGCTCATTCGGCGGTACCTCACCCTTATTCGCGGCCCATCGCCCAGATCACCTAACCAATGGCTATCGCCAGATGGACCGAATCTCGGTAAAATTTTCTTTTAATAGATTTACAGTCTACCAAATAAGGGAAACGCATTCATGAAAACATACGATGCAGCCAACATTCGCAATATCGCTATTGCGGGGCACCAAGGCAGCGGTAAGACCAGCCTCCTAGAAGCCTTTGCCTTCCTGACGGGCGTCACCAGCCGGATGGGCAAAGTGGAAGAAAACAACACCCTGAGCGACTTCGATGAAGAAGAACAAGCGCGTAATATGAGCATCAACACCTCGGTGATTCCGATTGAGGTAGATGACATCAAGCTCAATTTGCTCGATACGCCCGGCTTTACCGATTTTCAGGGCGAAGTGCAGCAAGCCATTCGCGTGTCGGATGCCGTGCTGGTGGTGGTGGATGCCGTCGCCGGGCCGGAGGTGGGTACCGAACTCGCGTTTCAGTTTGCCGATAACTTCGAGCAACCAATCCTGGTGGCCATCAACAAGATGGATCGCGAGAACGCCAGTTTCACGCGCACCCTAGAAGCGCTGTGCGAGCGCTTCCCCGAGCATAAGTTCATCCCCGTCTTTTTGCCGATTGGCGAACAGGCCGATTTCAAAGGCGTGGCCGGGGCGCTCACCCAAAAGGCATACTACGACGCAGGCCGCGAGCGCGTAGACCTGCCCGATGAGATGGTCGAAGCCGTGGAACAAGCGCACCTAGAGCTCATCGAAGCCGCCGCCGAAGCGGACGACGCCTACATCGAAAAATATTTCGAGACGGGCGAACTGACCTTTGATGAAGCCCGCGATGGCATGCGCAAAGCGGCCAAAAATGCGGATTTGAAGACCATCCCGGTGTTTGTGTGCAGCGCCACGCATAATATCGGCACCTACCATCTGCTGGAAGCGCTCTCGTTGTACGTCAGCCCTGCCGAAAACCGCCGCGTGGCGATGGTGGGCGAAGATGGCGAACGCGAATTTTTGACCCCGCCCCAGCGGGATGATGGCAAACTGGCGGGGTATATCTTCAAAGAATATACCGACAAGTTCGGCACGCTGAGCTATTTCCGGCTCTTTTCGGGCCGCTTGAAAAGTAACGACACGGTGTTCATCCCCAGCACGGGCGTGGAGGAGCGCTTCGGGCAATTGTTGGTGATGCGCGGCAAGGAGCAAATCCAGGTGGATGAAATCCGCGCGGGCGATATTGGCGCGGTGGCCAAGCTGAAAGAAACCCACGTCGGCGCGACTATCGCGGCCAAGGGCGAAACCAAGCGCTTGCTCTCGCCCCCCTTCCGCGAGCCCGTCTACGCGGTGGCCGTGCACCCCAAAACCCAGGCAGACGGGGCCAAGCTCGGCCCGACCCTGGCAGCGGTGGCCGACGCCGACCAAACGCTGCATTGGCGCAACGACCCCGTGACCAAAGAAACCTTGCTCGAAGGCATGGGCGGCATTCAGATCGAAGTGGCCATCAAGAAGGCCGCGCGCCTGGGCTGCCATATCGAGACGTCCGTGCCCAAGATTCCGTATCAAGAGACGGTCACGGGCATGGCCGAAGCCGAATACACCCATAAAAAGCAGACCGGCGGCGCGGGGCAATATGGCCGCGTCAACCTGCGCGTAGAAAGCAGCGACCCGAACGAAGAATTCACGTTTAGCAGCGAAGTCTTTGGCGGGGCAGTCTCGCAACAGTTCATCGGTTCCACCGAAAAAGGCGTGCGGCAAGCCCTAGAAGAAGGCGTCATCGCGGGCTTTCCGGTGGTGGGCGTAAAGGCCATCATCTTCGATGGCAAAATGCACCCGGTAGACTCGAAAGACATCGCCTTTCAGATCGCCGGGCGCGAAGCCTTCCGCGAAGCTGTCATGAACGCCAAACCGACCTTGCTAGAACCGCTCATGAATGTGCGCATCACCATTCCTGAAGACAACATGGGCGACATCATGAGCGACATGACCAGCCGCCGAGGCATCGTCCAGGGCATGGATACCGAAGCCGGGCGCTCGGTGGTGACTGCCGTGGCACCCCTGGCCGAAATGCAGCGCTATTCCGACGATCTACGCTCGATCACCAGCGGGCGCGGGGTCTTTCAGATGAGCTTTAGCCATTACGAGAAAGTGCCCCAGCATATCGCGGACGAGATCATCGCCGCGCATCGTGCCGAAAAGCAAGAGGCTTAGCATCGGCTCGGTTGCCCCTGCGAAATGAGCTAACAAGGGGCTTAAGCCCCTTGTTATGGACAGTTCAAAACAAACACAAATGTTTTTTCTGCCAAAACCGAGGGCTTAAGCCCTCGGTTTTATACGGATTTGTTTTGCGTTCTCCATTAGTTGGGTGAGGCCTGCCTCGCCCCTACAGAGTGCGTATTTGGGGAAAATTTTCGTTACCCCGTCGCTGCGGGGGCGGGCAAGCGCGCGCCGAAGTGCGTGCGCAGCAAGGTGTTGGCGTGCTCGATCTCGCGCGCGCGCGTGGCGGCATCCCAGCCGAGCGCCTCGGCGCAGATGTCCGCTAGTTCTTCCAACAAGGGTTGGGTGGTTTCGCCCAGCCAGGCGATGAGCGTACGGCGTAGCGGAATATCCACCACGCGCGTGACCCCCTCGCTATGGATCAAATACAGGATTTCGCGGCGCGTGTAAGCCGGGTGATGGGCTAGGGGCGCGTCGTCGCCATCCGCGCAAAAGCGCGCAATCGTCTGGGCATGGGTGCCGTAGCGCTCAAAGAGCGTCCGCGCGCGCGCGGGCGAGATGTCCGTTTCTTGGGCGAGGTCATCAATCCAAGCGCGTTGGGCGGCCTCGTCGGTTGGATAATCTTTGCCGCCGCCGATGGGCATGTCTTGGGTGCTGCGCTGGCGGGTTTGGCCCAGGTCTTGCAGTACTTTATCCGCCGTTTGTTCGGCAAAAGCGCGGAAGGTCGTCCACTTGCCGCCCACCAAGGCATGAATGGGGAAATCTAAGCCGCTTTGCGCAGGCGCCACACTGCGGATTTGATGATCGCGCGAAACGTTGCCCGTATAGCCCGCGCCGCTATGGGGCAAGGGCCGCACACCCGTAAACTGAAAGACGATATGTTCGCGCGTGACATCCAGATTCGGGAAAACGTGCGGGATCGCGCCCAGAATATAATCAATTTCGTCAGCGTCGATGGTGATCTGATCGGGGTTGTCGATGCGAATATCGGTTGTTCCGGCCATAACCTTGCCCAGATAGGGCAGCAAGAGCAGAATGCGCCCGTCTTTGTTCTCGAAGAAGAATTCATGGCCGTTCAGGGCATCATACAGCGCGGGATGATCCAAGATAACGTGGCAGCCTTTGGTGCCGCCGATGAAGCGCGTTTCTTCGCCCATATGCTTATTCACGAAGTCGATCCACGGGCCGCCGGCGTTGATGACCACGCGCGGTTGTACTTCGAAAGTCTCGCCGCTGATCTCGTCGCGCAGGGTCACACGGTCGCCATCCGCATCCACCGCCGAGACGTAATTCAGCGCATGGGCTTCGGCGCCGAGGTCATCCGTATCGCGCAGTAAATCCATCACGATGCGTTCGGGCGAAGGCATCCAGGAATCATAATATGTGCCCGTGAAACGGACTTCGGGATTCAAGCGGGGGTATTTGCGCAGCGATTTATCGCGCCCCTGGAAGGTGTGCGTAGGCATCACGCGATATTTGGCCGCGAACAGATCATACATGATCATACCGGCTTTGATGACCAAAGCGCCGCGTTCGGCGGGTTTGTCCATTACGCCCAAGAATTTCAGCGGGGCGTTGAATAAGCCGGAAAAATAGCGAAAGATCGGCACGGTGGTGGGCAGGGGTTTGGCGTAGTGCGGCGCGTTGCGCAGCATCAAATTCCGCTCGGTGAGCGCCTCGCGCACTAGGCGAAATTCGCCGTTTTCCAGGTAGCGGATGCCGCCATGCAGCATATGAGAGGAGGCCGCGCTAGCGCCGCTGCAAAAGTCGTCCTTGTCGATAATGAGCACATCCACGCCCTGGGCGGCTAGGTCGCGGTAGGTGCCCACGCCATTAATGCCGGCGCCGATGATCAAGACTGAAATTTGGGGGTTTTCGCGTAAGCGGGCGAGTGTTTTGTCGCGTTGAGGCATAGCTTCTCCTGTAGGCGTATTCATTTCGTACTCATATTTTAACATACGTGCCAGGGGGGTGACTAAAGCCGATGCCCCTCTCGTGAGAGGGGCATCAAGGGGGGGTAAAGCTAGCGGTCAGCGCTCGTTTCGGGCGCAATTTCGGTCTCCTGATAACAGGTTCCATTGAGACGACAACAACCAAAGTAACAGTAGATCGGAATTAACAGTCCGATAATGAGGTGAACCAACCAGAAAAGCAAGATTTCCTGCGTCATATTACACCTCCTTTAATATTAAATTTATTTTATCATGTTTTAACTTATTTGTCAGCAACAGCATCGACGCTCGCACCACAAAAGACCCAAAATCTTTGTCAAGCCCCGGTTTGATGCAACCGCCCTGGGTACACAACCGATTGACCTAGCCCCGGGGTGCGCGGCACGCTATAGTTATAGGCACATGATATGATAACCAAACATTTTTTTCTTAGGAGCCAAGCTTGTGAATGACCCTATTCGTATCGCGGTAACCGGCGGTGCCGGGCAAATTGGCTACAGCCTGTTGTTTCGTCTGGGCAATGGCGAAGTCTTCGGCCCCGACCAACCCGTGATCTTGCAGATTCTGGAAGTTCCCCCGGCCATGAGCGCCCTGGAAGGCGTCGTGATGGAACTCGAAGACTGTGCTCAACCCTTGCTGTATGGCATTGAAGCCAGCGACGACCCCAACATCGCGTTCAAGGATGTCTCTTGGGCGCTTTTGGTGGGCAGCAAACCGCGTGGCCCCGGCATGGAACGCGCCGACCTGCTCAGCCAGAATGGCGAAATCTTCGTGAAGCAAGGCCGCGCGCTGAACGATAACGCCGCCGACGATGTGCGCGTGGTCGTGGTGGGCAATCCCTGCAACACCAACGCCCTGGTGGCCAAAGCCAACGCGCCCGACATCCCCGCCGAACGCTGGATCGCCATGACCCGCCTGGATGAAAACCGCGCCAAAGCCCAACTCGCCGCCAAAGCGGGCACCGTCCCCGCCAACGTAACGCACCTGGGCATCTGGGGCAACCATAGCCCGACGATGTACCCGCATTTCGAACTCGCGCAGATCAACGGCCAGCCCGCCACCGCAGTCATCGCGGATGACAACTGGCTGCGCGGCGATTTCATCAGCACCGTGCAACAGCGCGGCAAAGCCATCATCGACGCGCGCGGTAAGTCCTCGGCGGCTAGCGCGGCCAACGCTTGCCTGGATACCATCCGCAGCCTGATTACCCCCACCCCAGCGGGCGATTGGTTCAGCGCCGGGGTGTATGCCACAGATAACCCGTATGGCATTGACCAAAACCTGGTCTTTTCCTTCCCGCTGCGCAGCGCGGGCGATGGCACGTGGGAATACGTGACGGGCCAAGAACTCAGCGACTTTGCGCGCGAGAAGCTGCAAAAGACCGAAGCCGAATTACAGTCCGAGCGCGACGCGGTGCAAGATTTGCTCGGTTAGAACACCCCAAGGACGCCTCGCCCCGCGTGAGGCGTCTCCTGCTTACCCCGGCACCCACATATAGATGCTCTCTTGCGTGCCCACGGCCAGCGCCAAACGATCCCCCAAGATGGTAGTCGCCGCCAGATTGGTGATAACTTGCCCCTCCACGGGCAACGACCAGACCTCGACAAACGTTGCGCCCGATACCTGCAAGCCCGCGACCCGGTCGCGCGCCTGGTTGGGTAGCACAATCTCCGGCGTACCGTCGCCATTGAAATCCCCCGCGACGGCCATATCCACATTGCGGTCGTTGATGATGTGCGAGGTATAGCCCGGCAAGGCCGCCGCGCGGACGAGCGTTGCATCCTGAAGCGAGAAGAAGCCCACCACCCCGCCGATATGCGGCGTTAGCACCTCGACCAGGCCATTTTCGCCATCCGCGCCGAAGGGCCCCCAAGCCAGTTGATGCCGCCAGCGCAAGCCCTGCCCAATCGCTGGGCCAGTCGCTAGAAAAGCGCCGGATGCGGCGTAAACCTGCACTTGCGCGCCGTTGCGCCCATCGCTGACGGTCGTGATGAGGTCCGGCGTGCTATCTGCGGTCACATCCGCCCACAAGGGCGACAGCCCCTCGAAAACCTGATCGCCCGGCAAGGCGACGCGCCCAATAAGCTGCAAGGTGCCGTCTTCGGCAGGGGCCAGCACAGCCAGACCGGCATGTTCTAGGCGGTCGCCCATGATGTTATGCACATAGCGCGCGTCCGTGGCTTCGGCATAGACCGCCACGCGCGCCTGCTCGCTGACGACGGGCACGACATCCGGCGCGAGGTTCAGCGCCCAACGTTGCAAAATCGTGCCATCAACGTCCGCGCGCAGCAAATCGCCGTTTTCGCCCACGACCAGCCAGCTATCGCCATAGCGCACGGCGGGCACCAGGGGCGAAGCATCCTCAATCGCGGGGGCAAAGCGCAGCGTTCCGGCTTCATCAAGGTAGGGCGTGGGGCGCGGCGCGCGCGGCGCGTCGATTTCCCGCGCAGTCAGTCCCCCATTGCCCAGGGCCAAATGAAAAGCGCGTCCCTCAAAATCTATGGCGACCCATGCGGCACGCCCCGGCACGGGGACGAGATAGGCCACGGGCACCGGCATCGGCACGCGATACGCCGTGACATCTGGAAAGCCTCCCACCCCGCTGACGAGGCGGTTACCGTCCGCGCGGTGGGCAGTGTAGCCGATGTCGGGCGGGGCCTCTTGCGCGCGGGCCGTTCCTAACAACGCAATCCAAAGCAATGCGGTAATGCACACAATCTGGCGCATGATGATCTCCTGCTGAGTCGCTTATCTATCTATTCGCAACGACTCACCTACTCAGATGGCGCGGGCGTGCCCAATATCTCGGCCATGTAGGGTTCGACCTCGCCCGTTAGCGTGGCGTAGGTCAGGTAATCGCCGCGCGCCGCGTTGACATTGTCTAATGCGACATAAGATTGCCCGCGCTGGGCGTAGAGTTCCGGCACGTTGGGCGCTTGGCGGATGGCGCGCGTCAGTAGCGTGATGGCTTCAGTATGGTTATCATTGGCGGCGGCTTGCCCGGCCTGCTGAAAGAGCAACGCGGGGGCGATGTCGGGCGTGATGGTGGGCGCTCCAGCGGGGTCATCGCTCGTGGCGAGGACGGCTTGCAACAACGGTACACTGATGAAAATGAGCGTCACAAGGCCGCCGACGATGCTCAGCACCACGCGGCGTAAGCGCTTGCGGCGTTGGCGTTCGCGCGCAGCGGCCAGGCGTTCCTCCCGGCTGAGCGGTAGCGCGTCGGGCGTTTCGTCGTCGTCATCATAGAGGTCGTAATCGTCGTAATGGTCACTCATGTGCGGCCTAACCAACCTTTCAGGCGAGCGATGAGCTTTTCGCGCATGGCGTCAAAATCGCTGTTGGAATCGCCGTCGGGCATAAGCGCATCGGGGCGTAGCGGTGCCGTGGATTCACTGCTGAGCGCGTCGGCCTGGGCCAGTAAGCGCGCGCGCGCTGCTTCTTCTTGGCGTTGCATCTCGGCCAATTCGACCAACAACATGCGTAGCGTCACCTCGGTGGCGTAGCGCGCGCGGCGCAACACCGGAATGCCCTCTTGGATTTGCTGGCCAATGGCGACAAAATCCAGATAATCGACCACCTGCGCAGCGCGGAGTTCCTCCGGGATGGGCACAGCGCTCAGCTTTAGGGTCAGGATGCGTTTGCCGTGGGCCAGCGCATGGCGCCATTGGGCTTCGCAGGTTTGGCAATTGGCCGTCGTGTCGGAGAGCAAATACAGCAAAACGGCAGCGCCATCAATGTGATTTTGCCACTTGCCCTGCCCTAGCATCCCCGGAAATACATCATAGCCATTTTCACGTAAGACCCCGATCAATTCTTGAGCGAAGGACGTATCGCGCGGGGCGAAACATAGAAAAACACGCATAAATCACCGCTTTGTTGATTGTCATCCGCCATTATACAGCAAATAAACCCCACCGCGCAGGACGGTTATAAGAGGGTTTGAATGCCCCCCGGCCTCGCCAGATTGCATTACAATACAGTACACCTCCCAGGCTAATCAGCAGGATCAAAACTGTGTTCCGCGTGATGTTTAGCACCCCCAGCCCGCAGACCATGCACGCCGAGCGCGCGCTCGCGCGGCAGATTGCCGCCATGCTGCCCGGCATCATCCTAACCGACGACATCCACCGCGCGCAGGTCATGTGGGCGTGTTTCGACCAGCCCCCCACCCGCTCGGAGCAAGCCGCCCTGGCCAACCAGGCACCGCCGCATACAACATTGTTTGTGCGGGGCAAAACATCCGCTGACGCATACCAAACCTATACCACGCTGGATGCCTTGGCCGAAGGTTTTTTTGCCAGTTTGCAGGCCGCCCAAGCCGATTTAATCGACGGCTGGTGGGCGCTAGCCCTGCCGCCCTTGCCACCTTTCGCGGGGCGCTTGGCCGATATACATCACCTGAGTGAATACCTGTTAGACGACCCCGCCCCTGTGATGCTCAGCGGCCCGCCGGGGGTGGGTAAAAGCGCGCTGGCGCTGGCACTGGCCTATCACCTGCGCAAACATTTTCCGGCGGGCGCGTTCTGGTTGCCGCGTAGCGGGCCGGATGGCCTGCCGCTGGATGCCATATGGGCGATTTTGGCGCAGGCCCACCCCGCCGGGCGGGCGGCCTTGGCCGCGCACGAGCCGCTTTCGGCGGAAGACGTGCACGCCTGGCTGGCGGACGGCCCTGGGGCAGGGCTGGTCATCGCCGACGATGTGCGCCATGTGGCGCCCCTGGCCGAGCTCCGCGCGGCGCTGCCCCCCGCCTATCGCTTGCTAGTGACCAGCCCCGCCCCCCTGCCGGATGTCGGCTGGCATAATTATCCGCTGACGCCGCTGAATGGGCCGGATGGGCTGGCCGCGCTGGGTGCCTGGCTAGACATGCCCGCCCACCTGGCCGACGAAGTCCGCCGCCCCTTGTTCCAGATCGCCGCCCAGCTAAACGGGCACGCGCGCGCCTTGCGCCTGGCCGCCGCCTGGCTGACCTACGCCGCCGGATGGCAAGCCGGGCTGGTCTATCTGCAACGCCTGGCCGACGCGCCCAATCCATTGGCCCACCTGGATACCGTGCATGAGTTGGATGACCCCGGCGAACGCGCGCTGGTGCTGGCCCTGAATACGCTCACCGAGCGCCAATACGCCGCTTGGCGGGCCGCGAGTGCCTTCGTACCCGGCGCTTATTTTCAGCGCGAAGCCCTGGGTGCCTTGCACAACCAGCCGAGCGACTTTGCCGCGCTGGTCGCTTCCGGCTTGCTGGATCACCATCCGGCCTGGGGCTACACCCTGCCGCCTCAACTCGCGCCCTATGCGGCGGCCCTGCGCGCCGAATCCGATGATATGGCGGCGCAGGATGCGCGCTTGCTGGCCCATTATGCCGCGCACCCGGTCGATTTAGGCCAACTGCCCGCGCTGTATGATCTGGCCGCCGCGCGCACAGCAAACGACCTGGCCGATTTCGTTTTGCAGATCAGCGGCGCATTGCTCAAGGCGGGCCAAACCGCCTTGCCCGCCCGTTGGCTGACGCGCCTGCGCGCGAACTTGGACAGCGACGACGGCCCCCGCAACCCCACGACCCTGCGCGCACTGGGCGACCTGGGCTTGCGCCTGCGCCAGGCCGATACCGCGCAGGACTATTACGAGGCCGCCTTGCTGGTGTACTACAATCAAAAGTCGCTTTCTGGGCAGGCTAATACGCTGAAGGCCCTGGGCGACCTGCGCGCGGAAGCCGGGCAACGCGAGGCCGCGCAAGAATATTACGACCGCACCTTGCTGCTGTATGCTCAGATTGATTTTCAACTGGGGCGCGCCAACACGCTGAAGGCCCTGGGCGACCTGAGCTTGCACAACGATGACCGCCGCGCCGCGCGCGATTACTTCCAG
>DAOTVD010000250.1:0-7547 GCA_034437075.1 Anaerolineae bacterium
CTAAATCGGGCCGTTGCATAGGGCCTTTATCCTTGCTTGCTTGATCGCCGGATTATAGCGCGTATCTTAGGCTTTTCCAGAAAAATAATTACCCCTCCCTCTCCAGCCCCCCCCTGAATTCAGGGAGGGGCTATTATGCGCACGAGTAAGTTCTCCCCCCGAATTCGGGGGGAGCTAGAGGGGGGTAAAATCAAGCCGGTATCCTTTTCGACAAAAGCAAGCGGCATAGTTAAATACTTGGAAAAGCCTTACCAAAGATCAGGGCGGCCACAAAAGCGGCACCAAGCCAATCGCCACCAGATAAATCAGCAGCGTGAGCGGCCCGCCGAGGGCATCCACCGCGCCCGTATAGCGCAGCGTTTCGGTCAGGATGAGCAAGCCCAGAATCAGCAGGACGGGCTCGCTGCCAAAGCTCGCAAAAGCGGCCTCGGCGGGCAATAATCCTAGCGCCACCAACAAGCCCAACGCGGTGACATCCGGCGGCAGTCATTCCAGCGTAAACAACACCATGGCGAGGCCAAACAGGGCCCAAAAGGCCAGGATTTCGGGCGTTATGCTTGCTGCTCGGGCGCGCGGGATGCGGCTAGCCATTGCTGCGCATGGTGCAACCCGGCCTGCGTACTGCCCAGCACGATGTCATTCTCGAAGAAGATGTTCGCTGCGCCGAAGCGGTCGAGTTTGCCGGTGCGCTGCAACTGCCCGGCGATCTCTGGCCCGACCCCCGTCAGGATGAGTAAGCCGCCCGCCGCTTCGAGTTGTGCCGCGTAGCGTTCCAGCAATTGCAGGCCCGTGCTGCCCATATACTGATTGCCCTTCAAACGCAGGATCACCACCGGGGATTGGGCACCATTGACTGCCGGTAGGTGCTGGCGCAGGGTATCCACCGCCGCGAAATACAAATTGCCATATACGGCGATGATGGTCGCCGCATGCGAGGCCAATTCGCGGGGGGGGGGCACCTCCTGAAAGCGCCCATCCGGCAGTTGGATCAGTTCTTGAACGCGGATATTGCTCGCGGAGCGGTAGAGATAGAGCGCTAACGATAGCCCTACGCCGATATAAATGCTGTATTCCAGGGGTAAAACAAAGGTCGCGGCTAGTGTGACGAGCATCGCATAGCGCGCCGAGGGGTCTATCTCCCACGAGAGGCGCAATTTTTGCGGATTAATGAGGCTCAGCGCCGCAATAATCAGATGCCCGGCCAGGGCCGCCAGCGGAATCTGCTCGATATAGCGCCCCAAAACCAGCAAGATCAGCGCGACGAAGACGCCCGCGAAGATATTGGCCCAGCGACTTTGGGCGCCC
Organism: Anaerolineae bacterium; assembly: GCA_034437075.1. Taxonomy (GTDB): domain Bacteria; phylum Chloroflexota; class Anaerolineae; order Aggregatilineales; family J027; genus DAOTVD01. Next base: position 1,306 of record DAOTVD010000250.1, read on the forward strand.
GCGCTCAGGTTAACCGCCGTGCGCGAGAGCGACCCCCCAGCGGGCATACCCTGTAAGAAACCGCCGAGCAAGTTCGAAAGTCCCTGGGCGATAAAATCGCGCGAGTTATCCGGCAGGCCGCCCCCCGGTTGGGGGATGTTCTGGGCTAGGCCCGCGCTTTGCACCAGGCTGAGGACGGCCATCGCGACGGCTACGCTCCATAAATCCGGGGCCAGGCTGAAATCTGGCAGCACGGGCGCGGGGAGCCCGCTGGGGATAACGGCCATATCGCGCACCACGGCCACGCCTTGCAGGTCGAAGACTTCCACAATGGCCACCGTGGCCACCAGGGCAATGAGCGTGGCCACGGTGCGCAGGCGTGTATGATGCAAGCCCCAGATCATGACCAGGGCCAGCACGCCGATGCCCAACGTGGGCAGGTGCACCGCGTCCAGATTCAGCATTAAATCCAACGTGCGCAGCACCAGCAGATCGCCGTGCGCGTCTTCATAACCCGTTAGTTCGCTCAACTGCCCCAGGATGATGAGGCACCCCGCGCCCGTGATGAACCCGGTCATGACGGATTCCGACACAAAGCGCGTAATATCCCCCAGGCGCAAGATACCAAAGCTGAACTGGAACACCCCGACCAGAACGGTCAGCACAAACAGGCGGTCGATGGCGGCGGCGCCCTCGTAAGGCAGCAGCGCGGAACCCACCACCAAGGCTAGCGCGTTGGTCGGGCCGATGGTCATATAGGGCGAATGGTTGAAAACTGCGCCCACGATGGTGCTGACGATGGCGGTATACAGGCCGTAAATGGGGCTAACCCCCGCGATAATGGCAAAGGCCATCGCTTGGGGCGCGCCCGCGATGGCACCCGTCAGCCCGGCGCCCAGGTCGGCAAGCCAATTTGGGGATTGAATGGCGCGTAAGCGTCTCATGAGGATTAGTTTATCATGTGCTAGCGATTGACGGACACACACGGTGCCGCGCCGGAGTGACATTTGCGTACAGGCGAGGCCCGCCCCGCCCCAAATAACAAGGGCTTGCGCCCCTTGTTAGCGAAATGTATGCTTATGAGATTAAATAGGGAATAGTCAAAAGCCTTCGGCTTCATGCGCGGATTTGCTTCTTAGCCATCGTTAAAAGCTGCGGCGGTAGCGTTCTTCGCGCCAGATGTTGGCCGTCATGCTATACCCCGCTTGTTCCCAAAAACCGGGGCGGTCTTCCGCGACGAATTCCAACCCGCGTAGCCATTTGCCGCCCTTCCACAAATAGCGATCTTCGTCTACGTGTTGGCCGGGGATAGCGCCCATCAGCCCGCGCAGGGGGTAGCCGTGCTCGGGGTCGAGCGGCTTGTCCTGGTAGCGATAGGCCATGATGAAATTCTCCGCGAGCATCACGTCCAGCGGCAGATTGACCGTAAAGCCATATTCGCAATGTTGGATCACATAGCGCGCTTCGGGCTTCAGCTTGATGATGCCCGCGTCCAGAATATCTTGCAGGTGGACGCCCTCCCAGGGGGTGTCAAACTTGCTCCAGCGCGTGACACAATGAATATCGTAGACCACTTGGCGCGTGGGCAAGGCGGTGAAGGCGTCCCAATCTAAGCGGGCTTCGGCTTCCACCAGGCCCCAGAAACGAATATCCCAGTCATCCAGGGTCGGGTACTTGGGCACTGGGCCGTAATGCAACACCGGGAATTTGTTGGTGAGCGACTGCCCCGGCGGCAAGCGTCCGGCGTCTTTGATGTCTTGTTCTTGCTGGCGGCGTTGTTGGAAGCCTTTAAGCATATTATGGTTTGTCCTTGCTCTTATACGGCGGTTTGCTTTTCGGGGATGAGGTCCAGATTGCGCCCTACGATTTCGAAAGCGTCCAACGCTTCTTGCAGCAAATCTGTGGTGTGCGAGGCCAGATAGCTGGTACGCAACAAGGCTTGGCCCTGCGGCACGCCCGGCGACACGACCGGGTTAACGTATACGCCGGCTTCGAGCAACGCATGGTAAGCCAGGCCGGTGCGGTAATCTTCGCCGATGATAACCGGGATAATCGGCGTGTTGGAGCGGCCAATATTCCAGCCCTGGGCTTTCAGCCCGGCGCGCATGAATTCGGTATTTTCCCATAAGCGTTCGATGTGCTGAGGCTCATCTTTCAGCACGTCCAGCACGGCTAAGACGGTCGCGGCATTGGAGGGCGGCATACTGGCCGAGAACATCAGCGCGCGGGCGTGGTGCTGAATATAGTGGATGACGTCCGCATCACCCGCCACGAAACCGCCCACCGAGGCAAACGACTTCGAAAAGGTGCCGGTAATCAGATCGACATCATCGGTCAGGCCGAAGTGCGCGGCGGTGCCGCGTCCGCCAGCCAGCACGCCGACGCTGTGCGCGTCGTCTACCATCAGGCGCGCGCCGTACTGCTTGCATAATGCGACGATTTCGGGCAAGGGCGCGATTTCCCCACCCATGCTATAGATGCCGTCAATGGCCACCAGCTTACCGGCATCCTCGGGCAGGCTCTTGAGCACACGCTCTAGGCTGGCCACGTCATTATGCACAAAGCGTTTGAGCTCGCCAAACGACATAAACGCGCCATCCACGATGCAGGCATGGGCGTCTTTATCCAGGATGATGTAATCTTTTTTGCCTACGAGCGCGCTAATGGTGCCGATATTCGTCTGGTAGCCCGTGGGGAAGACGACGGCGGCTTCTTTACCGACGAATTCGGCCAGGCGGCGGTCGAGTTCGTCGTGCATAGCTAGGTTACCGTTCAGGTAACGGCTACCGGTGCAACTGGTGCCGTATTTCTCGACGGCGTTCATGGCGGCTTGCACCACGCGCGGATGCGTGGTCATACCCAGGTAGTTGTTTGACCCTAGCATGATGACCCGTTTGCCCCGGAAGGATGCTACGGCCCCTTCGGATTTATCCAGGGCCTGAAAGTAGGGATACATACCCACTTCCATCGCTTCTTTCGCACGGGTATAGAGGGGTACTTTATCAAATAAGTCCATAATGTTGACTCCTTATACTCGCCCTCATATGAATCATGCGGGCCAAGATTAGATGGATTTTATCAAACCGCCCCCAACTTGACGAGGCCATAGCTAGGAGCCAGCTTGCAGCAGACGCATTGCTTGATATAACCCGCTAATGGTTTTGGCGTCACGAATTTCGCCGGATTCGATCATCTGCGCGGCGTCGGCCAACGGAACATGCGCCACCTGGATGAGTTCGTCGGGGTCGCCGGGGCGCGGGCTGGGTTGTAAAGCCTGGGCCAGGAACAAATGCATATATTCATCGGATGTGCCCGGCGATAAATAAACCCCGGTTAGCGGTTGTAAGCTCGCGGGGTAGTAGCCCGCTTCTTCTTGAAGTTCGCGGCGGGCGCAGACTTCTGGCGTTTCGCCGGGCTCTAGCCCCCCAGCGGGGATTTCCAGCAGAAAATCCTCCAGCGGCAGGCGATATTGACGCACCAACACCAAGCGCCCATCCGCCGTCAGGGGCACCAGGCCCACCGAGCCCGGATGGCTGAGGGCGGCTTTTTCCACCAGGGTGCCATCCGGCATGCGGGCGGTTTTGTGCATAAAGCTGGTCTTGCTATGGGTATGGATGACCTCGCGCCGGATGATTTGGACGGTCATAGCGTGTTCCTCAATTCAAGGCATAGCGAGTAGGATGCAAAACCGGGGCACGCGGCCCCGGTCTTGGGTATGGCTGGGTAGGCTTGGCCTAACCCTGGTTGGCGGGCGGCGACGGCGTGGGGGTAAAGCCCGCCGGGGGATTGGGGGCGGTCGGTTGCGTGACGGGCGCGCTCGCCCCACCTTGCCCGGCATCCGGATTCGGCGTGGCCGTCACCACGATGACATCCCCAGTGCCCGTTGTACCATTGGGTTGCGTGGTGGGCGGGCCAGGGATGGTGATTTCTTGCCCTTCGGTGATGACATTCATGTTCGTGATCTGCGGATTGGCCGCCAAAATGGCCGACATCGACACCCCGTAGCGCAGCGACAATTGGTAGATACGGTCGCCCGCTTGCACGGTGTAGCGGAATGGCCCCTGGCTATTGTCGGTGGCTTCGGCGGTGGGTTGCGCGCCGCCCTGCCCCGCATTCGGGACGCCAGTCGTCCCAGCCGTCGCGGCGGCGGTGGCCGTAGCAGAGGCAGCATCGCGCCCACAGCCGGGGATGATGAGCGGATAGCCCGCTTCGATTAAATCCGGGTTGGTGATGTTGTTGGCCACCGCAATTTCATTGATGGTCAGGTTATATGTCCGCGCGATTTGGCTGAGCGTGTCGCCAATGGCCACCAGATATTCGCAATCGGTGGTCGGCGCGCTGGTGACGACCACAAGCGTCGTTTGCGGCTGGGTTTGCGCGGGCTGGTCGGGGTCGGTTTGTTGCTGGGTGGTGCCGTCAGCGGGTGGTTGCTGGCCGCCTTGTTGCGCCTCAGGTGATGCGTTGGGGTCGCCCCCGGCGGCGATGGTTGCATTCGCGGCGGCGGTGGCCGTCGCAGCACCGATAACCGCCGTGGCGGTCATCTGATTGGGGGAGAGTTGGCCGCCTTGCCCGGCAGGTGGTGCGGCGATGGTGGGCGTGGTCTCTTGGGCCACGTCAGCGCTACCGGTCTCGGGGACTTCAGCGCCGCCCTGGCCAATATCTAGGCCGCCCTGGTTGCTGGTATTGCGTAGATCGCCCGGCACACTCTGCAAAGGAACCGTGGTGCGCGTCGGGGTGGGCAAATTCGGTGTGGGTGTATTCGTGTTGACGGGCGTGGGCGAGGCCGTGGCGGTAGCGGTGGCGGTCGGGCTGGGCGTATCGGTGGGGGTAGCCGTCGCGGTGGCCGTGGCGGTGGCGGTGTTGGTCGGTGTGGCGGTCGCGCTAGGCGTTGCGCTCACCAGAACGACGACTTGCGTCGGCGGCCCGGCGGGCGCGCGTTCGCCCAGGGGCAAAGCCTCGCCGCGCGGCGCGTTGGCAAATCCGCTGGGCGGTCGGGCGCCGCCCTGCTGGGCCACAGGCGTGTTGGTTGCAGTCACATCACTGGTGGGCGTAAAAGTCACCGCGCCGACGTCGGGGGTCGGGGTTTGGGTGATGGTCGGCGTATGGGTGGCGGTAGCGGTCATCGTTTCGGTGGGGGTGGCGCTGGGTTGTGCTTCTTCGGTGGCAGCAACTTCAACGGTCGGCGTGCCGGTCACCCCTTGAGCAACGTCAATTCCACCGTCGGGGTTCAGGGCTTGGGCTGTGGGCGTATCGCTGCCCACACTACGAAAGCAAGCGCTCAGGCTGAGTGCTGCGATTATTCCCAAGATAAAAATAGTCAGTTTGCGCATCGCGATTCTCTCTCGTGATCTTGATTGCAGTTTACCACTTGTCCTATAGTGCGGCAAGCAATGCGTAGTCTCGCGCCAGTTTCATCCAATGAAAGTTTGATGAAGAATGGGCGCACAATCGGGGCTGATCGTATTCACACAAGGCCCCATCGAGCGTTATACTGAGCAGCGAATGAATTGACCGTTGTAACGAGACAGAACGCGATGTTGGGGTTTATCAACCACCGCACGACCGCGCTCGCGGTACTCTGGGGCGCGCTAGCGTTGGTTTGCTTCGGGCTCAGCGCGTGGCGCTTCCAATCGTGGGAGGCCGACCCGCCCGATTGGAGCCGCCGTCAGGCCATCGCCACGCCAGAATACACGCCCGAAGCATTAGGCGTGCATCGCAATATCTTTCTCTTTCGCGAATTGCGCCGCCATGTGCCCGTGGCGCAAGGCACCGGGTTATTTTTGATGGGCACGGGCTTTGCAGTGCTCAGCTTCAGCCTACGACCGTTGCGCGCGCCCGTCGTCATCCACGCGGGGCGCATTCAACCCGCCTGGAGCGATACACCGCTTGTGCTGGTGGGGGTGCTCATGCTAGCGAGCGTGGCCGAGGCCAACGCACAACTCATCCCGCTGGCCGCTTTGCAAGGCATGAGCCATCATATCCAGGCGTTCTTGTTCGTGTTGGGCGCGGTGGCTGTGGCGGCGGGCTTGGGCGGCATCGTCAGCGCGCCACCGCCCTATCTGACCAGCGTGCGCATTGGGCGCGAAACCCGCCTGGTGTTGCTGCTGACGGCGCTGGCGCTCTTTTTGCGCGTTTGGGAACTGCAAAACGGGGTGCGCGTGCTGGTGGACGAAGTGCCCTTTTTGTCAGACTCGCGCCTTTTCAGTTTACAGCCCGATGTGGCCTTGCTGGCACCGTTGAATGATGTATTCCCGTTTACCAAG
>DAOTVD010000251.1:0-7429 GCA_034437075.1 Anaerolineae bacterium
TTGCTTCAGCAAGGCTTTGACGCCAACCCGCCCCCAGCGACCCCACCGCCCAAGAAACGCGGACGCCAGAAGCAATCCCCGCCCAAGAACCTTCTGGATCGACTTCAAAAGTACAAAGCCGAAACCTTGGCCTTCATGTACGATTTTCGCGTGCCCTTTGACAATAATTTGGCCGAACGCGATATCCGTATGATCAAGGTCAAGCAGAAAGCCTCCGGCACGTTTCGCACACGCAGTGGCGCTGAGACCTTCTGTGCTATACGCAGTTATATCTCAACTGTGCGAAAACAAGGCCATGATGTCATGCAAGCACTCCATGATGCCTTGGCCGGCAATCCGTTTATGCCTGTTGCCCTGCCTGAGTAGTCACCTTCAAAGGTTTAGATACTATTCAAAATGAAGATACTCAATTTAATGTTTGCGAGAGAAGCTTCACCGGGACAACGACAGCAGTTGCGCTATGAAATCAGTGCAGTAGAAAATCTCCAAATCAACTGGGAGGTCAAGTTATTTTCAATGATCCCCGGTGACGATGTATTTGATAGAGACATCCCCCAAATATATCAGTCCCTACTTGGTATGAGATTTTATATGTGGGTTTGGTTACTAAAAAGCGCCCGTCAGTATGATTTTGTTTTAATGCGGCACATGACATTTGACCCCTTTGCCATTCTTTTCGGATGGTTTGTGCCCAACCGTGTTACCATCCATCATTCAATAGAAGTTTATGAATTAAAACGAATTCGTCGTGGTTGGAAAGGACAATTAGCATCGGCGATTGAGCGAACTTTTGGCTATGTGTCGGTCAATCAAGTCAAAGCATTAATGGGTGTGACGCACGAAATCCGTGATTATCAGCTCACACGTCGGTTGAGACCTTGCCCGCATTTTGTTATGCCAAATGGTATCGATCCAGCTACATATGATTTATTGGAAGACAATAGACATGCCGAAATGATTCATATTGCTTTTGTCGCTTCTAACTTTTCAAGCTGGCACGGTTTAGAGCACTTACTAGAAACGCTAGATGAAACACCAGTTTCGGACATAAAGCTACATCTCATTGGAAGGCTAAGAAATGATCATGAGGCTCAAATATCAAAGAGCACCCACCTGTTAAGCATCACACAAACCTATGAGCGTCTAGATAAACAGCAATTGAGGCAAATCCTAAGCTATTGTGATATAGGGCTAAGTTCATTTTCATTAGCTTTAAAAGGTTTACATGAGGCATCTACTCTAAAGGTAAGAGAATATCTATGTGGTGGCTTAGCAGTCTACGCAGGTCATAAGGATAGTGCGTTGCCCGATGATTTCTCATACTATCGAATAGGTGAGATTGTTATTAAAGAAATGATCGCTTTTGCTAGGGCAATGAAAAATATATCCCGTCAGCAAATCCGTGACAAAAGCCTAGCATATGTTGATAAAAATATCATCATTGAAGATATATACAAAAAATTAAAGCACTTAACCTGATTACCAAAAGTGCGCCCAAAGCCCCTAGTGGTTTATGCCCATTAAAATGGAGTCACAGTGCCTCCCAGTCGCGTACAATTAAACGACAGCAAAAGGAGCACGACGATGGGACATCAAGGCCAACGCTACACCGAGGAGTATAAGCGCGCTGCCGTACAGCAGGCCGAAAGCAGCGGGAATGTGAGCCAAACCGCCCGCGAGTTGGGCATTAGCACGAAGAGTTTACACGGGTGGATACGGACGTACGGCACCCTGCGGACATTTGCGCTGGATACGGCGAGCCAGTCAGAAATGGCGGCGCAGATTCGGCAGTTGGAAAAGCAGCTGGCGGAGAAGGAGCGCCAGATTGAGGTGCTAAAAAAAGCCATCTCGATCGTCAGCCAAGCCGAGGGGAGCGCTTTCAAATGATCGCGGATGCCCCCGCCGAAACCAACGTTGCCGCATTGTGCAGCTTGCTGGGTGTCTCTGAAAGTGGCTACTATGCCTGGCGACAACGTGACGAGTGTCCGCGCCAAGTGGCCGATAAACAGTTGAGTGCGGAAATCGAGCGTGTGTTTATGGCCACCCGTCAGGTGTATGGCAGCCCGCGGATACAACAGGCCTTGCGCCGCGAGGGCATTCGCACCTCGGTCAAACGGGTTGCCCGCTTGATGCGCCAGAGGGGCTTGCGTTCGATCCGGGCCCCCAAAAAGCACCGAAAGGGCCTCACCCAAGCCGCTCAGAATGCCTATGTCGCCGAGAATCTGCTACAGCAGGACTTCAGCACCACGCAGCCGCTGCAAAAGTGGGTCACCGATACGACTTATGTGCCCACCCGTGAAGGCTGGCTCTATCTGGTCAGCGTGGTTGACTTGCATACGCGCCTGGTCGTGGGCTGGGCGATGGGCCGCCAGCACGATGCCCGCCTGGCTGGGCAGGCCTTGCACATGGCCATCCAACGCCACCGCCCACCTGCCGGCTTGATCCTCCACTCCGATCGTGGCAGCGAGTTCGCTAACGCCCATTACCACCGCATGGCCAGTCAGGCCGGCCTACAGCAGAGTATGAGCGGGCGCGGCAATTGTTATGACAATGCCCCCGCCGAGAGTTTCTTTGCCTCGCTCAAGCTGGAAGCCATCCATGACCAGGTCTTTGCCTCACACCGCAGCGCTCGACAGGCTTTATTTGGCTACATTGAGATTTTCTACAACCGGCAACGGTTGCACTCTGGCCTCGGGTTTAGAACCCCATTTGAGGCCGCCGCCTGAGTCACTGTGACTCCAAAAAATTGGGTATAGACCAGTGGGGAGCGTCACCGAAAAAATGGGGACAGCGGCTCTCGCGCTGTGAGACACGCCGCAGCTAGGCGCTAATTTGACGCACGCGGGGCCAGGCTCGCCGCCACCTCAAAAGCAACCCCAGCGTCAAAAGGGGAAAGATGATATACACAATAGGCGCTTCTAATCCGGCTCCTGCTGGGCCGGCGGGGGGCAATGTAACAACGTGCAAAATCCAATATCCAAATAACAAGATGGGCGTCACGATGAACAGCAGCGCGGATTGTTTTTGCTGCACCAAAAGATAGCCCGTGATGTATAGCACCGGGAACAGTTCGACATAAAACGTCGTCGCGACACTGGGCGAAATCAGCAAGGTAATGTTCATGGTGAAATAGATCACCCAGAGTAATTCATCATTCTGGCGCTGGCGCAACACACGCCACCACAGCGCCAATACAATCCCCAGCAGAATGACGGACGCGCCATAATAAACGGCATCGGTAAACGTGGTAGGCAATAGGGGGATCGCATCCGCGATGCGTTGCATGGGGGGAACAGTCTCGGTATAGCCGCGATAGTCGCTAACTTGCGTTAACCAACTGGACATCCAAGTGGGCTCTAGCAAAAAAGACAGGCCCATCAGCGTACCGAACATCCCGCCGAAACCTAGCACAATCCGCCACCGCCCCATGCGCCAAGCCCAAATCAACAAGAGGGGCACCAGCAGAAAGCCCGTCTGAGGTTTCAGCGTGGCTAAACCGAGCGCCACACCCGCCAGTGTGTCACGCTCGCGGAAGATAGCCCAGATCGCGAGCGTGTGAAACAGATAAACCATTAAGGCCGGTTGCGCCAGCAAGACGCCCCGCACCGTAAAATAGCTTATCAATGTCCACAACAGATATAAGCCAAACACACGCGGCGGCGGCAACCAGCGAATGGTATGCAAAACCAAGGCCATAGCCCCCAAAACGCCCAGCAGCAAGAGTTCCATGTAAAGCGCAGCCGCCACTGGATAATCTAGCCAGGCGAGCAGACCGACATGAAAGATGGTGTAAAACGGATAAGCAAACAAGACTTGATCTTCATCGGGTTCGGCCAAACGGCCATAAATGACGCGTTGGCTGCGTTCCCCCACCACGGGATCATAAGGGCTGATGCCTTCCTGAAAAAAGGCCCGTGTGCCTTCCCAACGGGGCACAAAATCGGTGCTATTGGTCGTGAAATTCTGATAAATGACCCAGTAAATACTCAGCAATAATGCCGAGATAATCACCAGCCCGACGCCGATGCTAAACCAACCTACCCGGGTATGCCTCATTCGCTTTTATTCCGAATTAGCCTTCGATGCTATTGACCTGGATATTCTATCATTGGAAGCAACCCATACGATGTGTGCTGACCATCCACAGGCCCCTCAGACGCCCCAGGAAGGCGCGCTAGCCCGCCGGAGGTCAAAATATTATCCCTGCGCTCGGCGTTAAAATCGCGTCAGCAGGCCCTCAGACGCCTCAGGAGCCGGCCTGGGCGCTGGCTGGGTGCAACACAATGCAGTTATCGCAAGGAACGAACATGGGTATTTAGCAAGGCATGGTATTTTTCATGTAAGGCGTTCCAAAAATCGCGCCGCTCAAATTCTCGGATAGCCCGTAACCGTGCGGCTTTAGCATGCGCCTGGCCCAGCGCTGGATCGCTCAAATATCGACGGATGGCTTGGGTCAATGCGTCAACATCCTTTACCGGAATAATGATACCCGTTTGCTCAGGAATCACGGCATCCACGCAGCCCAGCGCGTTTGTGGTTATGATGGGCACTTCCATGGCGGACGCTTCTAGCAAAGACAACGGGAAGCCTTCTCGATAGCTGGGAAATACCAGAATATCGATGGCGGCATAGATGTGGGGCATCAAATCCGGGTCGATATAATCCGTAAAGATGATGCGCTCATCATGTTCTAGCTGTGCACGAGTCTCGTTTGGTATCGCATTTTCGGTTTCAAAGGGCCCCACTACCAGCCAATACAGCGTTGGTGATTCTTGTTTTAGGACTTGCATCGCTTGAGCTAATTCGATAATCCCTTTGTCTCGCACGATACGTCCCACCGAGCCTATTACCATGCTATTCAAGGGAATGTTGTACTTTCTACGGACTTCCTCGCGGATACGGGGCGGTAAACGCGCCGGGTTAAAGCGCTCCTGTGTATCGACCCCATTGCCACTCCCATTCAAGATAAGGGATAGCTTATGCGGGGGGCATAGTTTATCGGCAGCAACTTGCTGCATCACCGAGTGACTGTTACAGATAACACTATTGGCCACGGCAAAAGCAAGCGCCTCCATGCGCATCATCACACGCCGCTTGATGCCTTGTGACGTGACATAGCGCAAACCGCGCATTTGATAAATACGTACTGGCACACCAGCCAAACGGGCGGCCAAGGTGCCCAGCAAGCCTGCTTTGGGCGTATGGCTATGCACAATCTGGGGGCGAATCATGCGTAACTGGCGCCAAATTCACAGCAACGCGATAATATCTTGCAGAGGCGTAATCTGGCGCGTCATAGGGATGGCATAATGCGTAACCTGATATTTGTTTTCAATCTCCGCGACCAATTCCCCTGGTGATGAAATAGTGTATATCTCGAAGCCTTGATCTTGCATATAAGTGATTTGATCATCAATCAAGACGCGAATAGAGACCGGAATTGTTGTAATATGAACCAGCTTAATTTGTGACACATCATCATGTGTTTTCACAGCGTTTTTCGACCCTTCGCGCCGCTTTATGGGCGCCGATTTCTAAACCAAACTTCGCAAAAGCGCATCAACTTTTTTCGCGATATCCTGCATATCATGTTCATTTTTAACATATCGACGCACGTTTTGCCCGAGTTGTTCTCTTTGGGCGATGGGCATCTGCATGAGTGTTTCGATAGCGTCCGCAATTGCAATGCTATCTTCAGCGGAGACGACAATGCCAGCTTGGGCCGCCCGCACGACGCTATATGGCGACGTCGATGATTCAATCACAGGTCGCCCCATCGCTAGATAATCAAATAATTTATTCGCGCTGACCCCCCATTGGTATAATGGACTATCGTGCCAGTTGATAATGAACGCATCTGCATCAGCCATTACCTGATATATGATCGATTTAGGCACGGCATCTTCAAATGAGATACAGTGCAAATCGCGCGCCTGGTGTTGTAATTTTCGTTTGTGGCGCCCTTCTCCGATAAACCGCACATGCAATCTATCGGCATAGCCTCGGCTTTCCAATATTTCAACCGCTCGGATCGTATCACTCAAGGCATTGGCTAACCCATGCGCACCGGCGTAGATTAGTATAAAAGGCCGTTTTGGGTCTCGGGACTGAGGCGGGGGTGTGTATTCTGGAAGGAGTGAAAAATCAATGCCGTTGGGTATCCAGGTTATTTGCTCTTTATTCACTCCCCGAGAGACAAAATAATCATGTGACAAGGGCAACAGGGTGAATATATGGTCTGCACGCCGATACACAAATGACTCAATATATTGAAATAGCAATATAATCGGATGATAAGCGGAAAGTTGGCCAATTTCGCGCAGGGTCAGCGGCCAAATATCCCGGATTTCAACCACAAAAGGGGTCTGATGGCGGCGCGCATGGCGATACATGGCCCATGGGACAAACAAATGCACGCTCGACCCCAGAACAACATCCGGCTTAGGCAAATTATCAAAGCCGATACCGCGCCATAATCGCCAACCGAACAACATCATATTCCAGAAACGTTGCGCCACTGACCTGTATCTCGGTGTCTTTATACACAGGATATAAATTCCGTCTTGAATATAGAAGCCGTAATGTGCCCCTTCTTGCAGATACGGCGTATCGGTCATCACAAATTCATCGGATGTGAGAAGACAAACGGTATGCCCCAGCCGGATTAATTCTTGAGCTAGACTAAAATGCCGGGTTGATCCAACTGAATTGGGTAACCCTACATAGTGGTTTGCTATCCATATGATCATACGACTGGTGATTTGCTCGCTAACACGCCCTACCCCGTGTTTTGGCATTCGGTGATGTTTGCGTTTGGTGGCATAATACGACGGATTACGCTGACGTAAAAATCATGCTTCAGATTGTAGCATGTATCTTGATTTGCCAGATTTTATCAGTGATGCTCGCCCATTTTGGTAAAGATAAGCCTTATGCGGTATCGTATCATCAAACGCTTTATGGATATTCTTTTCAGCGCGTTGGGGTTAGTGATGCTATCACCTGTTTTGCTAGGGCTTGCTATCCTGATTCGCCTTCGCCTCGGTAGCCCGGTTTTGTTCACACAGCAACGCCCTGGCTTAAATGGTCGTCCGTTTATCATGTACAAATTCCGCACCATGACAGATGCGCGCGACCGCCATGGCGACTTACTCCCCGATGCCGAACGCCTCACTAACTTAGGGCGGTTCTTGCGTGCTTCCAGCCTGGACGAACTCCCCGAATTGTTGAATGTGCTCAAGGGTGATATGAGCTTGGTCGGGCCGCGCCCATTGCTGATGCGCTATCTCGACCGCTATACCCAAGAGCAAGCCCGGCGTCACGAAGTCCGGCCCGGCATCACGGGCTGGGCGCAGATCAACGGGCGCAATGCAATTAGTTGGGAAGACAAATTCGCGTATGATGTATGGTATGTAGACCATGCGTCGCT
>DAOTVD010000252.1:0-1692 GCA_034437075.1 Anaerolineae bacterium
ATATACGCCATTGCGCGTCAGTTCGGTGTAGCCGATGATGGCGTTTAGGGGCGTGCGTAATTCGTGGCTGACGTTGGCCAAAAATTGATCTTTCAGGCGGTTGGCTTCTTCTAGTTCGGCGTTTTTCTCGCGCAGTTGCTGGTTCAGTTGGCGCATGGGGTCAAAGAGTTGCACCTGCAAGACCGCCCGGGCCAGGATGAGCGCGGCTACGGCAAATGTGACGGATGCCCAGGGCAGGGTCAGGAAAAACGCTAGGCTCGGGCCGGCATTTTCGGACAACGGACGCAACAAAAGCATGATGATGCCCACCAGCAACACCCAAGCCGCCGGGCTGATGGCCCTGGCGCGCGGGTCGGGGTTGGTCGTCAGGCGATAAATAATCAGTAACTGGTACGCGAGCCCCACCCCAAAGCCAAATATCCCCAGCGGGCGGTAGCCGAACACATAGCCGCCTTCGTCGGCTGCGGCGGGGCGCGGTGGTTCGAACATCTGGCCGCTGGTGATGCCCACCAACATCAGCCCCAAAAACGAAAAACCAAACCAGCGCAAGAATAGATTGGGGCTTTCGGTGAATTCTTCCGAAAAGAAATAGAGCATCCCGAAGAAGGTGACGTACAAAAAGCTGATCATGCCAAAGTGGACTGCGGGGTCGAACTCGATCTCTTGCATGAACCGCCCCAGCACATTCAGCAAGCCCCAACCGCCCAAAGCCAACATCATGACCGCGAAATACTGGTTGGCGCGTTCGCGCGGCGCCTGGAAAAAAACAACCAACATGGTCGCAATGCTAATTAAACCGACCGTCATGCTACTCACGACCACCATGAGTGTTTGAGAGGTAATCATGCGCGCTCCTTCCCAGGTTCAAGCAAGACTCATCACATGCTTATGTATTATAGCGCAGCCCGGCTTTTGTTAGGCGTATCCCAAGTAAACCTGGGATAAATTTGGGATATTTGGGATAGAAATAGCGTCTGACCCATTTTATTCCGCCAGGGGGACGTGGTAGGCTTCGATGCGCTGCGGAAAGATGATTTCATCGTAGGCCGGGTAAAGCGCGTTCAGGCGCGATTGATCGCGCAAGGGGGGGTAATGGGTTTCCTTGGCGGTGCGCCATTCTTCGCGTGAATGGCGAATCCAGATGCGTGGGGCCAGGATCGGCGGTTCGATGTCTAGCAGCAAGCGCCCAAATACCCCGCGCTCGATTCCCTGCGCGCCCGCCGCCTCGACGACCGCCGCATATTGGGCAGCGTCTGCGGTATTGCCGAGCCGGTCGGCCAGGTGCGGCACGCCAGAGGTCATTAGGCGGTCGGCCATCTGGCGCGGCGAGACGCCACAGCGGGCTAGGATTTCGCCCAAGGCGCCGGGGCCGATTTCGGAATAATAGCCGTAATCCAACACGACCGGGATATACCCCCCCTCGTTCGCGTTGTCGCGCATCAGGGGCGCGCCATCCGCGCCGATGAGGACGCCGCCATTACCGCCATGTGCATCGGCCACCCGCACGCCCAAGGTCGCCAGGGCCGTTTCGAGTTGATCGCCCGCGTGGCGGGCTAGGCGTTGGTCTAACCCTGGCGCATTCAAGGGCACGACCTCCGGCAAAAGCTGGCAATGCAAAATAGCGGGGCGTCCGCCAGCCCGCGCGATGGCTTCGGGCGTGTCGTAAAAGATGAGCTTCGTCGTGTGGCGCGG
>DAOTVD010000253.1:0-3872 GCA_034437075.1 Anaerolineae bacterium
TCTTCGAGGTCAAGGGCCACTGTCCGCAACAACTCCGCTTGTAAGCTGGCTTCCCGTCCGTCGTCCGCTCTCACGCGCAACAACAGCGTCGGCATAGCCAAGCGTTGTGAATTGACCTGCCCGACCTGCGCCACGATCCCCACAATAACCGCTGGCAAGGCGCGTCCCGCCAGTGCATGAAAGTGCTTGCTGGGGCACCCTTTCAGTTTCGCACACGCAGTGGCGCTGAGACCTTCTGTGCTATACGCAGTTATATCTCAACTGTGCGAAAACAAGGCCATGATGTCATGCAAGCACTCCATGATGCCTTGGCCGGCAATCCGTTTATGCCTGTTGCCCTGCCTGAGTAGTCACTCCGGTACTTGAATAGGCCCAGATTGGTGCTCATAGGTAGGGCTTGCACCAGGTGGCTAATGATCGTTATCATGGTTTGGTTTAATGTGGGCATGTCGCATGACCTGTTAGATATGTTGGAGAACTTAACAACACATGCCGTGCCTACACGTTTTTTACCAGATGCAATCCTCTTTTAGCGGAAAGTATAGATAAAGATATGGCTATAGACTATTGCCATCTGATCACATGATATATTGTACTGTCTTAAGCGAGAAACCATATGATAACACTGAGAAAACTTATGCCACAACCGCTACTCTCTATTACCATCCCCACCAAGAACCGTAGCGACCGCGTGCGCACGGCGATAAAAAGCCTCATGGCGCAGGATTTTACTGATTTTGAAGTCGTCGTCGTGGACAATGACGACACCGACGATACCGCGCGCGTTGTCGCCAGCTTTGACGATCCGCGCGTGCGGCATGTGCGCACCGGGAGCCTCTCTATGCCGGAAAATTGGCGCGCAGCGCTCGAAAGTGCCCAAGGGCAATACGTGACCATCATGGGGGATAAGCTGGCCTATTATGCGGGGGCGCTGGCCCGTGTCGCGGCGGTCATCCAGGCTCACCAACCGCAAGTCATCACCTACGCGCATGACAATTTCTATGATGATGGCGAGCATCCATACATGGGGGTCCGCCAGGTCAGCGGCGCGGTAACACGCTACACGACAGAGGCTGTCTTGCGTCTGTTTCTGGATCATGATTGGCGGCACGTGGGGGCCATCTTGCCACGCGGTTATAATTCCTTCGCCCGGCGCGACCTGCTAGAGACAATCCGCCAGAGCCCCGCCGGGGCGGCCACACTGCCCGTCAACCCGGATTATACGCACGGTTTTTTGTTGCTGGCCTTCGCAACAGACGTATGGCACATTGACGAGGCGCTCTACGCCAGCAGCACTGCCGCCAGCAACGGCCAGGCGATTATCACCAAAAACCCGGCGGCATTATGGTTTATCCAGTCCATTGGCGACGAAACGCGCTTTTATGAGCATGTGCCGATCAAAAGCTACTACATCACGTCGAACATTATTCTGAACGACTTTTACGCCATGCAAGCGCTCGTCGGTGGCAACCTGAGCGGCCATGCCCGCGACCCCGAAACCTATTTCATGCTCATCCTGCGCGAGATCGTGACCCGCGAGCAAGCCTTCCCGCACGTTGATTTCAGCGCGGAGCGTGCCGCGTGGGAAACCGCCCTGGCGGAGCAGCCCGCCGAACTGCGCGGGGCCATCCGCCAACAGATTGAACAAGCCACTGCCGAGGAAGTGATTAAGCAGCACTTGAAGGCGATGCATAACCATCGCCAGCATCATTTTCGGGTGCGTCGCGAAAACAGCCCCCCGCGCGACATCCTGACCGCGATGGCCGCTGCGCGCTAAACGATCCGCAGTTCGGGAATGGGGACGATGAATTGGCCGCCTTTTTGGCGAAAAGCTGCTTGCTGGGCCAATATCTCATCCACGAAGTTCCACACGAGCAAAAGCACATCATCAACCGGCTGTTCGAGCAGTGCCTCCGGCGGCAGAATCGGCAGATGACCGCCCGGCGTGTAGCGACCCTGTTTATAGGTGCTGCGGTCTACCACAAAGTCGAGCGTTTCCGCGCCGATGCCGAAATAATTCAGAAGCGTGCTGCCCTTGGCGGAGGCCCCATAGGCCGCGATGCGGCGTCCCTGGGCTTTGCGTTCATGCAACACGGCGAGTAATTCGGCTTTCAGCGCTTCGACCTTCTCCGCAAAATCGGCATAAAAGCGCAAATCGCCCACTCCCCAGGCGCGTTCCTCGGCAAGAAGCTGGGTAACGGATGCTTGGCGCGGGTGATGATGCCCCGCGAAGATGCGCAACGAGCCGCCATGAATCGGAAGTTGTTCCACGTCAAAAATCGTCAAGCCATGGTCGCTAAACAGATGATCTAGCGCGGTTAACGAGAAATAACACAGATGCTCATGGTAAATCGTGTCGAATTCGCGATGGTCAATCAGCGGCTTGATATACGGCGCTTCGACCACGACCACGCCCTCCGGCTGGAGCAAGGCCGCAAAGCCCGCCACCACGCTACGTAGTTCGCTGACGTGGGCCAGCACATTATGCGCGTGGATGAGATCAGCGCGGCGACCGTCCGCGATGAGCGATTCGGCCAATGCCAGGTTAAAAAATTCCGGGATGGTGGGAATATTCCGCTCGTTTTGGGCCACCTCGGCGATGTTGCGCGCGGGCTCCACGCCCAAAACGGGCACGCCCGCCCCTTGATAATATTGTAAGAGATACCCGTCATTGCTGGCGATTTCCACGACCAAGCTATCGGCGTTTAATTCCCAGCGCTCGATCATCGCCGCGCTGAGCGTCCGTGCATGTTCGAGGAGGGTATCCGAAAAAGACGAGAAGTAGAGATAATCCCGAAAGAGGATTTCCGGTGCGACCGTCTCGGTGATTTGCACGAGCGTGCATTGCGGGCAAAACACCAGCTTAAGCGGATAGGTTTCCTCCGGCGCTTGGGGGGTAGCTAACAGCGCATTGGCCAGGGGCGTTTCGCCCAGGTCGAGCACATCATGCAAGGGCGCATAGCCGCAGATGCGGCAACCGTCAATCGTGCTCATACATATTTTTCTTTCCAGAAATCCTGATACCATCGGGCGGTGGTGTGTAAGCTCTCATCTAATGAGAAAAGCGATTGCCATCCTAACCGTGCGCGTGCCTTGCCAGCATCCAAGTACTGGTGCCGAATCTCGTTATTCACCTGATTCCAGATATCGGGTGTTAAGGTACTATCCATGACACGTTACGCAACACGGACATGTCCTGTCCGATACTGCAAATGTCGTCTGAGCCTATTCTGCTTCTGTACGACATGCAAATGATAACACAAAATGTGGTGGCATGGCGTATTTTGTCCGATAATTTCCGGCACAAAATACAGCCCATACACACTATGCGCCTTATATCCCCATAGATAAATCAAGGGGCTTTACGGCGCACTTTGGTAAAACGCCTCGCCCCGTAAGCCCGGCTCGGCCGCAAAGCGTTCGGCCAGCAGCAAATAGGCATAGACAGCATTTTGGACGTAAAAATAATCGCGAATATATTGCCCGTCCGAGCGTATCACAGGCCGTTCATCATTCAGGATCGACCGGATAGTGCCGGGTACTAGGCGATTCCAATTCAGATCACCTCCTCCATACAAATTTCCGCAACGTGTAATGACCACAGGCAAGGCATAGGTATGGGCGTAACTCTGGCTGATAAGATCGGCACATGATTTGCTGACATCGTACCGTTGTTCGTAATGGGCCAAGCGCTCTGGCGGCAAGGCCATCGCATCGGTGGTTTGGTCAACCTCATCTTTGATGGTCAACAAGAGGTCGATGACATCGGTAGCCCACGCTTGTTCATACTGCTGGGCCACAAAAATCAACTCCCGCAGATGATGGGCATTGCATAAGCCATGTTGGCAGTTGTCGAAGGTGAAATAGGATGC
>DAOTVD010000254.1:0-15124 GCA_034437075.1 Anaerolineae bacterium
TCCATGTGGCCCAAAATCAAGATCGGTTTGCCTGGTGCCGAAGCATTGAAGCGACATTCGACCGCATTGACCACCACCGAAAACGGATGCTCGGTCACAGACGCACCGTGCTGCTCGGCCCATTCCGCGATCCAACTGCCGAACTCATCGACATAGTCTTTTTCGTACGTGGGCGTCTCGGCTTCCACCAAAGTCTGCAATCGCCAGACCATCGGGCCAAGTTGTGCCTGAAAATGAGATAAGAATTGTTGCATGACCTACCTTCTAAGAATAATTTATCTACCATAGCAAAAAGTAAGGTTATGATTCAATTGTTTTTTGCGCGGATTGTCTGTTAAAGTGGACGAGTTCGTGAATTAAAAGAGATCAACAGGGATATTCTATGGCTGATATGCGCGCGATGAATGGCATGTTTTTTGAAGAATTTGAAGTCGATATGACGCTGCAAACCGATGGGCGCACTATCACTGAGGCAGACATTGTGAATTTCGCGGGGCTCTCGGGCGATTTTAACCCCTTGCATACCAACGCGGTGCACGCTGCTGGGACGATGTTCGGCGCGCGGGTAGCGCATGGCGCGCTCGTTTTTGCGATTGCCACTGGGCTTGCCTACCGCACGCGCATTATGGAAGGCACCGGCATTGCATTCCGCAGCATTGACGAATGGAAATTCAGCGCGCCGGTCTTCATCGGGGATACGGTCTATTGTGACCTGCGCGTTAGCGAACTGAAACCGGCACCTCGTTTGGGCGGGGGATTGGTCACGTTGGAGGTTAAAGTTATCAACCAAGATGGCAAAACCGTGCAAAAAGGCGCGCTGACGCTCATCATGGCCAGCCAGACAGGCGCAGAAGCATAACCAGTCTCTGACCGAATTCTAACCTCGGTGTATAATGTAGACCAGAAGCATGGTATAGCGGGGGACTAGTGATGTCCGAGACGCCAGAACAACAACAGGGAAACGGTGGCTGGCAAGCGCCCAACCAACTCGCCGCGCGTCGTGTGCGCGGGGTATGGTATCACCCCGAAAATGGGCTTAGCCAGGCCGCGCTCGCTGAACGGCAAACCGAGCAACCAGCATCCGACACCGACGAAGGCATCCAGATTGGCCCGGAACCTATCGCCCAGGGTGCCTGGTACCGCCCTAGCCATGGTGACGAAGCCCCACAAGCTGGCCTGTTCGATCAGATTGTAGAAAACGTACAACAAGGTGGCATTTTTGACCCCGCGCGTGGCGATGTGTTGCGCGGCGCAGAAGACCTCGGCCAATTTGACGCGGCCCGAAGTGGCGCCTTGCAAGGCCTTCAGCCCGATTTAGGCCAATTCGACGACAGCCGCAGCGGAAAATTAGCGGGCATCGGCGCCGACGCAGAAATCGCAGAAGCACCATCAACTTACGACGATAGCCGTGAAGGTGAATTGCCCGGCATCGGCGCCGCCGCAGAAATCGAAGAAACACCATCAACTTACGACGACAGCCGTGAAGGTGAATTGTCCGGCATCGGCGCCGAGGCAGAAATCGAAGAAACACCATCAACTTACGACGACAGCCGTGAAGATGAATTGCCCGGCCTCGGCGCCGCCGCAGAAATCGAAGAAACGCCAGCCGAGGATCAAGCCGCTGGCGATGTCGAAATGGCCCAAGCAGAACAACCGATTGAGGCGACCCAAGCGCCCAGCGAAACCGGAGCGCAGCCCGTTGAGGGCCGCATGGTTCAAAAACTCAAACCGGAATTCCAGCGCGCCCAGGACCGTGTGGGCGAACTGCGCGAACAGTACAACGCCGGGCAGATCAGCCGCGACCAGTTACAGCAAGAACTATACGGCGCCATGATCCAGGACGGGAATCGCTATTGGATACCTGGCATCGAATCCGGCACCTGGTATAGCTCGGATGGCGGGGCCTGGGTGGCCGCCGAACCGCCGAAAGTCGAAGTGTTTGAAGAAAGCGCCGTACCGACCGAGACGCAAATGCAAGATGTTCAAGGCGGCACGCCAATCTATGAAGAGCAAGAAGCAGGCGCAACAAATTATGAAGACACCCCCCTGCCCCAAAAAGTGCCGGTCGAAGACCCCGAAGCAACGCTAGTTAACCAAACGGCTTATCGGCTAGAAGACCATACGTCGTATGCCGCGCCGACGCAGCCGGGCATGCAGATGCAAAGCGAGGGCGGCTATAACCTAGAGGATACCGTTCCGCACGATCCCTCGGCCATGCAACAAGATGCTTACGCGCAGGTTGAGGCGCCCTATGTGGCAGAAACCGAAGGCGAATATCAACCCGCTGAACAGGATGGTTTCGAGCAAAAGCCCTATGCCCCGCGTATGGATGGTGTTCAGCCAGATTATAGCGCCGCGTTCGATGGGCATTGGGATCGCGCAGCATTGCAAAAATGGGGCCTGCGCGCGGTCATTTTCGGCGGCGTGGGCGGGCTGTTTTTGGCGTTGCTGGTCGTGCTAGGGATGCTCGGCTTCTATTTGTCGGTCATCAACCAGTATTCGGATGAGATCGACCAGATCGGCGACCGGGCAGCGGCTTTCGAGACGACCATCATCTACGATGCCGAAGGCAATGAACTTGCGGTGTATAACGATCCGCAAGGCGGCCAGCGTGTTTCGGTGTCGCTAGAGGAAATCTCGCCCTTTCTCATCCATGCGACTGTTTCCACAGAAGACGAAACCTTCTACGAGAATCCCGGCTTTAGCATTTACGGCATCATTCGCGCCATCGTGCGCAACCTAGAAACCGGAGGCCAAGGCGGCGGCGCGAGTACCATCACCCAACAGTTGACCCGCGCGCTGGTGCTAGAAGCTGACCTGGCCGCCCAGCGCACTAGCAACCGCAAAATTCAGGAGATTATCGTCGCGGCGGAAATTGCGCGGCGCTACAGCAAGAACGAAATCCTGGAATTTTATCTGAACGAAATCTACTATGGTAATCTGGCATATGGTGCCGAAGCCGCTGCGCAAACCTATTTCGATGTTTCGGCTTCCGAATTGAACATTGGGCAAGCCGCTTTATTGGCCGGTTTGCCGCAAGCCCCCGCGCTGTGGGACCCCGTGCAGAATCGGAGCGCGGCGATTGCGCGTATGGACGAGGTCTTGCGCCTGATGACCGAAGCCAATGGCGATGGCTGCATCCAGATGCAACATGCGGGCTACGACCAACAGCCCTTCTGCGTGACCGAAGCCGAACTGAATGACGAATATAGCCTGGACATTGCGCTGGTGCAGGCTGCCACGTTTGAAGCACCCGAATTCGACATCACCTATCCGCATTTTGTGAACTACGTCTACCAACGCCTGGAAGATAGCTACGATCCGCAGACAATCTATGGCTCGGGCTTCCGGGTGTATACGACGATTGTGCCGAGCGTGCAAGAAGCCGCCCAGCAAGCGGTCGTCAACGAAATTCCGATCACCCCAGGGGCCAATAATGGGGCAGTCGTGGCGATTCGCCCCTCGGACGGGGCGATTATCGCCATGGTGGGTAGCGCGGACTTTGACAACGAAGAAATTGACGGCCAGGTTAATGTGGCGCTCACGCCT
The DNA here is from genome assembly GCA_034437075.1 of Anaerolineae bacterium. Taxonomy (GTDB): domain Bacteria; phylum Chloroflexota; class Anaerolineae; order Aggregatilineales; family J027; genus DAOTVD01. The sequence goes on from DAOTVD010000254.1 coordinate 3,550, forward strand.
CAGCAGCCTGGGTCTAGCATTAAACCGTTGGTTTATTTAACGTCGTTCGAAGGCTTTGCCGAAAATGGCGAAAATGTTCATCACTATCCTGGCACCATCATTTGGGATGTGCCGACCTGTTATAACGGCTATTGCCCCACGAACTTTAGCCTGCGCACCAACGGCCCCGTGACCGCACGCTTCGCGCTGGGGCAATCTCTCAACATCCCAGCGGTGAAAGAACTCGCGTTCGTGCGGCCCGACCGCTTCGCGAGTATGCTCGACCGTTTAGGGGTACGCCAACCAGACATTGGCCCAGTAGAGGCGGGGTTACCGGCTGCGCTAGGCGCGACAGAAGTCTATTTGTTTGACATGGTGCAAGCCTACGCGACATTGGCCAATGGTGGCGTCCGCCAACAGCCCTTTTCCATCCGGCGTATCGAAAACGTGGATGGTGATCTGGTGTTCGAAGCGCCAGAGAATCCAGAAGGCGCGCAGATCGTCCGCCCCGAACATGCTTACATGGTCACGGATATTCTATCTGATCTGGAAGTGCGGCTATCCAATAACTTGACCATCCCCGGGCGCAGCACTGCCGCCAAGACCGGCACCACCAACGACAATCGCGATGTTTGGACGCTGGGCTATACGCCCGAAATGGCCGTCGGCGTGTGGGTGGGGCGCACGGATAACCAACCGATGGGCTCGGGTGTGCTAGGCTCGAATACTGCCGCCCCTATTTGGAATACGACAATGCAAGCCGCGCTGGCGGGCGTCCCGGCGCAAGATTTCGTGCGGCCTGGCGGTATTGTGGATGTGCAAGTGTGCTCATACACGGGCGCGGCCTACAGCGAAGCCACCTGCCCGAACGGCCAACCCGTTAACGAAATCGCATTCACCGGGCAATCTGTGCCTTCTGCCGATGCTGGCTTTGTGACGACCGTCGAAGTCGATGCCTTTACAGGCTTGTTGCCTAACTCCAATTGCCCGGATAGCACGCGCCTGGCCACGTTTGTTGACCTGGACGACCTGACCGCTGTCGAATGGATCAACAGCAGCCAACCCGGCCAAGAATGGGCCGACGCGCGCGGCATCGAAACGCCCGTATCGCCACCGCCCACCCAAAACGCGAGTGGCCCCTGCCCCACGGTGGTCATCTCCCAACCGACATCGGGCCAATCGGTAGGCGGGCTTATCGAAATCCGAGGTACGGTGAGCGTACCGAACTTTGAAAGCTACCAGTTCCTGCTGGCCAATGCAGATGTCAATCCGGAAGAATTCGCCCCGCAGGGTCAGCTTTACACCACACCCGCGCAGGGCGAGAATAGCTTCTTGGGGAGTGTTGAAGTGACCGGCTTACAGCCCGGGAATTACATCTTGCGTTTGTTGGCACGCGGCACGCAAGGCGGCGAAGCGACCAACGATGTGCCGATTGTCGTCCAAGCCGCCGAACAACCCGCTACGCCGACTAATCCGATCACGCCCGCTGGCATCCCCACCAGCACGCCCGCGCCGACCTTCACGCCAGCCCCCCAACCTGACGCGGGCACAGAAGCCGTCCCCCCACCCACTGAAGGCGAAGCTCTTCCACCCACGACTGCCCCCCAACCTGCTGAACCAGAATCTGGCCAAGGCGGCGGTGATGACCCATTCCAGGCCGTGCCGCCTACGCAATCGCCCTAAATCAAACCAGCAACCATACAGGCACATCAGACAATCTGATGTGCCTTTTTTTGTTTGCCCCCGCGCCCCACGGTATAATGTGTGTAGGTTAGTTTTTCGTTTGTATGTTGACATGCTTCACACTATTTAGGGATGATTGATGACCATCACGGATTATGATGCACGCCAACTGATGATGATCGTGGCCCATGCGGCCCGGCATCTACACGCGACGGTGCGCAACTGTTCTACAGCCCTGCTGGACACCCATGGAAAAGGCCATATTTTGTTCAGCAACAGCGCGTTAAGCCACATGAACGGCGATAGCCTGTTGCAGGCTGCCCAACACTATGCGCATTTGGGCTGCGAGACACCGCCGTGTTTACATACCCAAGACCCAGAGGCCGACACGCGCGCTTATTTCATCGTGCTGAATGGGCGGCATGTTTTCGTGATTGTCGGACGCCCAACGGATGAACTACGGGTGCAGGCGTTTCACGAGCGGCTCACAAAACTCTTGCCGAGCAGTGTCGGCTAGCGGGCGTAGCCCTGCGAAACTGTTAAGATCGCACTAGACAAGACAACTTCGCAGCAAGAAAGGCTCGCATGCAAGCCGTAATGCTTTATGATGGACTCTGTATTTTGTGTACCCAAACCCAAAACGCCGTGCGCTATTTGGATTGGCTCAACCGGGTGGAGCGTATCGACGCCTGGGATCATGAAACTGTGCAAGAGCGATTTCCCGAAGTGGTAGGTGGCAACCTGCTCGGCGAGATTTACGTGCGCACTCGCGCCAACGAATGGAAAGTTGGTTTTTTCGGTATGCGCTACATCGCTGGGCAATTGCCGCTACTGTGGCCTATTGTGCCGATTATGTATCTACCGGGTATGAACCGCCTTGGCCCAGCCATTTATCGCTGGATTGCCAAACGCCGCTACGCCATCAACACTTTCTTTGGCAATGATTGCGCCGACGGGACGTGCAAAATCCCGACGCAACAGCGCGCTTGACGATAAAAAAACGGCGAGCTTTTCCGCTCGCCGTTCCAACAGCTTAAAACGAAGAATTTAAGCCTCCGTTTTGGCCATTAGTCGCCGCTGGGTATTTGGAAAGGCGTGGGCGAGGCCAGACGTACGGGGGTAAAGGTTGGCAACAGTGTCGGCGCGGGGCCATCTGCGCCCAGCCATTCGCGCCAGGCCGTTTCCATCTCTTCGACCGTCATCCCTGTGACGCGCTGAAGGGCTTCGTTGCGCGTCACACTGGCCGAGTTGGCACTGCGGGCGTATTCTAGGTGCCCTTCTAGGCCGAAATTCTCCACAAACCAAGCGAAAAAGGTATAGCCTACGTCATACCCTAAGCGCCCGATACCATCCGGGCCACTGCCTGCTGGGTTGGGGCCAGGGCCATTCAGCAAAACGGGCAATGTGCCATTCTGGGCCATGCTGCGCACCCGACCTTCGTAATCGTAAAGTTGGTTGAGTTCGAAGAATGTGGCGTTGCCTTCGTTGAACCAGGTACCGCTCTGGAAGGCCAGCGGTGCAAACCAACTCTGGTATAAGTGCGCGACTTCGTGCACCACAATCGCATAAGCCAGGTCAACCAGATCGCCACTGGAACTAACCACTTGGATCGTCGCCCCCCAATTGGGGTTGGTCAGTCCGACGACGTTCTGACTGCCAATGCCTTCTTGCCATTCGGTAAAAACCGCGCGATCACCCATCAAAATGGCGCGCGGGCGATAGGGCAGCACATCGCCCCAAGCCGCGCGGAAGGTATCGCGTTGACGGGCTAGCGCATCAATCGACAGATCGAGCACTTCGTCGGGCAGACCATAAGCGATAATGACGATGTCTTCGCTTTCGGCGCGCGTCCATTCGCGGGTATTGTCCGCGTATTCCTCTACGACTAGCGGTGTCCGATAGCTATTGCCTTCTGTGTCGGAGACTTCCCACCAATAATCGACCTCTAGCCAGGGCGGGCGATTGCCGTCGCTATGATCCCATTCGGCGACGAGTTCCCCGGTTTCAGGATTAATGTCGGTGGCGGGCACGGTGCTTTGCCGCCCGGGGATGTGCGTCCAGACGACGCGCGCGATTTCTATCGGCGCGGCACTGCTGCTGATCGTCAGCGTAAAGGTCATGCCCTCGGGATAGCGACTGGTGAATGACCGCTCGCTGATTTCCCAAGCCACGTCCGTATCACCCGCAATAATGCCGCCCTCGGGGTCGGGCATGCGCGGGTCGGTGACGGGCTCGGCTTCTATGACCACCTGACCCTCACCAATTGCCGGATCGTCGGGCGGGGTTACCGCATCACCGCTGGCCCCGCGCGGGGTTGCCGTGGGATAGGGCGTCTGGGTCGGATAAGGCGTCTGCGTGGGATAGGGGGTTTGGGTCGGCAGAGGGGCTTGGGCGAAGGCTTGTAGCGCGGCCAAGCTCATCAGCAGGCTAACCAAAGCCAAGGCAAGAATTGATTGCACGGTACGACGTTTATTCATCTACCAATTGCTCCATAATATTCTCAAGGACATACCAATTATAGTAAAGCACGCCCCAAGGCTGGTAAATCCGCATAGATTCCATCGGGGGCGGGCTCGCTGTGGGCGGCATCTTCGGCGGTGGCGACCCCCGTCAGCACTAGTGCCGTGTGGATGCCCAATGCCGCCGCGCCGTGAATATCGGTTTCTAGCCGATCGCCGATCATAAGCGTGGTGTTTGGCGTGCTACCTAGGCGTTCGAGCGCCACCTGGAACATCGGCGCGGCGGGTTTGCCGATAATCTGCGGCGGGACGCCTCCGGCAGCTTCCAGCGCCGCCAGCACACTCCCGGCCCCTGGCGCGAAGCCCTCCGGCACCGGGAAGGTTTTATCAGGATTGGTGCCGATAAATGGCACACCCGCTCGGATGAAATCGGTAGCGCGGCGGAGCGTCTCGTAGGTAAAGTGACGATCAATCCCGGCGATGACAAGGGCGGGGTCATCTTCTACTACGGTAAAGCCATACGCGGTGAGTGTTTCGCGCAGACCCTGTTCGCCCACCACATGCACGCGCGTGCCCGGCGGGTATTGCTCGGCCAAATACGCGGCAGTGGCCACTGCCGAACTGAGAATTTGGTCGGCTTCGGCAGGGATACCCAGCCCGGCAAGCTTCGTCAGATAATTCTCCACCGTGCGGCTACTGTTGTTGGTGGCGAAAACATACGGGATATTCGCTTCGATTAAATGTTGGATGAAATCTACGACACCGGGCAGAATAACATCACCACGCCAGAGCACACCATCCATGTCGGTGATGACCCCGCGCAGGGGGTTTCCATGAAGTTGCATGTTGGGCACTTAAAACTTATGCACACTGTCCAACGAGATCCAGCCCGCGCGCAGCGCCAACAACGCGGCATCTTCCCCCGTGCGGACGTTGAGCGTGTCAATAATCTTGATGAGATGCCCGGTCACGTCGTCTACGGCCATGCCCAGCTTTTGGGCGATTTCGGATTTTTCCAGGCCCGCTGCTACGCACAGAAGCACATCGAGTTGAATGGCATTCAGCGGTGTGCCGTCTTCGAACTCGCTCAGGCCCGCGACAACTTTTTCGGCCACGCCAGAGCCCAGGACCATGCTCCCCCCCGCGACATTATGCACTGCGAGTTCCAGTTCTTTTTCTTCGATAGTCTTCAAGACATAGCCATGCGCCCCACTGCGTAGCGCACGCATGATATACACGTTTTCATCGCGCCCAGTGAGCACTAGAATCTTCACGCCGGGGAAGTCTTCGCGCAAGCGTGGCAAAATCGCCAGGCCGTTGGTGCGGGGCATATTCAGGTCTAAAAGGAGCACATCCGGCTGAAGTTCTCCCACCAGATTATAGGCTTCGTCCCCATCGGAGCCCTCGCCCACAACCCGAATGCCGGGGCAATCGTTCAGGAACATAGCCAGCGAGGTGCGCAGAATCACATGGTCATCGGCCAGTACGACGCGCAAGGTGTCGGTCTGATCTTCCACTTGCACCTGGGGCGCGGGTTGAGCGGGGCGCGTCTCGCGTGCAGCGTCGGGTGGCATGGGTTCGCCCAAAACGCTCCCTAGGGCGGCGGCCATTTCGCCCGCCGTCTGGAAGCGATGATCGGGGTTTTTTTCCATGGCGCGCAAGATGGCGTCTTCGAGCGCCTGAGGCACGTCAATATCCATCACTTCGCTAGGCGGGATGGGGTCTTTCTTCACCTGTTGGATGAGAATACTCGTAATATCGTCGGCATCGAAAGGTAATTCGCCCGTCAAGAGTTCATATAGCACCACGCCAGTCGTATAGATATCGGTGCGGTAATCCAGCGGGAAGCCCTGGGCTTGTTCGGGCGAGAGATACGCCGGGGTGCCGATGATCGTACCTTGGGCCGTGAGCCGTTTCGATTCGCGGCCAATGGCCAGGCCAAAATCCATGATCTTGGCGGTGCCTTCGGAGGTGATATAGATATTGGCGGGTTTGATATCACGATGGATAACATCATTCTTATGGGCATAATCCAGCGCCTGGCAAATCTGCCGCCCGTATTCGGCGGTATCTTGGGGCGATGCGGGCATGAAGTCGTGCAAGGGCTGGCCATGGATTAATTCAACCACCAGATATTCATATTGGCCATCCTGGTTGACATCATAAACAGCCATGATATTGGGGTGGCTGAGTTTGGCTACGGATAGCGCCTCGGCCTGAAAGCGTTTGCGCGTGGTATCATGCACATGCGGTAAAAGCACTTTAACCGCCACATGCCGTTGCAAGCGATCATCCAAGGCGCGGTACACGGTGGCCGTGGCACCTTCGCCAATCAAGGCTTCGATCTTATAGCGCTCGTTGAGCACAACACCAATCATGAAGTGAATCCTCAGTGGTTCAGGCGCAATAGGAGGGGGTGTGTCGGTCATTCGCCTCATTGCGCTTACTCGTGTATGCTTGCAAAGTGTACTGCGAGTATAGCGTGCCGCGCAAGCACCACTTGTAGACAAACAATTGCATGCAACCAAACACAAACCCACAGGAGGTTTAACATATGGGATACCGACGTGTCATCCTGGTCGTTGGATTGCTCATGGCGTCATCGCTAGCCTGCCAAGCTATCGAAGACATTCAACAGGTCGTCGAAACCGTTGATCGGTCGGTTCAACTCTTGCGCGAAATTGACGAAAGCGGCACCTGGCAATATTCCGTAGACGGAATCGAAGCGTTAAACAATGCGGATGGTTATGCCGGAACGTTGACAATTGTGCGTGGCCAAACCAATCCGACAGGGGATGAAATTACCGCGACAGACGAATCGCTACGCTGGGAGATCAGCACGGACGCAGATGGCGAAACCCGCATCATCGATATTCGCAACGATGAGCGCCGCGAATTTATCTCGGTGCGGCCTCCGAATGCAACTACCGACTCGGAGCGCGACACCTACCTGGTCAATAATGATGGCACCCTCGAATGTGTCACGGATGGCACAAATACGACCTTCGCCACCAGTCTATCGGAAGCCTTCGCCGAATATAGCGCGATTGCGGTTGGCGTACAGGCGCTATCCATTGCCGAAGAAGACGGCACCGAAACCATTAATGGCGTCCAGACGACGCGCTATCGCTTGGAATCCCGCCTGGATGAAGCGCTAGATATTTTGGCAGACTTCCCGTCGGAGGATTTACGGCAATCTGTAGCGGATGTGCCCGAATTTTACATTGATGGCGCGTTATACATCGCGCAAGAGGGTGGCGAGTTGATGCGCTTCAACGCAACTTATGCCGATTTAGACGAACAGCGCGGCAATAACTTTAGTTTTGAAGTGCGCGAACTGGGCAATCAACCCGATATCACGCTAGATGAATCGCGGATTGTGCAACCCTGCAATGCTGGGGCCAGCACCCCTACCCCTTAACACCGTCTTTTATCCCCGCTATATACAAGTCGTCGCTCTGCGGCGACTTTTTATTGTAGTTAAGCACGGACTAAAAGCTCAATGAGAAAACCCCGACAATTTCGCGATATTTATGCAACCCGAGCCGATTTGCACTAAGGTATGAGAGTGTAATATCTATCTATAAGTTAACCTTAAAGGGGTAGAAAATTGAAACGTATCGGAATACTAACTTTAACCATCGCATTGGCGCTCGTTGCATTGCCCGCCAACGCTCAAATGAACGATATGTCGCCCGCTGTAGAGGTCTCAGATCAGGTTTCTTTGGATGGCACCGTCACGGTTGATCGCGTTGTAAGCCCTGGCCCCGGCTTCATTGTGATCCATGCGGAAGGTGAGGGAGGTGGCCCCGGCCCCGTGATTGGTCAGCGCCATCTACACCCCGGCGTGAACACAAATGTCATCGTGGACATTAACGCGGAAGGCGCGACGCCGACGCTTTTCGCTATGCTGCACACGGATGACAATGAAATGGGCGTGTATGAATTCGGCGAGGTCGAAGGCGCCGATGGCCCGGTGCTGGTCGATGATGCCCCGGTGACACCGCCCTTTAACGTGCAATTGATCCGCGCTTACCCACAGATGGTGGACGGTAGTTTCACGGCAGCGCATATTGTGACAGACGCCCCCGGTTGGTTGGTCGTGCATGCGGCGAGTGAAGAAGGCGGCCCCGGCCCGGTGATTGGCCAGGCAGCGCTGGAAGCGGGCAATAATGCCGATGTAGCGGTCGAAATTAGCGGGGATGTCACGAATACCGTGTTCCCCATGTTGCATGTGGATACCGGCGAAGCGGGCGTATATGAATTTGGCGAAGTCGAAGGCGCTGATGGCCCGATTGCTGTGGATGGCACGGTGGCCGTTACAGGCGTCTCGACTGTGCCGACGATCAATGCCGACCCGCAAATCGTGCTGCACGCGGATAACTTCGAAGGCATGATGATGGACGATGGCATGATGGGTCCTAGCTTGATGGTGGATTCTGTGCTGTCAGATGGGCCTGGCTTTGTGGTCGTTCATGCCGAAGGCGAAGAAGGTGGCCCTGGCCCTGTCGCCGGATTTGCGGCTGTGGACGATGGCCTAACGCTTGATGTGATGGTCGAACTCGACCCCGAAATGCTGACGCCTGTGATGTACCCCATGCTGCATGTGGATACGGGCGAAGTCGGCACGTATGAATTCGGCGAGGTCGAAGGCGCCGATGGCCCAGTGACCGTTAACGACTCCGTGGTGGTCTTTCCGCTGAACGTGGCGCCGAGCTTTACCGCCGATGCGCAACCGATTGAAAACGGCAGCATCACGATTGACGAAGTGCTGATCGATGCCGCTGGTTGGTTGGTTGTCCATGCCAGCATAGATGGTGCCCCCGGCCCAGTGATCGGTTGGGCACCGCTGAATAGTGGCTACAACGCGAACGTGATGGTCGAAATTGACGATCCCGCGAGCGTGGACGGTGCAGCGACTGACCAGGTCTTCCCCATGTTGCACTACGACACGGGCGAAGCGGGCGTGTATGAATTTGGCGAAGTCGAAGGCGTCGATCTACCCGTTACGGTGAACGAAAACGTGGTGGTTGGTCCGCTGGCCATCGAATAAGCGTTAATTTGGCAAGATGGCTCGCTGCGGCGGGCCATTTTTGCTTTAGACGAGCGTTTTGCGTGTAACCCGAAATTGGATTGGCATACCGAGCATAAGACGTGTCTGTGAATGCACCACGGGCAGAGCCACGCAAATCAGAGTCACAAGCGGCAAGGCGGGGATGCTGATGGCAGACAAAAACCGTTCGGTGGGGGTCATGCTATTGTGGCGCGGTGGGCGGGTGCGAATATCCACCAACCAGAATAAAATCGTCGAAATCGTGACCAATGCAAACGAAATCTGCAAGAGGATAAAGGGTGGCGTGGTTACCCAATCGTCAATATGCTGCGGATGGAGCAACGCGGGTAACTGCATCCCAGCGGTTAGGATGATCCAGCCCGCCCCGGCTAGCAAGTTATCATGCGCTACGCGAAACAACAGATTGAAACTTCGCAAGCGATCCACTTGCGGGTTAAATTGTATTTGCGCGATCGTATAGCCGATTTCTTTAGCCCCCCACGCATGCCGGAGCGTTTGGTCGTAGCGTTGTTTGATCGCATCCAAAAAATGGTTGCCTTCGGTGGCATTGGCCGAAAATGGTAAGAAAATAGGCCGCAGCACCAGATCGCCCTCTTTTTGAAAAAATGCCTTGATATACATATGCCATTCGTCGGCTATCACGTCTGGGTCCCAATATCCTGCGCTATCGAGCAAGCGTAAACTAAGCGAATAGGACGACATCGGCAGAGCGGGCCACCAGGGCGCGGCCAGGTAAGCGAGTTCCCAGCCTGTGGAATAGGCATGCACGATGCGCATGAGCGGGTTAATTTGCCAGATGTTGGAATGATAGCGAATGGGCGCTTGCCAGAACGCACAATACCGCTGCTCATCTGTGGCGAAATGCACGCCCAACGCTTGCAGATAGTCTGGATGCCACAAGGTATCGGCATCCATGGTCGTCACGATGATATGCTCCATATTGTAGCCTTGCTCATCCACCAGGCGCAGTTTGGCCCAGCGCGCCGCCCAAGCTTCGTTGGCGGACTTACATTGCATTTCCTGGTGCAATCCTCGGGGATGCACTGCCACAAAAAAGTTAGCGAAACACCCTTTGAAGGCTTGGCGCAGTCGTTCACCTTTGTCGGCGGCGCCCTCCTCGCCCGCTTCCATCGCCAACATGACGCTGACACAACGCGCCGCATTGTGTTGAATTGCGAGGCGTTCTAGGCTGCGTTGTAGCGTGCCGACTTCTTCTTTGTAATTGGGAATGATGACCAAATGATGCACTGCGTCCAGCGGTAAGCTGCCGGGGGTCGCCAGGCGTTGATACTCAGCTTGCCAATCCAATACCTCCCAAGCGCGGATACGGCGCAGCCCCAGCAAGACTGCCCCACCAGCAAACACAAAGCGCACCGCCGTATAGATGCTGAGCAACGACGCGCCAAAGATCATCACCAGCGGGACATTCCAGGCGGCGAACAAGACAACCAGCAAGCTCAACCAAGCCAACCCGCCAGGAATCGCATTCAATAAATTTTCCGAGAGGGTAGAAGGGGTTGAATTACCCCAATAGGCCGTCCCCACCCCAAATTGTTGATTCTGGCGACGGGGGACTCTAAATTCGTAGGGCAATTTGGCACCTCGCCAGAAGTTTACCGATCATGGATTTCATCATTAAATGAGCTATATCTGGATTCACGCAGGTTGGGTCATACCAGGCCCATCTACTCAGATTGTAAGCATGTTGTATACAAAATACAACGACCGCCCACGTTCACTCATCTTCGGGGATATAAGCCACGGCCTGCGCATCATCCGTTTGGGCACCCAATGCGGCCAAATCCGCCTCAGTCAGGATGTGTCCGTTGTAAGCTTCAAACAATTCTGGGCTGGCATAGCGGTCTATCGCATAACGCCACCGCCGCCGCCCGACTTCGCGCAGCACAGAGCGGCAATTGTCGCAGCGCACTGTGCGCCGTATGCGCGGGATGCCCAACACCCGATAGGGGCGCTCATCTAACTCCAACTGCCCAGCCTGACACACCGGACAATGCCGAATGACAAAACCGGGGGCGTAGCGTTCTAGCGCAGCAGCATTCACCGCATACACGCTGAGGTAAACCCCAAACACCAACACACTCAACGCCCCCAAACCTAACCAAGGGGAGGGCACGGTGACGCTAGGTGTATCGGCGGGTGGCGCGCTAATGACCTGAATAGGCGTGGCTGTCTGTGTGGGCGTCGCGGTGGCGGTCTGTGTGGGCGTCGCGGTGGGTGTCGGGGTCAAGGTCGCTGTAGCGGTCTCAGTAGGGGTTGCAGTGGCGGTAACCGTAGGGGTGACCGTAGGGGTTGGCGTGTCGGAGGCCGTCGGGGATGAGGAGGGGCTTGGCGTGTCGCTAGGCAAATCGGTGGTGGTTGG
>DAOTVD010000255.1:0-3130 GCA_034437075.1 Anaerolineae bacterium
GCATGAACTGGCCCAGCACCATCTCGGTGTGCATGTCGCGCCGGAGGCGGTCGCGGGGTTGGCGCGCTATCAAGCGCTCTTGCTGGATTGGAACCAGCAGATGAACCTGACGGCGATCACCGACCCCGCAGCCATCGCCGTGCGTCATTTTCTTGATTCACTTTCAGTGCTAACCCTGCCAAATTTGCCCGCCCAGGCGCGTTTAATCGACCTGGGTACGGGCGCGGGCTTGCCCGGCATACCGCTCGCGATTATGCGCCCGGCTTGGCGCGTGCATTTGGTGGACGCGACTGGCAAGAAAATTACGTTTTTACGGACGGTCATCAACGCATTAGGGTTACAAAATGCATCCGCCGAGCAAGCCCGCGCCGAAACGCTCGGCCAGGCGGGTGACTATCGTGCGACATATGACCTGGTGACGGCCCGCGCGGTGGCCCATTTGCCTGTGCTGGCCGAATATATGCTGCCGCTCTGCGCCGAGGACGGGTTGTGCATCGCGCTAAAGGGCGACACGGCCCACACGGAGAAAGACGACGCAGCCCAGGCGTTGCGCATCCTTGGCGGGGAAATCGAACGTATCGCCCGGGTGGATTTACCCGGCGTAGAGATGCCGCATTATTTGGTCTGCATTCGCAAAGTGGCCCCCACCCCCGCTATGTATCCGCGCCGGGATGGCGTCCCGCGCAAAAACCCCCTCTAGGCGGGCGCGCCTTTCGTGTATACTGCCTGGCATGACACACAACCCAGCTTCTAACCCGATAGTCCCCGAGGACGACCCCGGAGACGCCCTTAGCGGGGCGGAAATCGCGCGCGCCGCTGGCATCATCATGTTCGCGCTTATTTTGGCGGGCGTGCTGGGGCTCGTGCGCCAGGTCGTGATTGCGGCGGCCTTTGGCGCCGGGCGTGATCTCGATGCGTTTTATGCCGCCTTGCGCGTACCAGAAACCTTATTTGTTCTCGTGGCAGGCGGCGCGCTAGGCTCGGCGTTTATCCCGGTTTTTCAGCGCTTTTTAGCTCGGGATGATTTCGCGGGCGCCTGGCGACTGGCTAGCGCCGTGTTCAGCCTGATGAGCCTGGCAGCCTTGGCCTTGTGCGTGGTGATTTTCGCCCTGGCCGAGCCTATCGTCGCGGCTACATTGACCCCCGGCGCGGATGCCACCGCCCAGGCACTGACGGTCGAACTTATGCGCATCATGCTCGTGACCGTGCTCATTTTTGGCGTTTCGGGGCTGGTGATGGGCATTCTAAACGGCTATCAACATTTCACGGCGCCGGCCCTGGCCCCTAGCGTCTATAACATAGGCTTGATTTTCGGCGCGGTGGCGCTGGCCCCCACCATGGGCGTACATGGCTTGGCCTGGGGCGCCGTGCTGGGCGCGGGGTTGCATCTGTTCATTCAGGTGCCAAATCTTCTGCGGCTGGAATACTTCGCGTTGCGTTTCTGGCCCGCCCCGCGTGCGGAAGGCGTCGGCGAAGTGCTGCTCTTGATGGGGCCGCGCGTGTTGGGGCTGGGTGTGGTGCAAGTCAATTTTTGGGTGAACACCGCCCTTACCAGCGATATGCAACCCGGCAGCCTGACGGCCATCACAACGGCCTTCACGCTGATGTTTACCGTCTTGGGCATTCTAGGCCAGAGTATCGGCACGGCGGTCTTCCCGACTCTGTCGCGCTTGTATGCCGAAAACGATGAGGCCGGATTTGGGCGTTACCTGCTTTCATCCCTCAGTAGCGTGCTGTTCATGAGCATTCCTGCCGGGTTTGGCCTGGCCGCGCTCTCGATGCCCATCATTATCGTGTTTTTCGAGCGTGGCGAATGGACACGCCTGGATAGTGCCGGGACGGCTTGGGCGCTTGCACTCTTTAGCATCGGGCTGGCCGGGCATGCCGTGTTGGAAATCCTGGCACGAGCGTTCTATGCGCGCCACGATACCTGGACACCTGTTGTGGTGGGGATATTTACCATGGCGCTCAACATCACGCTGAGCCTGATTTTAATTCGCGTTTTTGGCTATCCCGAAACGGTCGATTTTGCGCGAGGGCCGTTTGGCGGGCTGGCGCTGGCGATGTCTATCGCGACGGCCATCGAAAGCACCATCCTTTGGGTGCTCTTACGCCGCCGGATGACCTTGCAAGATGGGCCAGTGTTGCGCAGCGCGACCGGGGTCTTGTTCGCGGCGCTGCTCATGAGTGGCGGGTTGGCGCTGTGGTTGCGCCTGACTGTTGAGGGCACGCCCTTGCTGCAACTCATCGGCGGCGTAACCCTGGGGGCGGCAATTTTTGGCGTGGCCACATTAGCACTGGGCATCCCCGAAGCACGGGCCGTGCCGCGTATGGTCTGGGGCCGCCTGAAAGTGCTCGTCGGGCGGGTTTAGCCCGCCCGCGCAAAACGAATGAAAAAAGGCCCCGATGCCGGGGCCTTGCGTGCGCTTACGCTTGGATGGTAATCGCGTCGAGCGCGTCCATAAGCTGGTTAAATTCGGGGATGTCAATTTGCTGTTTGGCATCGCTCATGGCGACGGGGGGGTTAGGGTGCATCTCGAACATGATGCCATCCGCGCCGCTGACTTTGGCCACGCGCGCCAACGGAATCACCAGGTCGCGCCGCCCAGCGGAATGGGCCACATCCACAATGATGGGCAAATGCGTTTCATCTTTCAGCAAGGGCACCGCGCTGATGTCCAATGTGTTGCGCGTCCAAGGCTCAAAGGTGCGGATGCCGCGTTCCATCAGGATCACATTCGGGTTACCGCTGCTGACGATATATTCCGCCGCATAGATGAATTCTTTCAATGTGGCGGCGAAATGGCGCTTTAAGATCACGGGTTGGCGTATATTGCCCAGCGCCTTCAGCAAAAAGCTATTGCCCATGTTGCGCGCGCCGACCCAGAAAATATCGACATAATCCGACATCATGGGAATGAGGCTGGGGTCCATAACTTCGCTGGTGACCAGCATATCGTATTTATTGGCCACATTCCGCGCGATCTTCAGCCCTTCTTCGCCCAGGCCCTGAAAATCATACGGCGACGTGCGCGGCTTATAGCCCATGCCGCGCAGGATTTTGACCCCGCGCGCCGCCATCGCTGCCGCGACCTCGTCCATCTGCTCGAAGCTTTCCACGGCACATGGC
>DAOTVD010000256.1:0-19962 GCA_034437075.1 Anaerolineae bacterium
TACTGGAAACCATGCTCGGTAGTGGGGATGATCGAACCTCAGTGACCGTGCAGTTCGACGCCGCGCAGATCAACATTCAGGGACAAGCTACCGCAACCCCTTTGCCGCAAGATGTTTCGAGGGATGAACTACGAACGCCAGAAGGGGCCCCACCCGCCACCCCTGACGCCACCGAAGCGGTGGCCCCCGACATTACAGCGACGGTTGAGCCGACTCTGTTCGCCGACCTGGCTCTGCTTGACCCCGTGTATTCGCCAGATGGCGCCGAACTCGTATTTGCGGCCCAAATTGCACCGGAAGTTCAAGAACTATTTTTGCTGCGGGTCGCCTCTGGCAATGTGCGCCAATTGACCACCTTCGGGGCACGCTTTACTAACGAGCCGGACTTTTCCCCCGATGGCGCGCAGATCGTCTTCGCGTCTAACCAGGCGGGCGGCAATGTCGATGATCGATTCGATATTTTCCGGCTCGATCTGGATAGCGGAGAGCTTGAGAATCTCACGGGAGGATTGGGCCAAAATCGCCACCCGGCCTATGCGCCAAATGGGATGCAGATTAGCTTTGCTTCGGATCGGGACACGCCAGGCGAGTTCGAAATCTGGGCTATGGACCTGGATACGCGCGCGGTTTCGCAACTGACAGACGCCGCGAATGCCAGCTTTGCGCCTAGTTATGCACCAGATAGCATGCGTATCGCGTTTATCTCGAACCGAGGCGGCGATAATGATCTGTATATCATGAATGCCGATGGCACGAGCGAGCAGTTGGTGAGCCTGAATGATAATAACGCAGAAGATCGCGCGCCGGCCTGGTCGCCGGATGGCGCCTGGATTGCCCTGGCGAGCACGCGCGATAACCAGCGCAATCCGCAAATTTGGCTTGTGCGGCCCGATGGCACGGATTGGCGGCAACTCACGAATGGCCCAGGGCCGCATCAAGACCCCGCCTGGTATCCGATTGTAACGGAATGAGGTGACAAGCATGAGTCAGAAATCGTCAAACCCACAAGCCAACCAACTTGTCAAAGAAGGCATCCAAGCCATTCGGGATGGTGATAAACAACTGGGTCGCGGAAAGCTCGAAGCGGCAGTTCAAATTGACTCGTACAACGAAGCAGCATGGTTCTGGTTGGCCAGTGTCGTTGAAACAGAGGAAGAACGGCGCACTTGCCTGGGGAATGTCGTTATCATTAATCCGGGCAACACCAAAGCGCAGCAAATGCTGCGCCAATTGGAAGAACGCGGCTCGGCCAAGCGCGCGACGGGTGTCGGGCCGATCATCGGGGGTGGCGCAGGGAAATCCCCGCGTCGGCGGCTGGTATTTGTATTAATTGCGGGCATGGTATTGTTAGGCATTGGCGGTTTGCTAGCCATTCTATCAACAGGTAACGATGAACCCGAAGTGCCCGAACGATTAGTTATTCCATCGCCCACGACTACCGTCTTGCCCGAAGAATTGGCCGCCCTCGAAAATGCCACCGCTACTGCTCAGGCCAGCATCACACCGTCGCTGACCCCTGCTCGCGTCGGTGAAGTACCCACCTGGACACCCGTGCCGACGGCGTCCCCCACCCCAGGGCCTATCGAACTCCCACCGCCGCCAGAAGGCTTAACCGGGCGCATCATTATGCAGACAGGCTTTGTGGCAGGTGACCCCAACAACCAGCCGGTCGCTTTTGTACCGGCGAATAATCCGGCCAATTTACAAATCGTGTCTGGCCCGAACCAGCGTGGGCAGTTCCCGGCTTTGCAACCCGGCCAAGACCGTTTTGCTTGGGCACAGTATCAGAGCGGTACGCGCAGTTTGGTGTTACAACTCCAACGCTTTGGGCGCGAAGATGCCACAAATGTTGCCGCGCTCTATACCGATGAAGAAGTTATCTTAGATCGCCACAACTACCCCGATTGGTATGAAAGTTTGCTCGTCTTTTCGGCCCAGGCGCTGGATGCGCCCGCGCGGGATATTTGGCTCGTGAACACCGAAGGCCCACCACCGAGCTTTTTTCTAGGGACAGACCCATCTTCGATTCTGCCGCCTATCGAACAAGTCACGAGTGGAGAGAACCCAGCCCCCGGCGATGTCGAAGCGCCCCCTACGCCGACGATTACCCCCGAGGTCATATCGATCTATCGCCTGACCGAAGACGAGGCCAGCGAGACATGGCCCCGTTTTTCGCCAAATGGGGATGCAATCGTGTATGTCACCGAAGAAGAAGGGATTACCGAGATAGAGATCGTACAGATCAGAAGCCGGGCTGTTCGGGCCTTGACGACCAACGAGAACGCGCTCATTGAGTCCGCGCCGGACTGGAGTAACACGGGTGAAATTATCTTCGCGGCCAGCACAGCCCCGAACACCCCCGCTGATTTGTATATTATGCCCGAAGATGGCAGCGCTGAACCGACCCTCTTGCTTGATTTCGGCGGGAATGAACGCCAACCACGATTTTCGCCAGATGGCCAGTATGTGGTTTTTTCTTCAGATCGCAATGGCGATTGGGATGTGTTCATCCTCGAACGCGCCACTGGCGATGTTTTCGCCTTACTCGACGCGCCACGTTCAACGGATATCGCAAATGATTGGGTACCCTAAGGAAAGCGATGAGGCATCAGGTGCTCGCGAATCGGTAGCCTACGCCGCGTGAGGTGAGGATGTACGTTGGGCTCTGCGGATCAACTTCGATTTTTTGGCGCAGATAGTGCACATACAGCTTGAGGCTGTCGATGGCATCGCTATATTCTGGCCCCCAGGCTTCTTTGACAAGTTCGCTACGGGTGATAACACAGCCCGCATTACGCACCAACACACCCAGCAAATTAAATTCTTTGGGGGTCAGATGCACGGGGTTGTTACGCACACGCACTTCGCGGTTTAGAAAATTGATCCGAAAGTTGCCATCATCAAACACCAATTCTTCAGAGACCGAAGGCGTGGGAGCACGGCGTAAATGGGCACGTATACGCGCGATGAGTTCGTCATTATCGTAAGGTTTCACGACATAATCATCTGCACCGAGTTCTAGGCCCTTCACTACGTCGCGAATTTCGCTGCGTGCTGTCAAGAAAATAATGGGCACATCGGATAATTCGCGCAGGCGCCGACAGACTTCCCAGCCATCCATGTCGGGCATCATAATGTCGAGCAGTACCAAATCCGGATGGGTATGATACGCTTTACGTAACCCATCTTCGGCCCGATAGGCCTTAATGACGTCGTACCCTCGGCGCTCTAGTAAAATGCTGATGAGTTGTACCGTCGTCTCTTCATCATCAATTACCAGTATTTTTTCACTCATAGGCGCGTCTCCGTATGCTTTGGCTAGCCCAAACGAATGCGGGTACTTTAACATCACTTAAATTCTAACGCAATTCAGAGGCTTGGCAAGCGAAAATCTTATCTTTGGCTTGCTCCTCCCCCCAGTTGAGATGGCTTTGATCTTTGACGCAACGTAGTCTAAAATCTGGTGAGTATTTGAGGAGCAAGTATGTCGCAACGCACAAATGAAGAGTGGGTCACGCAACTCCAGGATAATACACAGCCTGATGTGCATGAAACCGCCATTGAAGATTTACGGCAACGCTTGCAGCGCGGAATTTACTATTATCTGAGCCGCGAGCGCAGTGACCTTGTGCGCACATCAACAGAAGACTTAAATCAGATGGCTCAGGATTTTGCCCAAGATGCGGTCTTGCGTGTGCTGAAGAATATCCATACGTTTCGGGGGGATAGCAAGTTCACGACCTGGGCTATGAAAATCGCCTCGCGCGTGGCGGTCAGCGAATTGCGCCGCGCCCGCTATCGCGACTTTAGCCTAGATGACATTACGAATGACGGCGAGATCATGCTGCATCTGACGGATGCCATCCAGCATAACACCAAGCAAAATGCACCCGAGCGCGCCACAGAGCGCGAAGACCTGGTGCGAATTATCGACCGCGCGTTTAACGAAGTGCTCACCGAACGCCAACGCATTGCGTTGGAGGCCGTCAGCTTGCGCGGCGTGCCCATGGATGTCGTGGCCGAACAACTGGATACCAATCGCAATGCGCTTTACAAGCTGCTGCACGATGCGCGCAAGAAACTAAAAACCCATCTGGAAGAAGAAGGGCTCGCTATGGATTATGTAATGCAGTTGTTCAGTTCATAAGCGTTCGAACAAGGGCTGCATCTGCCGCCCAAGGTAAGAACATCCGGTTGTGCTCCGTTCTAACTAAATGAGTGACGCATGATAAGGGGGAGACTCCATGGAAAGCCGATTACGCGATTTATTACGTTGTATTTTCACCACCCGGGAAGAAGAAATAGACCCGATGGCCTGGAATCTACAGATGGAGCGCGTGGCCGAAATGGCCGCCAATGGCGAAGACATCGCGACAGTACTGCCCGCTATACAACAATATTTGGATAATTCGCCCGATTGCCGCGCCGAATTTGAAGCTCTGGTGTTGATGTTGCAAGCCGAATTAGATATTACTGACCACTAATGCGCATTTACCGTGAAGCCGACGCCAATATGTTATTCCTGGCGGATGTCCCGGTCGCAGTCGTGGGGTATGGCCGTTTAGGGCGTCCGCTGGCGCTCAATCTGCGTGATAGTAGCGTCAACGTCATCATAGGCAATATTGATGATATTTACGCACAAGAAGCCCGCAAAGATAATTTTACAGTGCTCGATATTCCCGAAGCCGTTGCCAGAAGCCAGGTCATTTGCATGGCGATCCCCGACGAAGCCGCCCCGCGCGTCTATTTGGAGTTAGTCGGGCCACACCTCAAAACGGGTGATACGCTAGCCTTTATGTCGGGCTATAACCTGGCTTATCGGTTGATAGAGCCGCCCGTTTTTGTAGATGTTGGTGTCATCGCGCCCCGCACTCTGGCCAGCACCTTGCGCGCGGCATACCTAAACGGCACCGGCTTTATGTCCTATTTTGTATTGCACCAGCAAGCCACCGACAATGCGCTGAGTCGTTTATTGGCGCTGGGGTATGCCTTTGGGGCCTTGAAGCAGGGTGCCTTAGAAATGAGCGCCCAGCAGGAGGTCGCGCTGGATTTATTCGGGCAGCATGTTATGTGGCCAGCCATCCACAGTTTGCTGCTTTCAGCGGCGCGGGTTCTGCAACAAGAAGGCTTTGATGACGAAGCCATTTTGACAGAACTATATCTATCGGGGGAATTAGCCACGTTTTTCCAGCAAGCCGCACAAATTGGGTTTCAGGATACCTTGCAAAGTTTGTCGCTCAGCGCGCAATATGGCATTCTCTCACGTACGGAGCGTTTTCAGGAAACCAAACAAGAAGCACGGCTATCGAGCATCTTGCACAGCATTTTGAATGGCGATTTTGCGCAGGAACTCGCCGATGAATATGCGGATGGCTACCCCCGCCTGGCGCGCATGCATGCTAAGCTAGAGAAAAGTAGCTTGTGGCAATTGGAATCCGCCTGGCGAGACGTTTTGCGCGGTTTGTAAGCCATTGCTCAGCGCACTAAAAGCAGGAGGAATAGCTATTTATGCCCAACAACCCTATTCATGATACGGCCCTCGGGTGGCAAGTGTCCCCCGGCCCACCCACCCGCCGCGCCGATTTTCATTTTTTGTATTTGGCCCCCGGCGTAAACATCGAGTATTTTTTTGACGCCGCGCGCGTCTATTGGCAAACCTTTCGGACGATTGTCGTCTACGACCTGAGCCTGGTCAGCTACATTCCAGGGCAATATTCCATAGCGATCACCAGCCTGGCGCGTAGTGATACGTGCTGCCAGGTGCGCCAACAGATCGAAACCAATTCTGGTAACCGGGTCTATCATGATCTTTTAGTGTACGATTTCATCGAAGACCTACGCCTGACGCTGGAAACCCGCGCCGCACGTAACGAGCCCTTCGGTGTACCACTCTCGCTAGGGGATTCCTAATGCAGAGATGGTGCGGATGAACGGCCCCCAAACGCTAGCTGCCCAGGTTGGCGCCATACTGCGCGACCGTCAATTGCGCGTGGCGACTGCTGAAAGCTGTACCGGGGGATTAATCGCCAGTTACCTGACCGACGTCTCTGGAAGTTCGGCGTATATGTTAGGCGGCATTGTGGCCTATTCTAACGAAGCAAAAATGCAATTTCTGAACGTTCAGGAGTCAACGCTGGTCGCTGTTGGCGCCGTGAGCGAACAAGTCGCGCATGAAATGGCCCACGGGGCCTTGGCGGCGTTTGGCGCAGACCTGGCTCTGTCGGTAACGGGCATTGCCGGGCCAAGCGGCGGCACGCCCGAAAAACCCGTCGGCTTAACGTATATCGGCCTGGCTGCGGCACAAGATACGCTAGTCGCACGCTTTGTTTGGCCGCACGACCGCTATGGCAATAAAGTGGCTAGTGCTGAAGCGGCCTTGCAAATGGTTTTGGAGCACCTATCATGAAGCCTTGCCAGGTAGAGGTCACATTTACCCAAAATGGAACACCTCGCCCGCGCAGTTTGACGTTAGATGGCCAAACGCTAACGGTTATCGATATTGGGCGGCGCTGGGCCGATGAATCTGGTCAGCATATGCTCGTGCGTGTGGCGGATGGTCGCGTCTACGAATTGCTTTACCGGGGTGCCATTTGGCAAGCTGCCTTACGTGCCGGCAAACCGCGCCATATATAGCCCAAATTCTTATGTATATCGTGAGGACACATGACCATTTCAGTCGGGCAGATATTTACCCATCGTTTGCAGGTCACGGATGCGCTTATTCGCGGATTTGCCGAGATATCGGGAGATCATAACCCGCTACACCTGGATGATGATTTCGCCGCTAAAACGCGCTTTGGTCGGCGGGTGGCGCATGGGATGCTGGTCGGCAGCTTAGTGGTAGCGACGTTGGGCCAAACCTTCCCGGGTGCCATCCATCTCTCTCAGACCTTTAGTTTCAAACAGCCGGTTTATGTTGACGATCACCTGGTAGCAACATTAGAAGTCGTCGCCTGGCGGGCTCAGAAGCGCATCGCTACGGTGGGCATGACGCTTGCTAACGCCGCCGAAACCATCGTCTTGCAGGGTGAAGCGGTTATTTTATTGCCAGAAGTGCTATAAGAAGCTCACAAAACGATACATTAACGTCGTGGTGTCCGCGCCGCGCATTTGGCGTTCGACGGGCTCGGCCTCCACAGCATGGCGCACTTGTTGATAGGTGGCTTCACTAAAGACCAACTCGCCCGCCGTGGCGCATTCTTGCAATTTCTTGGCCAGGTTGACCGCCTCGCCAATGGCGGTAAATTCTTTACGGCTAGGGCTCCCGACATTCCCGACGGTGACGAAGCTTGTATGAATCCCGATTCCGAAATCGAGCTGTTGATCGGGGGGAAGCTGGGCGTGCAAGGCGGTCACATCTTCCAGGATGTGTACCGCCGCATAGACGGCCCGTAAAGCATGGTCATCTTGGGGATTTAACTGTGTGTTATACAAGCCTAGCACCGCATCGCCCATGAATTTATCAATGACGCCTTGTTGCCCTTGAATAGCCGCGCTGCTGACGCTCAAGTATTGGTTGATGACGGTCATGAGCGTTTCGGGCGCTAGCTGTTCGCTGAACGTGGTAAAGTTGCGCACATCCGCAAAAATAGCCGATACTTCGCGATCTTCCCCCCCCAAACCGAGTTGGTCGATACTCTGGATATTGGACACCATCTCTTCTGATAGATAGGTGTTCACGACGCGCAATGTCTCGTCGTTGCGCTTGATGGCGGTCAAGTCGTCAATCACGATTGTTACCCCCTGGGTGCGTTGGCTATCGGCATCCACCAGTGGGCTTAGCTTCAGATTCAGGTGCACCGCCCCCCGGTCGGGCAAGACCGGGTTAATTTCGATAATCTGTTGGGTGCGTTCGAACTGCACGCGCGAGAGTAGATCATCAAAGCCTTCGTATAAGGCCGGAAAGATGTCTGTATAGGGCTTGCCAATGCTATGCAAGGCCGAAATACCCAAGATATCCTCGGCAGAGCGATTGGCATTGATGACGGTTCCATGTTCGTTGAGCGTGATAATGCCACTGACGATGGAAGTGAAAATGCTATCTAAGAAGTTGCGAATCTCGATAATTTCATCCAGGCTGCGTTGTACATCGTCAAATAAGCGCGCATTCTCGATAGCGACCGCCGCCTGATTGGCAAAGCCCATCAAGAAGTTGGTTTCTTTTTCGCCAAATAGCTCTTTACGATAGCGATGGTCTGCATAGGCCACGCCAATGACATCTTCTTTGACCTTCAGCGGCACGCAAATGATGCTACGCACGGCGTAGCTGATAATGCTTTCCTGGGCGCTATAGCGTTTGTCTTCTAAGGCGTTGGTGGTGATGACGGGTTGGCCTTTACTCGCGACATCCTCCACGACGGTACGACTGACCAGAAAGCTCCCCTTGTGCATGGTCATTTCGTCCATGCCGCGCACAATGCGAAAATCAAGCTCATGCGTGTCTGGATCGCGCAGCACGATGAGCCCGCGCTCGGCCTCGGTGAGTTCAATGAATGTATCCATAACGTTGTTAAGGATGTGGTTTAAGTCCAGGGTAGAGCTAATAGCGGCCATCGTGCGCACTAGCGCCCGCAGTTGGGCGAGCTCGGGCTGTTGGGCGTCGAGCGTCTCGCGAATATGGTCTAGCTGCTCGGCCACACCTTGGATGTCGGGCACGAGTTGTTCATCTAGCGCAATCTGCCGCATACGCAGAAAGTTCTGCTGCGCGGCCAATAAATCGGAGACTTCCTGCACGGTTTTGCTTAGCCGAGTCACTTCGACCAAAAGCTTACTGACTTGAGATGTTTCCATAACTCTTTCGCTTTCGGTGCGTCGTTTATATCCGCACGGTTTTTGGGTCGAAGCGCACTTCGAAAATCTCGGTAAGTTGTGACCGCCCCTTAACGCGCATTGGCTCGCGCGGGATGACTGCGAACGCGGCATTATTGCGCATATAAGCGGCACATTCGGCGTAGGTATTTTGGCTGATGATGAGTTCGCCAGGCGCGGCATTTTCTTGCAACCGTTTGGCCAGGTTCACCGTATCGCCAATCGCTGTAAATTCGCGGCGCTGCGTGCCCCCTACGTTGCCCATGGTTGCAATTCCAGTATGAATGCCAATCCGATAGTAGGCTTCATCCGGGCCGATGCTCAGTTCGCTATGTTTACGGTGAAATTCCTGAATCATGTCCAGAGCCGAGAGCAGTGCATCCAACGCATGATTAGCCGAGGGGTTCAACTGGGTATTGTACAAGGCCATAACTTCGCTACCCATGTATTTATCAATGAGCCCCAAACGACGATGCACCGCTTCGGTTGCAATGGTCAGATGTAGATTAAGCTGCTCCATAACGGCCCCGGCTTCTAGCTCGGTGGGGAACATGTAGAAAGGTCGTACATCCACGAACAAGACCGTCACCAGACGCCGTTCGCCACCCAGGCCAATACCTTCGATACTCTGGATATTTTCGACCATCATGGGCGGCAAATAACGATTCACGGCTGCCAGGGTGGCATCACGCCGTTTGAGGTCGGTCAGGTCATCCACCACCAGCGCGACGCCCTGCGTTTGTTCGGCAGCATCTTTCAGCGGGCTCAGTTTAAGGTTCAAATTGCGCAATTCTTCCGTTGGGGCCACGATATCGCGTTCCAGGGTTAAGGCTTGCCCATTCGAGAATACCGAGGGCAGGACATCGTGCACAGCCTCATAGAGAAATTGGACGGCCTCATGGAAGGGGCGGCCTTCGGTTAGGGTGCGCGGAATACCCAGAATCGTTTCGGCACCGACATTATAGGTCGTGATGATGATATCGGTGTCGGTCGTAATCACACCGCTGGCGATAGACGCCAGGATATTATCTAGCAAAGACTTAAACGCCGTGATTTCTTCTAGAGCGGCGCGTGCTTGCTCAAAGAGCTTCGCGTTTTCAATCGCTAGGGAAGATTGGCTAGCAATCGCATACAGAAGTTGCAGTTCTTTGTTACTGAAAATGCCCTCATTAATGCGATTATCGACGTAAATGACCCCTTCGACGGTGCCTTTGATAATCAGCGGTACACAGAGGATGCTGCGCAGATTATGCATCACTACGCTAGGTTGGGCGGCGTACACATCATCCATCAGGGCATTGGCCGTCACAATGGGCTCGCCATTTTCAGCGACCTGATTAATGATCGTCCGGCTAACGGCGAATTCATCCGTTTCTTCATCCGCCCGAGTGATGTTGACGGAGACGCGCGCTTGCATCTCGCCGGATTGTTCATCGCGCAACAAAATATAACCGCGCTCGGCCCCGGTGAGCTTCAAGACGGTCTCCATAACCGCACTCAGGACTTCCTTTACATCCAGGCTGGAATTCACCAAGGAGGTCGTTTCTGCGAGGATGCGCAAGCGTTCTAACTCGTTATATTGCTCGGTGATGAGTGGTGCTGTGTTTTCCAGATCAACATGCACACTTTCTAGCCCTTTTAACGTGCCCGCTGGGACATCCATCCCGTGTTGGCGGAGTTCGGCACGCTGACGCCGTAAGCGCTGGCTCAGTTGGCTTACCCGTTGGCTGAGTTGTTGTAATTCTCGTTCCGTAATGGGCGCGTTTCCATCACGCATGGGCACGGCCTCCCTACATTGTTGAGTTATAAGCCCATAATATAGTGCATTTGGCAGGTAGCGCGCAAGCAACGCTCAGATGACGCTTACGCGCTGCCCGAGCGGCCACCCCATGTCTGAGATGGCCGCATACAGCGTACAAACTGGCAATCTAGCCCATGTTGTCAATGATAGCGGTTGCGAATTCGCTCGTTTTGACTTCTTGTGCGCCTTCCATCTGGCGCGCGAAGTCATACGTCACAATCTTTTGATCGAGCGTCTTTTCGTAAGCTTCGGTAATCATGGTTGCGACTTCCCACCAACCCAGGTGTTCGAACATCATCACCCCAGAGAACAATAACGAACCCGGATTAACTTTGTCGAGGTCGGTATATTTGGGCGCGGTGCCATGGGTGGCTTCGAACAAGGCGATTTCATCGCCAATATTCGCGCCGGGGGCGATGCCCACCCCGCCGACTTCGGCAGCTAACGCATCGGAAAGATAATCACCATTCAGGTTCATGGTTGCGATAACATCGTGCTCTTTAGGGCGCAGTAGCATCTTCTGGAACATAATGTCCGCGATCACATCCTGAATAAGGATTTTGCCTTCGGGGAGCTCGCCGCCATATTGCTCGACCATTTCATCCCACGAAACAACATGATCGGGAAATTGTTCTTTGGCGACCTCGTAGCCCCATTTCTGGAATGCGCCTTCCGTAAATTTCATGATATTGCCCTTATGCACGAGCGTCACGCTTTTGCGCCCTCGTTCGATGGCATATTCAATCGCGTGGGCCACCAGGCGTTTGCTGCCAAAGGCGCTGATCGGCTTGACGCCCAAGCCAGCATTTTGTGCAAAAGTCGCGCCCATCTCTTCGCGCAAAAACTGCGCGACCTTCGCATTCTCCGGCGTTCCGGCCTCGAATTCGATACCCGAATAAACATCTTCGGTATTCTCGCGGAAGATGATGACATCGACATCTTGCGGCGCTTTCAGCGGGCTGGGTACCCCCCGGAACCAGCGCACTGGGCGAATACAGGAGTACAAATCGAGCACTTTACGCAACGTGACGTTCAAGCTGCGAAAACCGCCGCCCACGGGCGTGGTCAGCGGGCCTTTGATGCCGACTTTGAACTCGCGAAAGGCGTCGAAGGTTTCTTCGGGCATATAATTGCCACCATAGATGTCGGCGGCTTTCTCGCCCGCATAGACTTCCATCCAGGCCACTTTACGATTGCCACCGTAAGCCTTTTCTACCGCTGCATCCCAAATGCGCTGGGATGCCGTCATAATATCGCGCCCGATACCATCCCCTTCAATGAATAGCAAAATCGGATTATCGGGCACATGCAACTGACGCACGCCCGTAACCGTGATTTTTTCGCCATCTTCAGGGATGGTAATGTGCTGGTAAGCCATAGCTTGATGCTCCTCTAATTCTGTTTGCTTAACGTTTATTTAGAAAGAACCAAGTGCATTATAGCGCATTCATCTGGCCCATGACGCCCCCATACAAGGCTGGTATGCTAGACTTATGCGACATACAGATTTTATGCGACACATCGCGCAACATGTGCGCGATCATCTACCCGCTGATATGCAACCGTACGCGCATTTGGGCGAACAACGCTGGCTGGCCCAGGTCTATTTCGGGTCGGATCGCCGGATTCATTACGAGGTTTCGCGCCCCTGGAGCAAAAGCGGGCGTCGCCTCGAAATTGGCTTGCATCTGGAAAGTCGGAATAAACCGTTTAACCGCGAAGTCATCGCCTGTTTCGACCAGCAGCTACTCACCATCCGGCATGCGCTAGACGAAGATGTCTGGGCCGAACCTTGGGACAGAGGCTGGACGAAACTCTATTTCGCCTGTGCGGACGAAGATTTAACGGAAAATCACGCAAGGGCCACCGCGCGCCGGATGGCCCGTTTCATCACGGTGGTGCAACCGATATATGAGCACATCCGCGCCGGGCTTTAGCGCAAGTGCTTGTTATAATCCATATCAAACCACATGGCGAAGAAAGCCGCTTGGATGCAGTTCGTAAAGGCGATCAGCGCCCCCAGGGCGTTAATCTGGGGGATGATGCCGTTAAAATACCAGAAGAACGCCAGGCGGCTCCCCAAAACCACCGTGATAACCAACATAATCCACGAGAGCATGTAAAACAGCACCAGGGGATGAAAGTCTCGCAGGACGTATTTCTCCCACATTCGCCACAGAAACCATTTCACCAACAGCAGCGAGAGTTGTGGGATTAAACGCCCGATGCGAATGCCGGACACTGCATTTTCGTGGTACACCGCCCGGATCGGCACATCACGCACGACGACGCTATGAATGTTGAGCATCACTAGCAGATGATTGGGATAGCCGTAGCGTTTCCATAACAAGTGCAAGCGTAGTTTGCTCAGCGCATCCTTCGAGATGACCGTGTAACCGGTTTGCGAATCGACGATATGCCAATAGCCTGAAGCAATCTTGGTGAGCAAAGACAACGCGGCATTACCAAAAAAACGCAACTTGGGGATAGTCTCCCACGCGGCCTGATCCAGATAGCGATTGCCTTTTACATACCCCGCCTCGCCGCGCACAATCGGATCGAGCAACATCGGCAAGTTATCCGGGTCCATTTGGTCATCCCCCGCCATCACTGCGACCGCGTCCATCTCGTCAGCCAGGGCTGCTTTATACCCCGAAGCGATGGCGCCGCCGACCCCTTGGTTAACGTCATGCTGAATGAGCACGATTTTATGCCCATCCTGCGCCATGCAACCCCGCACGACGCCCACGGTATCATCCGTGCTGAGGTCGTCTATCACGTAAATCTGATCGACAAACGCAGGCATTTTGCGAATGACGTTCGCAATATTCTGTGCTTCGTTATGGCAGGGCACCACGACCCCAACCCGTAGTCCTTCGTACATGACACCTCGTCTCAATATCGTAGGGATTTTATCATAGCCGGGGGCTCTGGTATACTTTGCGCGGTGAAATCGTCCAATTGAGATACTCTAATGCAGATGCAAGCGCATACACCAGACGTTAGCGTCGTCCTGGCGGTTTATAACGGCATGCCCTATATCATCCAGGCGGTGGAATCCATCCTAGGCCAAACGTGGGATGATCTGGAATTGGTCCTGGTTAATGATGCCTCTACTGATGATACCCTCGCCCGTTTGCACTACATCCACGACCCGCGTCTGCGCGTGATCGACCTGCCAGAAAACGTGGGGCAAACTGCCGCCCTGAATGTGGGGCTGCGGGCTGCGCAAGGGCAATTCATCGCTCGCCAGGACGCCGATGACATCTCTAAACCAGGCCGCCTGGCTGCTCAGCGCGCCTTCTTGACTGCACACCCCGATTATCTGCTAGTCGGAACTGCTGCCGATTTGATTGATGATAAAGGGCGCATCACTGGTTTGGTGGAGCACCCGACGGATGACGACGGTATGCGCGCCGCCTTCGCTGAAGGTGACAACACAATGTTTCATGGATCGGTCATGTTTCGGCGCGCAGTGCTCAACCAAGTTGGTTATTATCGCGAGGGCTTTCGCACTTCACAAGATTTCGATTACTGGTTGCGGATCGCCGAACAAGGCAAAATCGGTAATATCGCCTCCCCGCCCCTGTATCAGTATCGCCTGCATGCCGGGCAAATGACTTTTACCAGCTATTTACGCATGAAAACCGAATGGCAAAGCATCCTCAAATTGGCCGCCATCCGCGCAGATGACCCGAGTAGCGACGACAGCGCCGCTTATGACGACGCAATACGCGAATTGGATGAGCAGTTCGCGGACTTTACGCCCAGCCGGGCCGAAAAACGGCGCGCGATGGCCGAACTCTGGCGGGCGAAGGGTGTCGCCTATAAAAACGCGGGCCAGGTGTTCCCCATGGCCTATAGCTTGCTGCGCGCTTTTTTGTGGGAACCCGCCAACCCAGATTTCTGGCGCGGTGTTCGGAATCAATGGCCGCGATGATGCCGAACATGCCGCTTTCCGATGTGCATCTTGTCCTTTTTTTGACCGCCGGTACAACGCTGCAAGACTGGGCGCGGTCGGGCTTGCTAGAACGTGAAGCCGAGCTCTATTTGCGTTTACGGCCTCAGCTGGGGAGCATTAGCTGGGTTAGCTATGGCGGCCCCGCCGATCTTGAACTCGCCGAACATTTGCCAGGCATCGATATTCTCATCAATCGCTGGCGTTTGCCCAACCAGGTTTATATTCAACAATTGCCTTGGCTTCATCGCGCCGCTTTCGAACGCGCGACTATCTTGAAGGCGGAACAAACCGGCGCAGCGGAGGCTGCCTTGCGGATCGCCCAACATTATGGCAAGCGCTTCATCGCGCGCAGTGGCTTTTCTTGGGCGCTTTTCGCTGCATATGACCCAAAAGCCTATGAAACGCGCTACGAGGCCATTCTCGGCCTGGAGCGGCGCGTTTTTCAAGCCGCGCAGCGGATCGTTATGACCACCGAGGAAATGCGCGAGGCCGCTTTGCAAAATCACGCTCTTTCGCCCGAATGCATCTGCGTGATTCCGAATTACGTGAATACCCAACGCTTTACCCCGCCAGAAAAACCCCCGCGCCAGCCGCGTATTCTGTTTGTAGGGCGCCTGACTGGGCAGAAAAATGTCGATCTATTGCTGAGTGCCGTCGCGCCGCTGACCCATGTTCACGTCGAATTCATTGGTGAGGGCGAGCTACGCGGCCACTTAGAACAGCGCATCCGCACTGAGGGCTTAAGCCATGTCCATCTACTGGGGAACCGACCCAATAGTGCCCTGGCCGAACATATGCAGCAGGCCACCGTCTACGCGCAACCGTCGCGCTACGAAGGGCACCCCAAAACCATCTTCGAGGCGATGGCTTGCGGCTTGCCCGTCGTCACGACCGATGCGCCCGGCATTCGGCAGTTTATCCGCCATAGCGAAACAGGCTGGTTAAGCGATATGACCACAGAAAGCATCCGCGAGGGGCTAGAAACCCTGCTTGCTGATGCAGCCTTGCGGGAACGCCTGGGCAAGGCCGCGCGCGAATATGTCGTATCGCACTATGCCCTGGATGCCATCGTGCCCCAAGAAATAGATTTGCTGAAGTCGGTCTATACATTGCCTGCGCCAACGGCCCAGCCCGAACCACGTCCGTGGTTACGCTCGGGTTTCACCTATGCGGAGCGCGCCTGGCGCTTGGTTCGGCGGCGTATCGTAGAACGTTAATTAATCGTTCTCGGCGTTCGCCTTAGCCAGTCGTTCGGCATATTGTTGCTGGTAAAACGCTATGTAGTCGCCGTCTTTGATCTTGCGCCACCACCATTCATTGTTTGCATACCAGGTGATGGTCTCGCGCATGGCGGTTTCGAAATCGCGCGAGGGTGCCCAGCCAAAATCGGCGCGTAGTTTATCATTCGTCAGCGCATAACGGCGGTCGTGGCCGGGGCGATCTTCGACATACCGCACCAGGCTTTCTGGCTTGCCGAGCGTTTCCAAAATCAAATCTGTGATCTGGCGATTGGTGCGCTCGTTCTCCCCGCCGATGTTGTAAATCTCGCCGGGTTGGCCTTTGTGCAACACCAGATCAACCCCATAGGCATGGTCGTCTACGTGCAGCCAATCGCGCACTTGTAAGCCATCGCCATACAGCGGGAGGGGGCGATTATCAATGGCTTCGGTAATGAAAAACGGCGCCAGCTTCTCTGGGTATTGGTACGGACCGAACGTGTTGCTGCCGCGTGTAACGGTGGTATGCATCCCATAGGTCTCTTTGTAGGCGCGCAACATGAGTTCGCCCCCGGCCTTGCTGGCCGCATAAGGGCTATTCGGCTCTAGCGGATCGCCCTCTTTGAAGAGGCCCTCCGGAATTGTGCCATAGACTTCGTCTGTGCTGACCTGATGCACGCGCCCGATGCCCAATTTACGCGCGCACTCCAGCAACATGTAGCTGCCGACGACATCCGTCATGATGAAGGCATGCGGGCTAAGGATGCTACGATCCACATGCGATTCAGCGGCAAAATTGACTATCGTGTCAATGTTGTAAGTTTCCAGGGCGCCCATTACATCGGCTTCTTCGGCAATATCGCCTTGCAGAAAGGCATAGTTGGGCGCGTCTTGCACAGGCAGCAAATTGTCTAGGTTGCCCGCGTAGGTGAGTTTGTCAAAAACGACGATCTGATAACCCGGGTAGGTCGTTACCATATGGCGCACGAATGCGCTACCGATGAAGCCGGCCCCCCCTGTAACGAGAATATTTTGCATGGTTATTCAGCAACTCCGTAACGCGCGCCCCGTGTTTGACGCGGGGCATTGGTCAATACAACACCTAACATCCGCGCGCCGACGCGCTCGAACTGTTCTTGGGCCCGGTGGATGGCATCGCGGCGCGTCGTGCTAGCCCGCACCACCAAGAGCACGCCATCTAGCTTATAGCCTAGCACGGCGGCATCCGTGGCCACCAGCACTGGCGGCGCATCGAATAATAGATAATCGTAATCTGCGGCCAAGCTGGTGATGACAGCATCCATTTTTTGGGAGGCTAACACATCCGCCGGATTGGGCGGTAGCTTACCGCTGGTTAGCACGCTCAGGCCCTGGACTTCGGTGGATTGCACCAGCGCGGCTTGGGTGGGGTTGCTTTCCAACAACAGTTCGGTCAACCCGCGTTCGTTAGTCAAGTTCCATATATCGTGCTGAACAGGGCGGCGCAAGTCCGCGTCGACAATCAGCGTGCGATGCTCGCTCTGCGCCAAGACCACGCCCAGATTCGCGACACTGTAGCTCTTGCCTTCTTTCTCGGAAGGCGATGACACCACGACGCGGCGCAATTGCTTATCCAGGGTGGAAAACATCAAATTGGTGCGCAAGGTGCGATACGCTTCGGCAGCAGCCGAGCGTGGTTGGGTTAAGGTGATGAGGTCAGCGGCCATTAATCTCCCCTCGTTTCAGCCGGAATAGTCGCCAGCACGGGCAACTCGACCCAGCGTTCTAGGTCGTTGCGCGTACGCAGCAGATTCGCCTCTAAATATTCCAGCACAAAGACCGTCGCGCCACCCAGTAGCAAGCCCAGAATGGCGCCTGCGATCACATTCGTGCGGGTGTTTGGCTGGGTTTGGCCTGCACCGGGGAAATCTAGCAGCGTGGCTTCGATCCGGTCTTCACGGCGCAAGTCGCTATTACGCTGGTTACGGAATTCAACAAGCTGTTCGCCCCAGGTATGCGCGACTTCGGCAGCCACGACCGGGTCTTCCATTTCGATATCAATCTGAATGATCTGAGTAGTCGCATCCGAGTTAAAGGTCGCTTTGCTGCGCAATTCACCCGGCGTCATATCCAATTCTAGGCGTTCGATGACGTCTTGCGCGCGCAGATTGGTATCAAGATATTCCAAATAACTGCGCATCTGAATACGTAGCGTTTCTTGCAGGCCAAAATCGTTGCGAGCGGGTTCGATAAGCACCTCTTGCGAGGCTGTATACAGAACGGTTTGCGTGCGGCTAAAGATAAAGGCGGCCCCCGCCACAATCACAATCGCTAGGGCGATGATCCAACCCTGGCGTAGCAGGATTTTGCCGTACTCTAGCAAGTTCATGTTACGCTACTCCTTCAATACGCGCTTCATTATAAATAGCGTGCTTGAGACACGGGATGCGAGAGAACTTCAGGCAGAAACGCCCTCTAAGGGGATGGAATCACCGCCCACAGAGGTACCTCAAGTTCGTCCAAGTCTTCGGGACGATGGACGCGATCATCCAAATATTCGGCAAGCGCCGCCAGCCCCAGCCCAACGCCTAACGCAATCGCCAAGCGCAACAACGGCATGAAGCGATTCACCAAGGATGGTGCGACCGTCTGCACGCGCACCTCATCCAAAGGCACAACTTCGGCGGGTTCGGCGGCCAACTGCGGGAAGTAAGCTTGGTTGCGCGTTTGTAAGACCATCACCGCCGCATTCGCGAGGGCTTCGGCCTCGTCGGGGTCATCGCGCGTGATCGACACCACCAAAATACTACGGGCGGAGTCCGCGACAAACGCACCACGCACATCATCAGCCGGAATGTCTCGGCCTTCGCTAGCTAAGATTTGGCTGACTTCGCGTGCGAAGGCGTCGCCTGTTACCCATTGGGGGAAGTTAACGACGACATATTCCGATTGCAACCATGGGATATAGCTCGTGTCTTCGTAAGTCTGGCCTTCGGCAGCTACAATGGCCTCATCTGCCGGAGCAGCCACCGAAAAACGCATCGTCACCACATAACTGGAGGCCGGGGAAAGCATAGCGGGCAGGGTTGGCAGCAGCGTCAGCAATACCACGACGCCGGGCAGCACGATGAGCCACCAACGGCGTTGCAAGACAACCCATAACCCATAGAAGACCATCGGCAGATATGTCCCAGATATGTCCTAGCTGGTCATTTGCGCTTCAAGTTCGGCCAGACGTTTCATCAGGCGGCTTTTTTTGCGCGCAGCCTGGTTCTTGTGGATCACGCCTTTAGATACTGATTTATCCAGTTGGCTGACTGCCCGCCGGGTCTGTTCAATTGCGGCTTGCAGGTCGTCGCCTTCTTCTATGGCGTGGGTTGCTTTTTTATACAGCGTGCGGGTGCGTGATTTCTGCACCCGGTTACGCATCCGGCGCTGGGCGGAGCTGCGAATGCGCTTGAGGGCGGATTTATGATTAGCCACTCGTTAGTTCTCCTATTTGCGACTCGTCAATCGACCGGGCATTGTATCAAACCGAAGTTAGCCTGTCCAGATTACGCGATCTTATTCATCGGGCGTATAAATTTTGTATCCCACCCCATGAACGGTCAAAATGTATTGAGGCGTATGGCTTTTCTGTTCGATTTTGGCGCGCAAGTTTCGGATATGGGCGCGCACCAAGTCCGGGTCGCCCGTCGCGGGAGGGTAAGCCCAAACGGCTTGCAAGAGATGG
The DNA here is from genome assembly GCA_034437075.1 of Anaerolineae bacterium. GTDB lineage: Bacteria > Chloroflexota > Anaerolineae > Aggregatilineales > J027 > DAOTVD01. The sequence goes on from DAOTVD010000256.1 coordinate 19,500, forward strand.
GTTGGCGACATAGCCTGCCCTGCATTCTCCATCAAATAGCGTAGCAAACGATGTTCGGTGGTGGTGAGTTGCACGCTTTGGGCCGGGGTGTTTAGCGTATGGGCTGTCGAGTCAAGTTCTAGGTCGCCAACTTGCAGGATCGACTGGTCGCCGACGACATTGCGCTGGGCACGCCGCAGCAACGCACGAACGCGCGCATTGAGTTCGGTTATCTCGAATGGCTTCACAATATAATCATCGCCACCGCGATCCAACCCCGCGACCACATCATCGATGTTGCCGCGTGCTGAAAGAAACAAAATGGGCAGCAGGTTATACTTTTCGTCGGCACGCAAACGCGAACAGACCTCCAAGCCGCTCATGACGGGCATCATAATATCGAGAATCAACAGATGCGGCAGATTGGCTTCAATCTGCCGTAACCCTTCTGGGCCGGATTGCGCCGTGCTGACCTGGTAGCCTT
>DAOTVD010000257.1:0-10687 GCA_034437075.1 Anaerolineae bacterium
TCGCGCATGCATATGTATTTGCACAAAGACCAGGGGAAGTATTTTATAGAGGACGCGGGCAGCACGAATGGGACGTTTCGTAATGGCAGCCCCGTGAAGCGGCATGAGCTCGCGGCAGTGCAAAATGGTGATGAAATCCGCCTGGGAAACTTGCGTTTGTATATTTATTTCACCAATATATAAGGCGTTTTCTAACCCTTTGCCCATCTAACTCTGATTCATTTCATATACCCGGGCGGTATAGTGGTAGCATAGCACGGCCCCGTTTTGCATTATACCAAACGGGGATTTATGCTTTTTCTATTTGAACCCAGGAGCGTTGCCATGTTTGGCCTGAAAAACATAGATACCGAAGACATTCTCGCACACCTCCCAGCAGATTTGCCAGTTTTGCCGCTCCGGAATGTGGTTGCTTATCCCTTCACCATGTTGCCGATTGCCGTGGGCACGCCGCGCGCATTGCGCTTGGTGAATGCGGCTGTCGAAGATGATGGCCTGGTGGTGTTGGTGACATCCAAAGACCCCGAATTGGATGAACCCGGTACCGAAGATGTCTACAAGACGGGCACATTAGGCATTATCCAGCGTACCAGCCCCGGCGAACACGATAGCTTGCAGATGGTCGTGCAGACCATTGAGCGTGTCAAGATCGATACATGGTTGGCCGAAGAACCCTATCTGCGGGCCGAAGTGACCGTGGCGCCCGATCATGAAGAAGATGATGATGAAAGCGAAGCTTTGCACCGTCAACTGGTGCAGGTCGCAAAAGATGTGGTTGACCTGACCCCGAATTTGCCCAACCAGGTGGCCGAATTTTTGGACCATATCGCCGATGGGCGATTATTGTCGTATACCATTGCGGCCAACGCCCCCATGGACCTAGAACAGGCCCAGCAAACGCTAGAATACGATAGCGTGAACGCCAAGATGAAGCTCCTTTTGGGGGTGTTGATGCGCGAAAAGCAATTATTAGAAATCGGCCAGCGCATCACCAACGAAGTCCATGAGCAGGTGAACCAAGAGCAGCGCGAATTCTTCTTGCGCCGTCAGTTGGACTCGATCAAAGAAGAACTGGGCGAAACGCAAGACGAAGCCGCTGAACTGGAAGATTATCGCGAGAAGATCGAAGCCGCAGGTATGACCCAAGAAGCCCGCGACCAGGCCATGCGTGAATTGCAACGTATGGAGCGCATTCCGCCGCAGTCGCCCGAGTATGGCATGATCCGCACCTATCTGGATTGGTTCATCGACCTGCCCTGGGACAACCTGAGCGAAGATCGGCTAGATATTGCCAACGCGCGCCAGGTGCTAGAAGAAGACCATTACGGGCTACAAGACGTGAAGGATCGTATTCTGGAATTTCTCGCGGTGCGCAAATTGGCCAAAGACCGCAGCGAACCCGACACAGATGCCGAACCAAGGCAAGATGACGGCAGCACGATTGAAGGCACTGGCGCGATTTTGCTATTTGTGGGGCCGCCTGGTGTGGGTAAAACCAGCTTGGGCAAGTCGATTGCGCGGGCGCTGGGGCGCGAATTTACGCGCATGAGCTTGGGCGGTATGCGGGACGAAGCCGAAATTCGCGGCCATCGCCGCACCTACATCGGTGCTATGCCGGGGCGTATTATCCAGGCGATCAAGCGGGTAGGCACGCGCAACCCAGTGTTCATGCTGGACGAAGTCGACAAAATCGGTTCGGACTGGCGCGGCGATCCGTCTAGCGCGTTGCTGGAAGTGCTCGACCCGCAGCAAAATAATGCCTTCCGGGATTATTACCTGGATGTAGATTTTGACCTGAGCGATACGATTTTCATTGCCACGGCCAATCAACTCGACACCATCCCCGGCCCCTTGCAAGATCGTATGGAAGTGATCCGCGTCGATGGTTACACCGAATATGACAAAATGCACATCGCACGGCAATATCTGGTGCCGCGTCAGTTGCGCGTCAATAGCCTGCACGCCGATGAAATCACGTTTACCGAGGATGCCCTACAACGCCTCATTCGCGAATATACGCGCGAGGCGGGCGTGCGCAACTTGGAACGCGAAATTGGCTCTGTGATGCGCAAAGTGGCCATCAAGATCGCGGACGGTTCTGCCGAGCATGTCACCGTCGATGAAGACAATGTTCAGGAACTGCTCGGTAATCCGAAATTCCGTTTCCAGGGCAAGCAAGGTTGGGATGTGCCCGGTGTGGCGGCGGGCTTGGCCTGGACGCCTGTCGGTGGGGATGTCTTATACGTAGAAGCGGCCCGCACGCCTGGCGCCAAGGGCAATATGACCATCACGGGCCAACTAGGCAAAGTGATGGAAGAAAGCGTGCGTATCGCGTACAGCTATTTGCGTAGCCACGCGCCCGAACTGGGCATTGATGCAGCTAGTTTTGTCGACGCAGATGTCCATATCCACGTACCCGAGGGCGCTGTGCCCAAAGATGGCCCCAGCGCGGGTATTACCATGCTGACGGCCCTGTATAGTCTTCTGGTAGGTCTGCCGGTGCGCAACGAAGTCGCGATGACGGGCGAGATCACATTGCGTGGCGAAGTATTGCCCGTGGGCGGGATCAAAATGAAAGTGCTCGCGGCGCATCGCTCCGGGATGCAGACGATCATCCTGCCCGCAAAGAACATGGATGATCTGGATGATTTGCCCGAGGAAGTGCGCAACGATATGACGTTTGTGGCCGTGCGCCGTATTGACGAAGTTTTAGCGGCAGCCATTCAGCCGGTTGAACTGACCCAGCCAGGCCATCTGGCGATTAACGCCGACGATGGCGAATCACTGATCGAGAGCGTTCGTCAGGCACGTTCGTAACCCCACCGGAGACCTCATACCGGAGACCTCATAAAGGATAGTGCATGAGCTTACCGAATTTCTATGACCCGCAACGGGTCGGGCAACTGTATAAACCGGACACGCTGGCAGCGGTAGAGGCTGGCCGCCGCGCTGGCTTTGCTCCGGCGAGCGATGACCAACGTAAGACAGTGCTCTTGCTGGTGGATGCGCAGGTGGATTTTATTCACGAAGATGGCGCGCTGGCTGTGCCTGGCGCGGTGGCGGATACTCGCCGCTTGATCGAGTGGATGTATGCCCATATGGCGGACATCACCCATATTGCGGCCTCATTGGATAGCCATGTACCTATTCAGATTTTCTTCCCAACGTGGTGGGCTAATGCCGATGGTGAACATCCCGATCCGCATACGGCTATCAGCGCTGCGCAGGTGCAGCGCGGCGCATGGCGTCCGCTCTATGAGCCGGACTGGTCGATGGATTACGTCCGCAAGCTAGAAGAAGACGCCAAAAAGCAGTTGATGATCTGGCCTTATCATGTGCTGATTGGCACGCCGGGGCATACCATTACGCCTGCGCTATATGAAGCGATTGCGTATCATAGCGCCGCGCGCAATGCGCAGCCGCAATTCCTGACGAAGGGCACCATCCCCAAAACCGAGCATTATTCGATTCTAGAACCAGAAGTGAAAGTGCCCGAGCATCCCGAAGGGACGCTCAACATCGATTTTCTGGAAATGCTGGCCCAGCATGACACGGTATATATCGCGGGGCAGGCCAAGAGCCATTGTGTGCTCGAAACCGTGATTTCGACCATGCGTTACTTCCGCAGTCGGCCCGAAATCATCGAAAAGCTGAATGTATTGATGGATACGACCTCGTCGGTTGCGCATCCAGAAATTGACTTCGAAGCGATGGCGCAAGAAGCCTTCGCGGAGTTCAAGCGCGAAGGCTTGACGCTTACCACCACCCAGGCCGCGCTAGGGGGTTAGCTGGCGCAGGGTCTCGAAGGCCGGGCGGGGGGCGCCATCCGGCCCGATGAGGCTATAGTAGCAGGGCCAATCTCCAGCACCCCGTGCCGTGCAGGCGTTCAGGTTATCCAAGAACATGGGGCCTACATAGGTTAAATCGCGCCCTAACTGAAAGCCCCGTGCCACATATTGCGCTTGCTCGGCCAGGTCAGTATACGTGACATACCCAACTTCTGGATTTACGATGGCATCCTCGGCGGGCTCGGTGCCCCAACCAAAAGCTGTGACCCATATAAAGGTGCCGCTGTCGTCATTTTCGTTCATGATTTCGCGGCTGGCTTGGAGTGTCTCGAGGAAGAAGAAAGCGGCTTGGTCATCCCAAGCGGGGACGGCGGGGCGATTGTTGCGGCAGCAGGTCGCATCGGGCGGGTTGGCCCAGCCATACGCCTGCACGCCTACCCCATCGCTAAAGTCTGCTAATCCGGCCTCGTATAAATTAGCCAGATAGACCAGATTATCAATCGCGGTAACGCTATCATTGGTGGCTGTTTGGGCCAGCCCAGCGGAGATAACGCGCGCGGTTGGGTCGGCGGCTTTGATGGCATTGTACGCGGGGCGTAGCAGGGCCATATAACTCTCGGCGGAAAGCGTGCCGCCGCGCCAGTTACTCACCAGGTTGGGCGTGTGCCAGACTTCATATGCATCGACCATATCCGAATAGCGTTCGGCCAAGGCGCCGATAAACCTTGCATAATCGGCGGGGTCTTGGGGCGGGCCGTCATCCTGAGTAGTGGCGCGGGCCCAGTTCGGCGCGTCCGATACGCTGAGCATGATGTTTATGCCAGTCGCGTCCAGCGGATCAATGAGCGCGTCCAGCGCATCAAAGTCGATATTGCCCTCGGTGCCTTCGTAGCGCGCCCATTCAATAGGCAACGCGACCCAGCTAACGCCCAGGGTTTCCAGATTCGACGAGGCGCCATAGGCCACGATGCCGAAGTCAAACCCGACGCTAGTGGCTTGGTTGTCGGGGAAGGGCGTTACTGCGGGGGCTGGGCCCCCTGTGCCCAAGTTATTGGGCGGGGCTAAGGGCGAGGTGCGCTCGGGGATGCGCAAGCGTTGCCCGATGAGCACACGATTGAAGTCTGAAATATTGTTGAGTTCGGCTAGCTCGGCCACTTCCACGCCATAGCGGCGCGCGATGGTGTATAGGTTTTCGCCATCTCGCACCAGATGCGTTTGGGCGGTCGTGGTTGGGCGGGGTGTTGGGCCGGTTTCATCCGCTGCCTGGGCCGTGGTATCTGCCGAGTCAGCACTAGGGATAACCAAGGTTTGCCCGACTGCAAGTTGGTTCGGGTCGTCTAGTCCATCTGTGGCTTCGACAATCTCGCGAACGGTGACGTCATAGCGTTGGGCGATACTGAACAGCGTTTCGCCGGGTTGCACAGTATGGGTGCGCGTAGGCGCTGCGGTGTCGTCCTGCGCAACCGCGAATGATACCGTGCCAAGCATCATCATGAACCCTAAGAGAGCAAAATATGTGACAAAACGCCGCATGGGCCAACCTCCATAAATTTGAACGACCTACCCATGATAAATCAAAGCGCCCGCCCGCGCCATTCTAGGTCGTCGCCGGTTGGGTATTCGCCACGGGAATCGGTAGTATTCCGCCGGATTTTTGGGCATAATGGGCGCAAACTGTAAAAGGTCTCTAAAACACTCATGATCTCCTCTGCCCCAGCAGGCCACGAACCGGAATTACCACATTTACGGCTGGTGCCGGTAGATGCCTTGACCCCCCATGAAGAGCACGATCCTCAGCGCAGCGCGCCCCTGGTGAAACGCATCGCCGATTCGGGCATTTGGTTGAATCCGCCGATTGTCGCCCCGTTCGATCTTCAACGCCCGGATGCGGGGTATATCATTTTGGACGGTGCGAATCGCTATCATTGTGTGCGTCAACTCGGCTACCCGCATATTTTGGTGCAAGTGGTAGATTACGATGGGCCGAATGTTCGCTTAGAAACCTGGGATCATGTACTCAGTAATATCGAGATTGAAGCCTTGATCCCACGCTTACACGAGATAGAGGGTGTAATGGCGCAAGATGCCAGCCAAAGCGATGCGGAAACGGCCTTAGACTTGGGCGCGGCGCTGGCCTATATCCGCGTGTTGCCCGACCGCATCACGTTGTTGATCTCGGATGATGATAGCGTGACCGCACGCACCCAACGCCTGCGTCAACTGGTGGATATATACAAGAACATCGCCAAGATTGATCGCTTTAACGGCGATAATCCGCAGGCTGTTTTGCAAATGCACCCGGACGCCGCCGCCGTGGTCGTGTTTCCGCTATACACCCCAGACGAGATTATGCAAGCTGCCCACCAGGGGGTGTTTTTGCCGCCGGGTATCTCGCGCCATATCATCAATGGACGCGCCATGCGTTTGCTGTATCCCCTGGATGAACTGCGCCGAACAGATAAAGCACTTGATGATAAGAATCAAGATTTGCTAAATTGGATACAGCAGCGTGTTGCTCAAAAAGCAGTGCGCCTATATGCCGAAGCCACATATATTTTTGACGAATAGCGCTGAGGTGCCAACCAACCATGCCCTTATCGGATGCTTTGTTCGAAACGCGCATTGCGCGCCATGTGCAATTACCATATTTACTCTACACGGTCAATCAACCTGCTCCGCCCGAAGGGTATCCTTTGCTCTTATTTTTGCACGGCAGCGGCGAACGCGGCACCGATTTGAGCTTGCTCCGCCAACATAGCTTGCCGCGCTTACTGGCCGATGGGTTGGATTTTCCGGGCCTGGTGCTCATGCCGCAGTGCCCGCCCAATAGTATCTGGTCGCTCTTTCAGGAAGGGCTCATCGCATTGTTGAATGACATCCAAGATCATTTTGCGGTGGATGCGGCGCGCATTTGCCTGATGGGCTTGAGTATGGGCGGGGCCGGAGCGTGGGATTTAGTGCTACATAGCCCCGATGTTTTTGCTGGCTTGGTCGCAATTTGCCCGCCCAATCGCTGGATATTTGGCTATCCTGACCAATTGATCCATGTGCGACACATTCCGGTGTGGCAATTCCACGGCGAAACCGATTCGGTCGTGGCGGTGGAAGACTCGCGCGAGTTGGCGTCGGTTTTTCGTGCGTTAGGCGGCGAGATTCGCCTGACCATTTATTCGAATACCGGGCACAACGCCTGGAAGCCCGCTTTTCAGGAGCCCGAATTATGGCCCTGGCTATTGAATCTACGTCGCCAGGCCCCAGAAACGAGCCAGACATGAATGCTGAAGCTGCTTTACGCGCAGCGCCGCTTTATACCGATGAGGTTGAGTATGTGGTGCTAAAACTGCCACCCCGCGCGATCACCATTGCAGCGGGCGTCGTGGCCGAAATTGGCGACCCCTTTGGCGCGCTGCTCGTCGATAAGGCCGAAGTCACGCTGGTGCTACCCGCCGAGATGGCCGATGAATTTGCGACACGCTTGCGGGATGCCGAGCGCACTGCGCCCTATCGGCTCATCAGCTTCGATCTGGCCTTGCCGCCCGATCTGACCGGTTTTATGGCACTCGTGGCGGGGTTGTTGGCTGATGCGCAGATTTCGATTATCCCCTTGGGCGCATATTCATACGATCATATTCTGGTGCCGGCGGGCGACTTCGCGCGGGCCTGGCAGACGATTGAGGAGTGGCAACGCACATGACAATCAACTTTTTTGCCCCGGATGATGTTCCGCAACCCCCTGATAAAATTAAAATTGAACGCTTGGCGGCGGAAGTGCAACCGGATCGTTGGCGGGTAACCATCAGCGTGGCTGTTACGCCGTTTCAGGTGCGGCCCAATCTGGCGATTGTGTTGTTGCGGGACGTGCCAGCAGGTGAACCCGCGCAAGTTGTGGCTGATCTAAGCATTATCGAAACCATGCACGCTACGATGGAATTCACCATGCATATCCGCCACGTGGATGATCCGCAAGGTGATTACGTGCTTAAGACGCGGCTGTATTACCAAGAAAATATCCACGCGCCGCAGGATGAAAAGAGCATGATGGTGCAGGTGCCCCCGGCCTAATTCGCGCCTCGGATGGGCAACGCGAAGCTGAAAATCAGGCCATAGGCGGGGCTACTATCCGCGATGAGGTTTCCGCCGTGCAAGTTGACCAGTTCATAGGCAATCACCAAGCCGATGTCGTGGGTTTCGGGGCGCCGATCGTCGTCTTCGGGGTCCAGCCAGAACCGCTCGAACAAGCGCGGCAATAGAGAGGTCGGCAGGTGCAGGTCGGTATGTTGCACCATACAAGCGACGGCGGTTTCTTCGCGCCGGGCGGTGACGATCAGCGTACCAGGGGTACTCAGGCGCGTAAAATACGTGACCAGGTTGTTAAAGATGAGCTTCAAACGGCTGGCATCCCCCCGAATGACGGGCAGCGGGCGCTGAATATCCGCGCGTAGGGCGAGCGGGGTATCTTCAATGAGGCGTCGCATGTCATTCAGCACTTCTTCAAATAGCGCGGGCAACGGCACGAGCTCCGAGCGCATGTGCAATTGCCCGGCTTCCAGGCGCACCATGTCTAGCATGTTATTGAGCCGGTTGAGCAACATATAACCCGAGCTACGGATTGCGGATACATCTTCTTGCACTAGCAGGTTAATCTCCCCATCTAGGCCATCCAGGATGACATCCGAAAAGCCAATAATGGAATTGAGCGGTGTTCGTAAATCGTGGGATAAGCGCGACAGTAATTCGCCATTGTAAGCGACGCTATAGCGCATGCGTTCCGCTTCTGCGACAACGAGGTCCATAGTTTCTAGGTGTTGCAACGCGGTGGCAACTTGTTGGGCTATGATGCTCACCGCCTGTTCGTCCTGGGTAGTCAGGGGTGTCTCTGCCCATAGCTGGATAACCCCTTGCAGGTGGATACCGGAGCGTAAGGGCACCGCGAGTTCCTCCCCAGCCATGACGGGCGCGCTGTGGCGTAGAGCTTGGATCGGGAGCAAGACTTCATCTTCTAAATGCAAGGTGCGCGCCAGGTGAGCATTTGGCGTGGCAGCAGTGAGATAGAGCGTTTGGTTCTGGTCATCCAGCAGGTAGATGGCGACCTGGCGATAGCCCAAATGCGTGCTCAGGTCATCACAGGTCAGATGACATAAATCGGTCACATCTGTTAGGGGGGCCAGATGCGCCAAGATGGTCATAATCTGGGATAGGTGGTCATTATGAACAGACATGGCAACTCCTCATTGGTATGTGCACGAATATAGCGCCGAGGGGGTGATTCTAACAAGTCGTTTAGATTTTTCAGTTACAATCAAGGCCAGTGGAGCAGAATAAGGATGCAGAATGGTTGCGAACACGGGCATTTCAAAACGCTATCACCGCCATGAGCGCATCGGCGAAGGGGGCATGGGTGAGATTTTCCGCGCCCAAGATACGCAAACCGGGGAGGATGTCGCGCTGAAAGTCCTGAAGGGGCAGCCTAGCGCAGAGTCTATGCAACGCTTTGCCCGGGAAGGACAAGCCTTGCGGCAACTCGACCACCCGAATATTGTCAAATTTTTAGATGCATTTGAAGATGACGGCCAACAGGTGTTGGTGTTGGAATACGTGCCGGGCGGCTCACTGCGTCAGTTACTCTCGCAACAAGGGCCATTGGGCGTGGAACAGACCCTGCGCATCAGCCTGGAACTTGCCGACGCGCTGAGCCGCGCGCATTTGTTGCACATTATCCACCGAGATATCAAGCCCGCGAATATTCTGCTGGCAGCGGATGGCACCCCTCGTCTGACCGATTTCGGTATTGCCTATATGGCCGACTCGCCGCGTATGACCGACACAGGCGCGACGGTCGGCACAATTGGTTATCTCAGCCCCGAAGCCTGCCGGGGGGAAACACTGGGCCCGGCGGCGGATATTTGGTCTTTTGGGATTGTCTTGTGGGAGATGCTCACGGGGCAGACCCCCTTCGAGGGGCGCAGCATTGCCGCTACGTTGAACGCAGTTCTTAGCGCGCCGTTGCCAGATATTACCCGCCTGCGGGATGATCTGCCACCAGGTTTGGTGCGCTTATTGATGCATATGCTGGATAAAGACCCAGCCCAACGCTTGAATAGTACGCGCCAGGTGGGCGCCAACATCGAAACCTTGCTGGCAGGGGATGACCCGACCTTGCATTTAGAGCGCCACCAAACGCCGCAACCGCGTTCGTCAACGACCCAACCAGCCCTTGACTTGCCCCGGCATAATTTGCCCGCACAGACCACGCCGTTCATCGGGCGCGAGACCGAACTGGCGACGGTCGCCGCGCAGTTGGGCGAGACGCGCTTGTTGACGCTGGTGGGGCCGGGTGGCATGGGCAAAACACGCCTAGCACTAGTCGCCGCCGAACAAGCGATAGATCATTACGCCGATGGGGTGTATTTTGTGGCGCTGGCGCCCTTGTCTTTGCCAGACAATATCATCAGCGCGATTGCCGATGCGATTGGCTATGAATTTTATGGTGCGTTGGCGCCAAACCAGCAATTGCAAGATTATCTGCGCGAAAAGAAAATGATGCTGGTGATGGACAATTTCGAGCATCTCATCCAGGCCGCGCCGCTGATGACGTTCAGCCCGATCTCAGTGCGCTGGCGCACGCCGCCCAACAACATTACAACCGGCTTTATAGGACTAATAGCGCATGATGACCCGAGATGAACAACGACAACTCTTACAGACGGCGCGCGTAATTGCTATGGTCGGGCATTCGGATAAGCCCAACCGCATAAGTTATCAGATTGCTCAAAAGCTACGCGGCTGGGGTTACACCGTCCATCCGGTGAATCCGCTTGTGCGCACGATTGATGGCCATGTGAGTTACCCCGCGCTCGCAGATGTGCCCGGTTCTATCGACATCGTGAGTGTCTTTCGTG
>DAOTVD010000258.1:0-10883 GCA_034437075.1 Anaerolineae bacterium
GTAAGGCTTTTCCAAGTATTTAACTATGCCGCTTGCTTTTGTCGAAAAGGATACCGGCTTGATTTTACCCCCCTCTAGCTCCCCCCGAATTCGGGGGGAGAACTTACTCGTGCGCATAATAGCCCCTCCCTGAATTCGGGGAGGGGCTGGGGAGGGGTAATTATTTTTCTGGAAAAGCCTAAGATACGCGCTATAATCCGGCGATCAAGCAAGCAAGGATAAAGGCCCTATGCAACGGCCCGATTTAGAAACGCTCTACGCGGCGATTGATGCGCTGCCCCCCGAAGACCAGCGCCGCTTACTCTATCATCTGCAAGCCCGGCTGAATATCGCGCCCGCGCCGATGCAGCATATCCAGCGCAGGCGCGAACTGCGCCTCAAACGCTGGCGCGGTCGGAGCGATGCGGACGTTATGGCCCTGGTGCGCGACGTTCGGGTGTAGGTGGCAAACCGGGTTTATGCGAGGGCGATAAATACATCATATTGTGAGGTAGCATCATGCAAGACTACTTGAAAGCCGTTATCCTGCGGCCCTATACATTTTTTCTGGTGGTGATGTTTTTCTGGTGGCTCGTCGCGACCAGCCGTAATCCGGCGGAGTTGGTCGCGATTATGCTATTGTCAGTCGTTCTAATCGGGCTACGCAGCGCGGTCTATTTTTCCAAAGACTGAGCGCGTGACGCGGATTAGTGGTGCGTGCTGCCGCGATGCAACCCGGGCGGATTGCTCGCCAGCGGCGCGGATTAGTGGTGTGTGCTGCCGCGATGCAAGCCCGCGAGCAAATCGCGCATATTGTCGTAATCTTCCAGGATGCGCCCCGCGCCGCGCGCCACGCAGGTCATGGGGTCTTCGGCCAACCAGGTGCGGATGTTTAGTTCGCGGGTGACGCGCTCGGTTAAGCCTTTGATCTGCCCACCGCCGCCCGCGACACAAATGCCCGCTTCCATCAAATCGGCCACGAGTTCGGGCGGGGTTTCGTCCAGCGCATCGCGGATGGTGTCTACGATGATGCCTACCGAGCCCGCCAGCGCTTCGCGCATTTCAATCGAGGAGACCTCGCGCGCTTCGGGCAACCCCGTGATGAGGTTGCGCCCGCGCAAGGTGAGCACTTTTTCTTCCACCAGCGAATAGGCCGAGCCGATTTCGATCTTGGCGCGTTCGGCGGTGCCTTCCCCGATCAGCAAACTATACTTTGAGCGCATATATTGGATGATGTCTTCGTCCATTTCATCCCCTGCCACGCGGATGCTGCGGCTGATGACCACGCCGCCCAGGCTAAACACCGCGACTTCAGTCGTGCCGCCGCCGATGTCCACAATCATGCTGCCGCGTGTCTCTTGGATGGGCAAGCCGGCGCCCACCGCCGCCGCGACGGGTTCCTCGATCAGGAAGGCTTCGCGCGCCCCGGCTTCGATGGCCGCGTTATACACCGCGCGTTTTTCGACTTCCGTCACGCCCGAAGGAATACCGACCACCACGCGCGGGCGCGGGATGGGCACAAAGCTCTGCTCGTGGGCCTTGCGGATGAAATAATTCAGCATGGCCTCGGTGATGTCGAACTCGGCGATGACGCCATCGCGCAAAGGGCGTATCACCTGAATCTCTTTGGGGGCCTTACCGGCCATCATTTTGGCCTCGCGGCCTACGCTGATCGGCTCGCGGGTTTTGCGGCGCACGGCCACATAAGACGGCTCGTTAATGACGATGCCGCGCCCGCGCACGCTCACCAAGGTATTCGCTGTACCCAGGTCGATGCCGATGTCGAGTGAAAAGAGGCCAAGAAGCCAATCTATGGGGCTTGTCAAAGTGGGCGTATCTCCGTCGCGTCTTCATGAAACAAAAAAGCGCTAAGCCGCCTAGAGTCGAAACGAGAAGACTGAGCAGGGGGCGATTATAACACGCCTGCGCACGATTGCACGCGCAGAAATGGGGAAAACAGCGCCCGAACGACACCCAAACGCCCGCTTCCGCCGCTTTAGCGGTCGTCAGATGCGCGTAGGACGCGCGTCAGTTCGCGCAGCGTGATGTCGGGGCGTTCGTCGCGCAGCAGCGGCAAGCGCGCGCGCGTGCGCCGTAAATCGTTCAGGTCGATGTGCTGGTGCTGCACGGCAGGCTCGAAATCCGGGCAGCGCGCTACGACCTCGCCATCCGGGCCGATAATGTTGCTGCCGCCGCCAAACGCGATGCCATCCTCGAAACCCGCGCGGTTACAATTGACGACCAGGTTCGTGAAGATGCCGCCATAGGCCCGGCTCACCGTTTCGATCCAACGCAGGCTGGCCGCGCGCGGCTCTGGCCCCACGCCCCGCCCGGGGCTGGCATTGATGAAGATGAACAAATCTGCGCCGTCCATCCAGAGGACATACGGCAGCGCCACATGCCAATAATCCTCGCAAATGAGCAACCCCACGCGCCCCAAGGGCGTATCAAACGCGCGCGCCGAGTCGCCCGCTGCGAAATAGCGCCCATCGTCAAACATGGTGTACGTCGGCAAGTAGACTTTGCGATGGACATGCAGCACCTCGCCCCGGCTGATGTAGGCCGCCGAGATGAAAAAACGCCCGCGTTGGTCTTCTTCGATGAACCCCACGACCGCATCAATGGCGAGTTGCCGGCTGCGCTCTAGTAATTGCCCAAACACCGGATCATCCGCCGTGGGCTTGCAGGCCAATTCTGCCATCAGATCGCGCACATAGTAGCCTGTCAGCGAGAGTTCGGGGAAGACGACCAAATCGGCGCCCTCTTGCGCGGCTTGCGCCAAAATATCCAGATGCTGGGCGAGATTGCGCTGGATGTGGCCCAGTTCGGGTGCCGTTTGGGCGAGTGTGACAATAAATTCGGTCATGGTTACACCTTTTTTCGGGCGGCGGCGTGCAGCATATCCAGGGCGCGCATATTGGCGACGGCGTCGGTGGGCGGGTAGCGCGGCGGACGATTGTCGATCAGCGCGGCGGCGAAGTCCTCGCCCATCAGTTGATAATGATTGGCAGGCGGAATAACGATGCGTTCGGTTTCTGGCCCGCGCGTCACCTCGATAATCGTTTGGCGGTCGGCTTCCATCACAAAGCCTTCCGGCACCAGGATGCGCCCCGCCGAGCCGCGTAATTCATAGCGATGGGTGCGGAGGCTGCGCAGGCCGCTATCGAAATGGCCCAACACACCGCCCGGAAAGCGCAGTGTTCCGGTAAAGCGTTCGTCTACGCCGCTGGTTTTGCCGATGAGCGCTTGCGCGGTGACGGCTTCGGGCTCGGCGCCCGTGGCCAGGCGCATCAGGTTCACGCAATAGCAGCCGACATCCATCAGCGAGCCGCCGCCCAGGCTAGCTTGCAGGCGGATGTTTTCGGCGGCTTCGGGTGGCAGGCGAAAGCTAAACACCGCGTTGATGGCGTGCAGGTCGCCCAGCACGCCCTCCGCCACGAGTTCAAGTACGCGGCGCGTCTGGGGATGAAAACGGTACATGAAGGCTTCGGCAAAGGGCACGCCGCGCGTGGCGAAGGCATCGACCATTTGCTGGGCTTGTTTGGCATCCAGCGCGAGCGGTTTTTCGCATAGGGTCGGTTTGCCCGCCGCCGCGCAATGCATCGCCCATTCGGCGTGCAGGTTATTGGGCAAGCCGATATAAATCGCGTCGATGTTGGGGTCGCCCAGCAGGGCTTCGTAGCTGCCATAGCTGCGCGGGATGTCCTGTTCGGCGGCGAAGGCCCGCGCGCGGTCGGCGTCTCGGCTGGCTACGGCGACGACTTCGCCATTGCGCGAGCTTTGTAGGGCGGGCACCACGCGGCGGCGGGCGATACTGGCGGTGCTGAGGATTCCCCAGCGGATGGTGGTGGTCATAGTGAGCTTTCTAAATCGGCTGACGGATTAATGTTCGCGGATTCGAACGGCATCAATGCGTTTTTCGGCGGCCTGAAAATAGCTAGCGTCCAGTTCTACGCCGATGAAATTGCGTTCCAATTCCAGGGCCGCCACGCCTGCCGATCCAACCCCCATAAACGGATCATAGAGCGTATCCCCAGGGTTAGACGCAATGGTGATGAGATGCTTTAAGACGCTCAGCGGCTTTTGGGTGGGGTGTTTGGGGTCTTTGACCCGCTCGTTGCCCATGCAAATCGGCGTTTCGATGAAATTGTGCATCTCTTTTTGGCTCAAAAAGTTCCAGGTATGGCCTTTGTTCCATAAACAGACGATGAGTTCGCAACTGTTCAGAAATCCGGCCTTGTAGATTTTCGGCGCGGGGTTGGTTTTGTGCCAAACCATAAACTGAAATGTATCAAATTCCGGGTCAAAAGCCGCGTGCCATTTACCCAGCAGATTATAGCTCGTGAAAGCGAAAATATTCCCAGTCGGCTTGAGCACGCGCTTAAATTCGCTTACCCATTCGGCGGGGCGAAACTCGACGCCATCCCACGCGGCCAGATCATTGTTCATGTCCGAGCGCCAAGTGAGTTCGATATTGCCTGTGGAATAGGGGCTCAGATTATACGGCGGGTCGGTCAGGATGAGGTCAATCGAGTGATCGTCAAGCGTTTTGATATGATCACGGCTATCCTGCTTGAAAAGAGCGCAATGCGGGGTCATTAGGCGCCGCCCATCTCTGTATCATTCTTGGGCGAGCTTCGCCGCGATCCTGTGGTTTGACCGCATTTTTGTATTCGTGGCGTCATGGCGATCCGATATGCTGTGCTAACTTCATACACCCGATTGTAGCATATCGCCTGTTGCCCCAGGGCGATTGCATCAAATTGGGCCTTGAGCGCATTTTGACCTTTTTAGAACCCTTGAGAGCTACCATATTTTAATGCAATGGCCCTGCCTGTTGCCCGAAATTTCCTTTTCGGCTACAGTGTGAGGCATGAATATTGCAATCATCGGCGCGGGCGTGCGCGGCACAGGGATTGCCCAGGTCGCCGCCCTGCACGGCCATAACGTGGCCGTCTACGACCTGAACGCCGAACTCCTACAGCGCGCCAAGCTGCGCATCGCCCAAAGTTTGGATCGCCGAGTGGCGGCAGGGAGCGTGCCCCAGGCCGAAGCCGAGCGCGTCAAAAATGCCATCGGCGCCACCACCGCCCTAGAGCAATTCGCCGAGGCGGATTTTTTGATCGAAGCCGCGCCCGAAACGCTGGAGGTTAAACAAGCGCTATTCGAGCGCCTCGACCGCTTTTCGCCGCGTACCTCCGTATTGGCCAGCACCACGACGACCTTCCCGATTAGCGTGATGGCCGCCGCCGCCAAACGCCACCCCGAGCGGGTTATCGGCATGGCCTTTCAGCAGCCAATCCCGACGCATAGCCTCGTGGAAGTCGTCACCGCCGACCAAACCGCCAGCGACACCGCCGAGCGCGCCCTATATCTGCTGCGCAACCTGGGCAAAACGCCCGTCACGACCAAAGATACGCCGGGGCGCATCACCACCCGCCTGAGCACGGTCTACACGGGCGAAGCCTTGCGCCTGCTGGGCGAGGGGCATGTCTCGCCGGAAACGGTCGATACGCTCATGACCTCGCTAGGCGTGCAAGAAGGCCCCTTCCGCATCATTGATGCCCAAGGCGTGGACGAGCATCTGACGGTGACGCAAGCGCTTTACGATGCATACTACCAGGAAGCGCGCTACCGCCCGCATCCGATTCAGCAAAAGATGGTGCAATCCAACCACCTGGGGCGCAAAACGCGCCGAGGATTTTACAGCTACGATGCCTAAACATGTCATCATCGCTGGGGAAGAACCCTATATCGAGCATCTGCACAAGCTGGCCACCGCGCGCGGCCATCGCGTGGACCTCTATTATATTGATGACCTAGACGAGCAAGAGACGCTCGATAAGCTCGTCAGTGATGCGGCCACCTGCGACATCTTCATCGAGAGCCTGAACGAGAGCACCGCCAGCAAAATCTGGCTCATCGAGGGGATCGAGGTCAACATGAAGGACGACGCCCTGGTGATGACTAATGCACTGTGCGCCAGCCCGACCGAGATCGCGAGTTGGTGCGCAGACCCGCGCCGCGTCATCGGTTTTGGGCTGATTCCGCCCTTCAAGGACGATGGCCCGCTCGAATTCGTGCCCGCTTTGCAGACCGAACTGAAATTCGCCACCGAAGCGCGCGAGTTTTGGCAACGCCTGGGCTATGGCGTCGTGCGCGTGCCAGATACGCCCGGCATGGTGCGTGCGCGCTTGGTGTGTACGCTCATCAACGAAGCGGTTTTTGCGTTGAACCAAAAAATTGCCAGCGCCGAAGACATCGACACCGCGCTGAAGCTCAGCCAGGGCTTACCCCTGGGGCCGCTCGCCTGGGCGGATGAACTCGGCTTGGATGTGGTGCTGGGCACGCTGACGGGCATGTACGATTTTTGGGGCGAAGAACGCTATCGCCCTGCGCCATTGCTGAAGCAGAAAGTCCGTGCGGGGCATTTGGGCAAGAAGGTCGGGCGCGGCTTTTTTGTCGATCCGCTGCTCAGCCCGCCAGAAGTCTAGCTCACACTTGCAGGCCCCGGTAACGGCTGCGGCCCATCTCTTTGCGCAGGTTGGCCAGCAGGGTTTCGCGCTCGTCGTCGGTCAAAAAGGCCGCATGCGCCGCATTGACCACCAATTCGTTAATGTCGCGCAGACTCATGCCCAAAACATGCACCGCAATGTAGTATTCGTCGGTTAGGGTGGTGGGGTGGATGGCCGGGTCGTCCGTGTTGATCGTCAGCGGCAGATTCAAATAGCGCATATCCAACAGGGGATGGTGCTCGGTGAGCCCGACCACGCCGGTCTGAATATTGCTGGTGGGGCAGACTTCGAAGTACACGCCGCACTCACGCGCGAGTTTGGCCGTGGCCGAATCTTCGACAATGCGCACCCCATGCCCGATGCGGTCTACCTGAATATTTTCGATGGCATCGCGCACGTTTTCCGGGCCTTCCCATTCCCCGGCATGGAGCGTCAGCCCCAGGCCCGCGCGCTTGGCCTCGCGTAGTAAAGGCGAAAACGGCCTAGCGGGGAAGCCCGCTTCCATGCCCGCCAGGTCGAGCCCGCGCACGTTATAATCCTTGAAATTAATGGCGGCTTGTAGGGTTTTGCGCGCGACCTCCAGGTCTTCGTGCCGGTTCATCGAGACGATCAGATTCACCCAGATGCGGTTGGCGTGGGCGGTGGCTTCGGCGGTTTCGCAAACCCAGGTCATTACGTCGTTGAAGTCGTAGCCTTGCGCTTTGGCCAGGGCATTGGGCGTAAAACGCAGTTCCATATAACGCACATTGTCCGCTGCCGCGTCTTCGACGGCTTCGCGCACCACGCGCTGAATGACGGAGGGGTCTAGAAAGAATTTGCGCAGCACACCAAATTTGGCGATGAAGGCTTGCATGGTGGCGGGGTCGTCGGGCGTCATCTGCACATGTGGCGCCAGTTCGGCGGGGTCATAAGACGGCAGGGGGATGTCGAACTGGCGCGCGATGTCACACAGGGTTTCTAGCCGGATGGAGCCCTCTAAATGGCGGTGTAGCTCGATTTTGGGCAGCGCGTAAAGCTCGCGCCATTGGTCGGTGTGCCTATCGACAATGTCTGTGACCTGAAATGCCACCTTAGCCTCTTAAGCCTGATTTGTGAATCGATTGTGTTCCAGCATAAACCATGGTTGGGGATAATGCGAAAAGACAAACGGAACCCAAACCTGCCCGTGGGAAAAAAAGCGGGCGCTCGTTGGCGCCCGTCTGCATGATGGCCATTAGGTGCGTTTCACGCGCTTGGCGCGCTTGACCTTCTTCTTGCCAGACTGCGCCTCTGAGCGACGGCGCGCAGCCCGGCTGGGGCCGGGGCCCGTGGCGCCCGCCTGGCGGACATCGTCTTCGCCACCCCGGCGGTTGCCGTCCTGTTGGGGCGAATTCGTCTGCACGTTGCGCACGGTTTGGGCTTGTTTCTGGCGCAGTTCGAAGTTATACACCCCGCGCGCGACTTCCGAATTAATTTCTTCTTTCATCGCGTTGTACATCTGGAAGCCCTGAATCTGGTATTCGACCAGCGGATTGCGCCCGCGTATGCCTTCCAGGCCGATCCCTTCGCGCAGAATCGACAGGTCGGTCAGATGCCGCCGCCAGTGTTCGTCCATCACCTGCAAAAAGATGCTGCGTTCGATGTCCGTCATCGTCGCGTTGACGTCACTTTCGGCGAGGGACTGGGCCTGGGCCTCGTAGACTTGCAAGGCGGCTTTCAGGATGTCCGTCTCGATGTCCTCGCGCGTCATGGTTTCCCAGGTGTGGGGCGCTACTATAGACGACGCGCGGAAGCGGGTGGTCTGGTTATGCAGTTCTTCCAGATTCCAGTCGGCGGGGTCGCCGCTGAGATATTGCTCGGCCAGGCTGTGGGCTTCTTCGGCGATGCGCTCGTGGATCATCTCGCGCAGTTCGTCCGGCTGGGCATAAAGCACCTGGCGGCGCAGCGCGTAGAGGTCTTCGCGCTGTTTGTTGACCACGTCGTCATACTCTAGCACGCGCTTACGGATGTCGAAGTTGTGGCCCTCGACACGCACCTGGGCCTGCTTGATCGCATTGCTGATCCAGTTGTTCTCGATGGGCATATCTTCGGGGATGCCGGCGGTGTTCATATAGCCTTTTAGGCGTTCGCCGCCGAAGCGCAGCATCAAGTCATCTTCCAGGCTCAGGTAGAAGCGCGAGGCGCCGGGGTCGCCCTGACGGCCCGAACGCCCGCGCAACTGGTTATCAATGCGCCGCGCGTCGTGGCGCTCGGTGCCCAGCACATATAAGCCGCCAGCTTCCAGGACTTTTTCGCGGTCACGCGCGCAGATTTCTTTAGCCTTGCTCAGGGCGCTTTGCCATTCTTCGCGCGTGGCGGTGGTCACATCCAGGCCCTTTTTGCGCAGCATATCGCGCGCAAGGCCGTCGGGATTACCCCCCAGCAAAATGTCCACACCACGCCCGGCCATGTTGGTCGCGATGGTGATGGCGCCCGGGCGCCCGGCCTGGGCGATGATGGATGCTTCGCGGAAGTGCTGCTTGGCGTTCAGGATTTCGAAGTCTTTCAGGCCCGCTTTTTTCATGGCCCGCCCCAAGCGTTCGGAGGCTTCAATGGCGACCGTACCCACCAACACGGGTTGGCCGTTGGCTTGGCGTTCGCGCAGGTCTTCAACGATGGCCTCAAACTTGGCGGCTTCAGTCTTATAGATTTTGTCGGCGTAGTCGATGCGCTGAATGGGGCGGTGGGTGGGGATGACGGTCACATCCAGGTCGTAAATTTTCTGGAACTCTTCTTTTTCCGTCTCGGCAGTACCCGTCATGCCCGCGAGTTTGTCATACATGCGGAAGAAGTTCTGAAAGGTGATGGTGGCCAGCGTGACGTTTTCCTCGCGCACTTGCACGCCTTCTTTGGCCTCGATGGCCTGGTGCAAGCCTTCCGAAAAGCGCCGCCCGTGCATCAACCGCCCGGTGAATTCGTCCACGATGACGATTTGCCCATCCATCACGACATAGTCTTTGTCGCGGATGTAGGCGACTTTGGCACGCAGCGAATTATCCAAATACGGGATCATATCCGCGTGTTCGTCGCTGTAGAGTTCTTCGTCTTGCAACATGCCATCGCGCCGCATCTGCTTTTCGACCTGCTCGACGCCGGCTTCGGTCAGGTACACAATGCGGTCTTTGGCCTCATAGACGTATTCGCCATCCGGCTCTTCAAGCTCGACGCTTTCTTCGGAGGATCGCCCCAGTGGCTTGACGATTTTGGCGAAATAGTTATACAAGTCGGAGGGTTGCGAGGCTTTGCCAGAGATAATCAACGGGGTACGCGCTTCGTCGATTAGGATGTTATCGACCTCGTCGATGATGCCGAAGTAATGCCCGCGCTGGGCCATCTGGCGTGGGTCGCGCACCATGTTATCGCGCAGATAGTCGAAGCCGAATTCGTTATTTGTGCCGTAGGTGATGTCGGCGGCATAGGCTTCGGGCCGGGTGACCGGGCGCAGGCGTTCGTAGCGGTCATCCTCAGAATGGTGGTCGGGGTCAAACACAAACGAGGCCATTTGCGGGTTGGTGCCCTGGCTTTGGATGACCGACGCCGTTAGGCCCAAGAAGTGATACACGGGCCCCATAAGTTGCAAACCGACTTTCGAGAGGTAGTCGTTGGGCGTCACCAGATGCACGCCCTTGCCCGCCAGCGCGTTCAGGTAAATCGGCAGCGTGGCCACCAGCGTTTTACCCTCACCCGTGCGCATTTCGGCGATTTGGCCCTGGTGCAGCACAATCCCGCCGATCATTTGCACATCAAAATGACGCATGCCCAGGGTGCGGCGCGCGGCTTCGCGCACCACGGCGTAGGCTTCCACCAGCAGATCATCCAGGGTTTCACCTTCGGCCAGGCGTTGCTTAAATTCGTCCGTTTTGGCCGCCAGTTGCTCGTCGCTGAGCGCTTCCAGAATCGGTTCCTGGGCGTTGATTTCCTCCACGACTTCGCGGTGCTTCTTCAATACCCGATCATTCGGGTCGCCAAACACGGTTTTGGCGATTTTTTCGATGACAGTAACCATAATATCGCTTTAACTGTTCCTATCTATATCGTTCACATTATAACATAGCCCTATGGGGGGCTGATGAGCGTTCACCCCAAATTCAAACCGAAACATGATGTAATCCCTGCGCTTATATTGTATGATTTCTTGTACAATATTTGTATAAAAGTGCCGATTTCTTAAGAAAATAGCGACCTTATATGCATACAACAGCACACAATGCCGCCCCCGAAGCGGCCACAGAAACCATTTCCAATATTGATTTTGCCGAGCAAGTACGCAGCGAACGTTTAGAAGTCATCTGGAAAAGCACCCTGGCTATGGCCACTGCCTTTGCATGGGGGGCTATTGTGCTCTCGGCGTGCGGGGTCACCTCTGCGGCG
>DAOTVD010000259.1:0-2818 GCA_034437075.1 Anaerolineae bacterium
GCTATAGCACCGCCCAAGCCTTCGCGGTCTTGCTGCCGGTGTATAGCGTGGGCGTGATGGGCGATAGCCGCACCTATGAACAGGTCATCGCGCTGCGAGCCGTCACCACGGACGATTTTATGACCGCCGACTGGGCACGCCTGCCCGACGACTTGCTCGCACGGGTCAGTAACCGGATTGTGAATGAAGTGCGTGGGGTGAATCGGGTGACCTACGACATCACAAGCAAACCGCCCGGCACCATCGAATGGGAGTGAGAATGGTGGGCTGTGCCAGGGCGGTTCTATCGTCACGGCGCGGGGTGCGCCGTTTAATCTCTCAGTTCAATGAAATGCGGAACATGAGCTCTAAATCGTGGGCTGCGAGGACGAGTTCATTGAAGATTTCGTAAGGCTCGTGGAATTCCACTTGGCAGTAAACTTCGCCGCTCTCGCGCTCGAAGACTTCGGTCACTTCGCCGTAAATGCCCGCCGGAATATGGTCGGGGACATCCTTCGTCAGAGGGACAAGGTTAATGTTCTCGCGAATGCGGACCAAGTCCCCGATTTGCAAGGTCATGCGCTTGACCATCTCGATCATTCTCTTTCGATTGATCTTGCATCCTATACAAGAGTTAACAAAAGATTGGGTCGTTTGGCAAGTCTCAAGGGGGCCAATGGCCCGGTTCTTATGGACTACTGATATAGGGCCCGTTATGTTAATCGCGCAAGGTGGCGCGCAGGCGGCTTGGGTAGAGCAATAAATCCATGCCATCGGTGACATCGCGCACGAGCACATCGGCGGCTTGCAGCAACATCGTTGCCACGCCCTCTGGCCCCATCACGGCAATGCCGATGACGGCTTCTTGGCACATGCGCACGTCATTCGCGCCATTGCCAATCGCCACAACGTGTTCGTTGCCCAAGCGGCGCACATAGTCGGCTTTGTCCGCGCTGGTTTCGATGATACTCGCTTTCAGGTCTAGCAGCGCAGCAATGCGTTCTTGGGTGCCGTGGGTATCGGCAGTCAGCAGGTGCAGATCAATCATTTTGCCTAGTTTATAAATGCGGGGGATGACCCCCACCACCAGCGTGCCGTCGCGCGCGATGGTGCCGTTTACGTCCATTACGAGGTGTTTGAGGTGCAGGCTACCGCGTCCGGGAATGTCCAGTTCGATCATGTATTCGTCCTTCGGTGGTTAGATGCTGGCATCATACGCGAGGCGTCTCTAAAAAAACAGGGTGTGTCTAACGTCGCAATGCCGAAATGAGTAAGCCGAGCAACCCAACCCCAACCAGCCCGACAATAGGCGCGATGGGGGGCAGGTTGCCCGTGCCGTCGGGGGCGGCACCACGTTCGGTGAGCACGGTCAGGTCGATGGGGGTAGGCGTTTCGTTCACGAACGTGTAAGTCGGCAGGCTGCCCCCTGCGAAAGCCGGGGCATTCCCGCCCGTGCTCGGCCCCGCATTGCCCGCGCCGCCGATGCCCGGCGCCGCCGTGAAGACCCCCTCCGGCGTGATGAAAAATTGCGCGGTGGCCGTCAGAAAGCCGCCCGGCGTTTGGGTGATGGCGTCGGCGGTGCCCTGTCGGTTGGTGATGGACGGGTCTACCGTGGGCACGTCATCCACAGATAGATCGATGATGCGCAGTTCATCCCCCAAAATCTCCATCACGCTCTGATGCATCCACCCAATCCCAGAAGGCGATTCGGGGAATTGCACCTGATACCATTCGAAATAGCGCCCCACAATGGGGTAGCTTTCGTTTGGCCCCGCCTGGCCGACCCGCTCGGCGGTGATGTCGGGGCTTGCGCGCACGTTAGTGCCCTCGTTGAGCGCGCGCGCCGAAGCTGGCCCTTCCGAAGTGGCCGTCGCGCTGGGTTCGGGCGTGGGCGGCAACGCCGTGGGGGTGACGGTGGGGGGTACCACCAGAATCGGCGTGGGTAATTGGGCTAACACGGCCATCGGCACGCCCAACAGGGCAATGCCAACCAGGCTGATGATGATCTGAGCTTGGGTCGGGAATCGCATAGAGGGTATCATACAACATGCGTGCTCTTTTGTGGAGTCCGCCCGCGGACTATAATCACCCCATCCATAAGTTTATCCGGTAGCCGCCCCCATGAGCGACACCCTGCGCGACTTGGTAGAAAACTTGGGTTATTTTGGGATATTTTTGGCATTTCTGGCCGAACATGCCTTTCCGCCCATCCCCGGCCAGATCGTGATCCCGGTGGCCGCTGTGTTAATCGTACGCGGGGATATGGCCTTCATCCCCGCTTGGCTTTCGGGCACGGCAGGCGGTACGTTGGGGTCATATGCCCTCTATCTGATTGGGCGCTGGGCGGACGCTGACCGCCTGGCGCGGTATGGCACGCGGGTGGGCCTCTCGGCGGGGGGCATCGCACGGGCCCGGGCGAGCTTCGTGCGCTACGGGCGCTGGATGGTCTTTTTCTGGCATCTGACGCCCGTATCACCGCTTCGGGTGGCGGTGTCGCTGTTGGCCGGGGCCGAGCACATGCCCCGCGCGCGGTTTTTGCTCTATTGCGCGGCAGCCAACGCGCTCTGGATTGGCGGGCAACTTTACGCGGTGGTGCTGCTGGGCGACAATGCCGAGACACTGCTGCTGGATGTATTCAACGCGCCGCCCGGCTTGTGGGCCGGGCTGGTGCTAGGGGCGGTGGTCGCGGGGGGGGTGTGGTGGCGCTGGCGACGACACCAAGCGCGGCCCCCAGATGATCAATAATGATCTTTGCGCGCGACGAGCTCCACCAGACGCGGCAAGTTGCGATTCGTCCAGATGCCCAGGCGCGCGAGTGGCCCCGTGGTCTGGATGCTGG
>DAOTVD010000260.1:0-21669 GCA_034437075.1 Anaerolineae bacterium
CGCATCGGAATTGCCGATGCCAACGACATGTTCGCCCTGGGCGAGCAAGGCATCCCACCGCGCGAGCGTATCGGCGCGCGGTCCCACGACAACGGCTTCGGGACGAAAAAACGCCCGCCGCATGGCGCGCACCGAGCTCAGCGTATCTTTCCAACAGGCCATATAATTCCAGATTTCCAGGCCCGTATAGCCGCTCACATGCCAATCGACCCATGGAATACGAAAGGCATCACTGTTAGGGCTCAGAAATGGCACATCTTTGTCGCAGGGATGCGCGAGGAAGCTTAAA
Organism: Anaerolineae bacterium; assembly: GCA_034437075.1. GTDB lineage: Bacteria > Chloroflexota > Anaerolineae > Aggregatilineales > J027 > DAOTVD01. The sequence goes on from DAOTVD010000260.1 coordinate 290, forward strand.
CCATGGGCCGCATTCACGGCGTCGATAAGCTTTTGCGGGTCTGCGGCATGTTGCACCATCTCTTGCCCGGTGTTGTACACCAGCAAATGGTTAACTTGCGGCAGGCGCGTCCGATCGTGGATTTCTTCGCCCGTTAACAACAGCACATAGCCCGCCTCAGCATCGCCATAATAACCTTCAACGCCGGATACATATACATTGTGGTCGGTGACGATGACGAAATCCAGCCCAGCAGATCGCGCGGCCTGGGCAATCTCCGCATGATACGCTTCACCGTCGGAGTAAGGCGTATGCATGTGCATATTGCCGATGTATTCGTGCATAAAAGTCTCCTATTGTGTTCGCCCCAAGGATCATAGCCCTAAGCGTTGCCTTCGCGCAAGGTTTGCCGTATCTCGTTTTCCAGCTGTTGGAACGCGGGCTGGGCGAAAAGCTCTAGGCCGCGTGGGCGCGGCAGGTCTATCGTGATACGGCGCATAATCCGCCCCGGACGCGGCGACATCACATAGACCTGATCGGCCAGCAAGACCGCCTCTTGAATACTATGCGTGACCATTAAGACGGTTTTGCGATCCATGGCCCAGATGCGCAGCAGTTCCGCGCCGATTTGTTCGCGCGTCAGCGCATCCAACGCGCCGAAGGGTTCATCCAGCAATAGTACCTCGGGGTTATGCATCAACGCGCGGCCAATGCTCAGGCGCTGTGCCATCCCACCAGAGAGCGCCGCCGGATAAGCCCGCGCGAACTCCGCCAAGCCCAGCCGATCGAGCATCCAGCGCGCGCGGGGCAGTTGTTCGCGCCGGGGCACGCCTAAAAGTTCCAAGGGCAGCAGCAGATTCTGTTGCACGGTACGCCAGGGCATCAGCGTAGGGCTTTGGAAAGCAATGCCAATATGGCGTTGCGGTTGGGTTAAGGGCGCGTCATCCAGCCAGATGGTGCCCTGAGTAGGGGGTAATAGCCCGGCCAGGATGCGCAACAGGGTACTTTTCCCGCAGCCACTCGGCCCGACCAGGCAAGTAAAGGTCGCGCGCGGCAGTTGGATTGAGACATCCGCCAGCGCCGGGACACCCGCCCCGGCACCGTGATACATATGCGAGATGTCTTCTCCAGCTAGATGAACGTCAATCATCGTCACGATTCTGCGGCAGGAAATCATTCGTATAAGCCGCGTCGAGGTTATCTAACGGTTCTTCCAGCAAGCCAGCAGCCAGCAGGGCTTGCTGGGTGCGCTCCCAGCGTTCGCGGATGGTCGCGCCAGGGTCGGGCGATTGCCAGATGACGAGTGAATTCTCCAACACTTGGCGCTGGGTTTCATACTCGTCTTCGGGTAAATCTTGCACGAAGTTTTCCACGCTCAGATCAAAGGCCGCGTCAGGATTATCCAGTGTCCATGCGATGCCGCGTTGCAAACCGCGCGCCATCCCCGCGACGCGCTCGGGATGATCTTCAATAGTCGTCTCGTTGGTCACCAAACCATTAGAAATCAGTTCGACATAATCCGAAATGCGGATGACATTCACGTCAAAGCAGTTTTCTTGAATGGTCAGCGGTTCGTTGGAGAGATACACCACCGCCGCATCGACTTCGCCCGCGCACACGGTTTCTGGCGCGGTGAAGCCGATGGCGTTCAGGTTTAGGTCATCTTCGCTCAGGTTATTGGCGCTTAGCAGCGCACGCAGGCCCATGTAGCTAGCGCCGAACGGCCCCGGGATGCCTACATCTTGCCCCACGAGGTCTTCCGGCGCGGTGATGTCACTATCAGCAGGCGCGACGACCCCCACCGGGAAGTTATGATACCATTCGTACACATAAACCAGCGGGCGTCCCGTACTGCGCGCGATGAGCACCTGTTCGCCGCTAATTAAGCCAAATTGCAAGTCATTTATCGCGATACGGTCAACGCCGTCCGCCTCGTTGAAACTATGCTCAACCGTGACGTTCAGCCCTGCGTCCGCGAAGTAGCCATTTTCGATGGCTGCATAGACGGGGGCAAATTGTACACTGGGGATAAAGCTAACAAACAGCGTTACATCGATTGCTTCATCGTCGCTGCCACCATTTTCATCTGTCGAGGGATCACAAGCGGCTATTGCCAAAACCAACAGCACGAAAAACGGGATTAGGTGCCGAAAACGGTTCATGATTCAATGCTCCTCATAGTTCAAATAGCGTTACCATCACCATAACGATTATGTGCGGCGCCAGGCCAACACCCAGGACTCTAGGGCGGCCACGACACCATACAGAGCTAAAGAAAGGGCCGTCAACAAAAATACCGCGCCGAAGACGAGCGCCGTATCCCCCGTGCCCCGTCCTAACGCGATAAGGTAGGCCAAACCTTGGGACGAACTAATCAGTTCGCCGACCGCCGCGCCCACCACCGAGAGCGTCGCCGCGACCGTCATCCCGCTTAAGATATTGGGTAGCGCGCTGGGGAGTTCGAGCTTAACGAATGTCTGCCAAGGCGTGGCGCGATAGCTGCGCATCAGGCTTCGCAAATTGGGGTCTACGCTCTGGATGCCGATAATGGTCGCTTCCATCAATGGAAACCAAGTGATGAAGGCGGCCACAAACACCTTGCTGCGTAAGCCCGTGCCGAGCAGAATCACCACCACTGCCGCAATCGCCACCACGGGCACCGCACGAATCGCCACCAGGTAGGGCATCAGCAGGATGCTCAGCCAACGGTTGCGCGCGACACCATAGCCCAACGGCAAGGCCAACGCCACGGCCACCGCCAGGCCGATGAGCGCTTCTTGGGCCGTCGTCCACACATGCAGCCACAAGCGCCCTTCTGCGTGGCGCTCGGCCAAGCGGGCTAGGATGTCCGCCGGATGGGGCAAGATGAACGCCGGGAATAACTCAGCCCGCACCGCGCCAACCCAGGCGATATACAGCAACAGACCCAGCAAGGGCGCCAAGGCCCAACGCAACGGGGTCAGATAAGATGCTCTGAAGAATGTGTTGCGGCGCCGAGGCGTCCGATGTGTATTTTGTTCTTGCGTAGCATTGCGGGATGTCGCCCGCTCTGTTTTTCTGGCGTTGATTTCCATACGACCTTCCTGGAAACCATCAGAGCAGACGCTACGCGCATACAGGCATGACACAGCCAGGCAAAAGAATCTGCCAAGCACGGATGTACGCCATTACGCGGTTGGTCACTTTCTTCCATCCGGACTGTCACCGTCGGCTTCGGTTTTTCACCGAATCCACCGGGGCAATCGTGCGATTGCGCTGGGTCGCGGGCTTGGCGCGGGGCGCCTTACCGCCGGTCGGGAATTTCACCCTGCCCTGAAAGTTTAACCGTTATCATCATGTTATCTGTGACGATCATAACAAATGCGGCGTCTGCTGGCCAGGGGCCGTTTCTGCGTGTGTATCGGCTGTGATGGTCATTGCGTCGTGTTCATTGTCGGTATAGTATTTAGGAACTATCTTCCTATAGGGCGCATTTCCTCACATGACTTTTCAACGACGCTATTTGTACTTAGCGGTATTCGGCAGTGGCATGACGGTGCTGGCCGTCGAGCTTTCGGCCTCGCGCTTGCTGGGGAATGTGTTCGGCACCAGTAATCTTGTATGGGCCAATATCATCGGCCTGATGCTGATTTACCTGACGGTGGGCTATTTCATCGGCGGGCGCTGGGCGGATCGTTCGCCGCATTATAAAACGCTGTATCAGATCATATGCTGGGGTGCGTTTCTCAGCGGATTGGTGCCTTTGGTCGCGCGTCCGGTCTTGTTTGCGGCTGCCGAAGCCGTTTACGAGTTGGAAGCTGGGCTCGTGGCGGGGTCATTTATCAGCGTGCTGTTGCTGTTCTCCGTGCCGGTGACGTTGTTGGGCTGTGTGTCGCCCTTTGCCATCCGTCTGGCCCTGACCGAATTGGACGAAGCCGGGCAAACTATCGGCTTTATGTACGCGGTTTCGACTATGGGCAGCATTTTGGGCACCTTTGCACCCGTCTTGTTTTTGATCCCCGAAGCCGGGACGGCGCGCACATTTCTACTGTTTGCGGGCGTCCTGCTGGCGATTGGCTTGGGCGGTTTGGCCATGGCCGACCGTCGCGCAGCGCTTCGCCTGGCTTGGATGCCGGTTGCGCTGGCTGTGCTAAGTGTTTTGCTCTTGAACGCGGTTTCGCGCCCGGTACCGGATGGTTTTCGGTTGCTGTATAGCGAAGACTCAGCCTATAACTATATCCAGGTGGTTGAAGATGAGGCGGGCTATCGCTATTTGTGGCTGAACGAAGCCCAGGGTATTCACTCGCAATGGCATCCCGAAGAAATTTACTATCGCCGGACGTGGGGCTTATTCATGGCCGCGCCCTATTTTAACCCCAATTACACGCCGGAGGATGTGCAACGGGTGGCCGTATTGGGCCTGGCCGGGGGTACCATCGCGCGCCAGCATACGGCTGTTTATGGCCCGGTGCCCATTGATGGCATCGAAATCGATCCGGCTATCGTGCGCGCGGGCGCAGCCTATTTCGAGATGGACATGCCGAATCTGAATGTCATCGTTGATGACGCGCGTTATGCCTTCCGAGATTTGGAGCACGAGTATTCGCTGGTGGCTATTGATGCTTATCGCGTGCCCTATGTGCCCTGGCAACTCACGACCGTGGAATTCTTCCAGGAAGCCTACGACCGCTTGGCGCCGGATGGGGTCGTGGCCATTAATGTCGGGCGCACGCCGGATGATCGGCGCCTGGAATATGCCCTAGCGCGGACAATGCTAGAGGTCTTCCCCAGTGTACACCGCATCGACGTTCCCAATTCGCTCAACACCATCCTGGTGGGCACCCGCCAACCGACCAATATGACCGACCTGGGGCGCAATTTTGTGAGTCTGGATGCCGAAGCATATCCGATTTTGTGGCAGGTGCTCAACGATGCCGTGCAAAACTTGCGCCAGACGGAAGTGTCTGACACAGTATTTACGGATGATCGCGCGCCCGTTGAAACCATCGTCAACGCGATGACGCTCGAATATCTACTCGGAGGCGACCTGGAAGCGTTGGAATAATTACACCGTATTGTTTACGCCCGCAGGGGCGTGAGGTAAGCAGGAGGGGCTAACCCATGGCAGAATTACCCGAGAATGATTTCCCCGAAGAACCCTTTGCCTTACAGATTCCGCCCGACCTGGCGCCGGAGGACGCGCTGCAAGTGGTCGTCGGGCTGTGTTACGAAATGCGCCACCCGCTAGGCAAAATCAACGCGCTAGCAGGCATCATCCAAGACCCGACCACGCAACACGCGCAATGCCACGCCGCCGCAGGTGAAATCCAACAATGGATTGGCGGTATCCGTTACATTTTGAATATCATCTATGCCTATGATGAATATCATGCAGCTACAGACGAAACAGGAACGGATACTCTACCCTAAATGACCCTCAAATCCATTTTTATGCTACTCGTGAGCGCCCTACTGCCCTTGGTGATCTTGATGGTTAGCGTGCGTGCCGTCATGAGTGAGACGTTTTTACGCTGGGAATATCAACGCGCCGGTTTTCCCGAAGACCGCTATGGCTGGGACACGAGCGTGCGCTTGGAATACGGCCCCTATGGCATTCGTTATTTGCTTCAGGATAAAGACATTAGCTACTTGGCCGATTTGCGCATCGACGGCGAACCCGCATTCCGCCAAAAAGAACTCGACCATATGGAAGATGTGCATGTGGTGACGCGCGGCATCTTCACGGTTTTGAATGCCGCGACGGTGGTTTTCGCTCTAGCGCTGGCGGGGGTGGGCTGGCGCCGTTCATCCTGGGCGGATGTCTGGCGGGCCTTGTTGCGCGGTGGCATCTTCAGCCTAGGGGTGATGGGCGGCTTGCTGATTGTGGCGGTCGTGGCCTGGGATTTCTTCTTCGAGACGTTCCATCAATTGTTTTTTGAGGACGGCACCTGGCAATTTTACCGCAACGATACGCTCATTCGGCTGTATCCGCCGCAATTCTGGTTCGATGCCGCCCTTGCGGTGGGCTTGTTGACGCTTGGCGGAGCGCTGGCGTTTGTCGGGGGGCCGTGGTTGGCCCTTAACCGGACAAGGCAGCAACCAGACCCCCCGCCACACACGGTCAGCGAAGCGCTATAGGTCAAATTTGATGAGGCTACGCCCGGTCATTTCGGGCGGCTGATCCACACCCAGCAATTCGAGCGCCGTGGGCGCTACATCCGCCAAGATGCCCCGTGGCCGTAAGCCAATATACTGATCGGCCACGACGAATAACGGCACGGGCGAGGTCGTGTGATAGGTGTGCGGCTCGCCGCTAACCTCGTCAATCATGCGGTCAGAATTGCCATGGTCGGCAGTGACGATGGCCGCGCCGCCTTTGGCCACCACCGCTTCCACAATTTTCCCGGCGAGCTCATCCACCACTTCGGCGGCTTTAATCGCGGCGGCGAGGTCGCCGGTGTGGCCGACCATATCGGGGTTAGCAAAGTTGATGAGCAAAAAATCGTCGTCACCGTTTTCGATGCGCTTGAGCAACACATCCGCGACCTCATGCGCGCTCATTTCGGGCTGCAAATCGTAAGTGGCGACCTTGGGCGAGGGCACGATTTCGCGTTCTTCGCCCGGGAACAGTTCTTCGCGCCGCCCATTGAAAAAATACGTCACATGCGGATACTTTTCCGTCTCCGCAATATGGAACTGTTTTTTGCCTGCGGAGGCTAAGACCTCCGCCAGGGGATTTTTGATGATCTCGATGGGATAGAGAATTTTCACGGGCAAACCGGAGGCATATTGCGTCATCGTGATAATGGTCAAATCCGGGATGGGCTCGACGTTCGTTTCATTTTGCACGTCTTCATCCACCAGCATTTGCACGATCTGGCGCATGCGATCCGCGCGGAAATTGAAACACACCAGCACATCCCCCGCACCGAGGCCCAGCGCATCATTGCCGGGGTCGATGACCGTGGGCAAGATAAATTCATCCATCACATCGTTATCATACGATTGCTGAATGGCCGTGGCTGCATCCGGTGCGGTGATGTCGCTCTGATGCTTCACGATGGCATCGTAGGCTTTGCCCGTGCGTTCCCAGCGCTTATCACGATCCATAGCGTAGTAGCGCCCGCTGACCGTGGCAATCGTGCCGCCATATTGGTCAATCTGTGCTTGTAAGTCTTGCAAAAAGACGGCGGCGCTGCCCGGCGAGGTATCGCGCCCATCTGTGATGACATGTATCAGGGGCTCGATGCCGTGCTGGTGGGCCATCTTCAACAGCGCAAACTGATGCGTATCCAGGGCATGGACACCCCCTGTCCCCAGCAGCCCGATAAGGTGCAAGCGCTTACCGTTAGCTTTCACGGCTTGGATGGTTTCGGTAAGCAATTCGTGCTCGTAGAACGCGCCGCTATGAATATCGTTGTTGATGCGGCTGATATCCTGATAGACGATGCGCCCGGCGCCGAGGTTCAAGTGCCCGACCTCGGAATTGCCCATTTGGTCGGGGATGAGGCCCACGGCTTCGCCGGAGGCATCCACGACCGAGCGTTCAAGCTCCCGGCTCCAGCGGTCATAGTTGGGGGTGTTGGCTTGCAAGATGGCGTTGCCGTGTTCCATGGCGCGCAGGCCCCAGCCATCTAAGATCATTATCATGACAGGTTTATAGCTAAAATTCGAATTTGGCATGGTTTGCTCCCGTTGTGTGCTTGGTCGATTAGATTGTCATCCAGGGGACGGCCCGCGTCAAGCACGCGCGCGGAATTCTAGCCCTGGAATCCCGTTGCGCAACTTGCGAGCAATACGCCACAAATGCGGCGCCAGGTGATACGGAACACCATCCAGGGTGCAATTCGCGCGAGATTCGGACTGCTCCCACACGATGCATCCGCTCCGCATCACCCACCCGACATCCGCCCGGCCACTCGCGCATAAGACGGTATACGGATCAATGTCCGGCTTAACCTTCAACGCCAGGACATCCGCGCGGCAACCGGGGCGCAGGTCGCCAAGCTGCGGCGCGCTGAGCACCCCCGCAGGCGTAGATGTGACTGCCTCGAACAAGTCGCGCGGGCCTATTTGTTCAGTCGCAGACGCCGCGCGCAATTCATCCAGCAGATCGCCGTCGGCTGTCAGACGCGAATCGCTACCGAGCATGAGCTTTCTTGCCTCGGCCCAAGGGCGGACATCGGCGGTGGTGCCCAACAAATAGACATTGCTAGACGGACACCAGACTAACCCCGCGCATGTTAGGCCGGCTTCTCGCAAGGTATCCCCGCGCAGGCCAACGCCGTGAATCAAAATCGTTCGCGCGGTGGCCGCCCCTAGCGCCGCCAGTTGATTGTATTCTGCCTCGGCGGTGGGGTCGGTGCCTTCGGCCAAGTGGATAAAAAACGGCGATTTGCTTTGGCTAGCGCGCTGGATGGCCTCCGGCGCGCTCAGATACAGCGAATGCGCCCAGGTATAACGCCGCCACACCTGAACGGGAAACCGCCGCGCGCGCAAAGGGCGATGTAGCAGATTGTGTTGCACGACCGTCGTAACGCCGCTCAGCAGATTCTTAAGCCCACCCGACCAGCAACGATCTCGCAGAGGCCAGGCGCGCAACCCCGCAAAAGGGGCGTCATCCAAGCGCACGGACATATCCGCCGCCCAGGCGCGCGCATTCGTGTAAACCTCACGAAATTTACTACGCGGAAAATGATTCAATTCCAAATGATCGTGCGCGTTGATGAGGCCAGGGAATAGGATGAGGTCTTCGGCGAGAATGTGCCGCGCCGCGCGTTTGACTTCCGCCGGGGGAAGCACGATACCCCGGCGCGTATCGACCACCAGTGGCCCCCCGCGCGGCCCTTCGGAGGTCAAAACCAGATAAGGATGATACGCTACGATCATAAACACCCCAAACAAGACAAATTTCACCTCGAATCAGGAGATTTGTCACTACGCAGGATAGCCATGAACCGTCAATATTACATTAACGTTGAAGATAAAAGGGATGCTTATGTCTATTCGCCGCTTGTTCCCTATCATTGTACTGACTATTTTGTTGCTGGGCCTGCCCTTAGTTGCCCAGGCCCAAGAACCCGAAACCCCGGTTGAAAATACCACCACCGAACAACCTGTGGTCTTCAGCCTGCTATTCTATTCGCCAAACTGTCCCTATTGCCACATCCTGATGGACGAAGATTTGCCGCTCCTGCAACAGCAATACGGCGAGCAATTCGAAGTTCTGCTCATTAATGTCCAGAATCGCGCGGGTGCGGAAATGTATTACGCGGCCTGCGATGCTTTTAACGTGCCGCAAGCGCGCTGTGGCGCCGTCCCGGCCATGGTGGTCGATAATCAGGTGATGATCGGCGGCGGCGAAATCCCGCAGCGTTTACCAGGCTTGATTGAAACAGGTTTGGCACGGGGTGGTATCGGCCTACCCGACATCCCCGGTTTGCAAGAAGCCTATGCCGAAGCCTTCCCGAATGGTCGTTCGATGAGCGCCCCGGTGGATGACTCGGTGTTTTCTGATTCCGCCACCTTTGAGAGCAGCGATAACTGGATCGAGAATTTTCAGCAAGACCCGCTCGCGAATGGTATCGCCGTCTTTGTGCTGATTTTGCTGACCGGCAGTGTCGGCGCCATGCTGTATAGTGGCGTTCAGTTCATTCGCGGCGAAGCCGCCCTGAATTGGCTAACGACGAACACAGGCTGGATGGCCCTCCTGGGCATGACGATCCTGAGCATGTTCATTGCGCTGACCCTGGCCCTCGAACAAGATGGTTTCTCTGGCGCGACAATGCTAGCCGTGGCCGTGCTGCTGATTTTCACCGTCGCCCTAGGCATGATCTGGGAAGCGCGGCGAGAAGCAAATAAGCCCATCAAACTACCGAATTGGCTTTTCCCGGCGCTGAGCGTCGCGGGGTTGGTTGTGGCTAGCTACCTGCTCTATGTCGAGTCCGGCGAGGCCGAAGCGGTCTGCGGCGCGGTCGGGAACTGCAACGCTGTGCAAGCCAGCGAATATGCCGAGCTATTTGGCGTGCTGCCCGTCGGCGGATTAGGCGTCATCGGCTACATCGGCATTTTGGGGGCTTGGGGTGTCGCGCAACGCTCGCAGAAGTACCGCGATTACGCGCAAGCCGCCCTGTTGGTGATGCTGTTCTTTGGCGCGGCCTTTTCCATCTATCTGACTTTCTTGGAGCCCTTTGTCATCGGCGCGACCTGCGCTTGGTGCCTGACCTCCGCCATGGTGATGCTCTTGCTGTTGTGGATTGCCGCCCCCGAAGGTTGGCGCGCAATGCGTGACATTACCACCGGGCCGCCCGCGCCAAGCAAGAAAAAGCGTCGGCGCCGTACTGCATAAGCTTGGCCTGTTGTTCAACTGGCCCCAATTAGAATATACTCGCAAGCACGGGGTTTCCCGTGCTTGTGTGATTCTCGACACTTGTGTGATCCAACAGTAAGGACAAAACCCATGCCCGTCTCTTGGTTTCAATGTGTCGCCTGCGGGGCGACCTATCCACTCGAAGATAATCTGTACACCTGCCCCGCGTGCGATGGTCTGCTAGATGTCTGGCACGATTTAGCGCAGTGGCACGGGCGCGCGGAAGACTTACGCCAACGCTTTGATGAACGCATGCTGTCTTGGGAACCTAGCGATCAGTCAGGCGTGTGGCGCTATCGCGAATTAGTCGGCCCCAGTTTTGCCCTATCCGAGATCGTGACGCGCGGCGAAGGTAATACGACCCTGTATAACGCACCGCCCCCGCTGGCGTCCTATGCTGGGGTAACGCGCTTGCAACTGAAACACGAAGGCGAAAACCCGACTGGGAGCTTCAAAGATCGTGGGATGGCCACGGGTGTCACCCGCGCGGTGAGTGTCGGCGCGCAAGCTGTGATTTGTGCCAGCACAGGCAACACCTCCGCGTCGATGACGTCTTTCGCGGCGTTGGCGGGCCTGCGTCCGCTGATTTGCTTTCCGGCAGGTAAAGTGGCCCTGGGCAAAATCGCGCAAGCACTAGCCTATGGCGCGGTCAGCATCCAGGTAGAAGGCGATTTTGACGCCGCGCTGACGCTCGTACGCCGCGCTGCCGATGAACTGCCCGTTTATTTGCTAAACTCGATCAATCCGTTTCGGTTGGAAGGCCAGAAAAGCATCATCATCGAAATGTTGCACCAACGCGGCTGGCATGTGCCAGATTGGATCGTGGTGCCGGGCGGGAACCTGGGCAATAGCTCTGCTTTTGGCAAAGCCTTGCAAGAATTGCACGAGGTCGGCCTGATCGACCGTTTGCCGCATATCGCGGTAATTCAGGCGGCGGGGGCCGCGCCTTTTGCAAATGCTTTCGCCACCGAATTTGACCAGTTCGAGCCCGTCCGCGCGGAGACGGTCGCCACGGCAATTCGCATCGGTAACCCGGCGAGTTACCCCAAAGCGCGCCGCACGATTCTGGCCACCGAAGGCTGGGTCGCGCAAGTCAACGACCAGGCGATTATGGACGCCAAAGCGCAGATCGACGCAGCGGGCATTGGCTGCGAACCCGCCTCGGCGGCGACCGTGGCCGGGGTGCGGGCGCTTGTGCAACGTCAGATCATCGACACTAACGCGGATATCGTGTGTGTCTTGACCGGGCATGTCTTAAAAGACCCCGGCGCAGTGATTGAGTATCACGAGCAAACGCTCGAAGGCATTACGCCGAGTTTCCCCAATCAGATTCACACGATTCGCGATTCGTTGGATGAACTGGCGGCCTTTTTGCCGAATCGCGCCGCGCCCGCCGAGCAGGGTTAAGTATTCGGGGGGAGTGGCGCCTCGTGCAGGGTCACTTGTGGCGTAAAACGCAGAAAAACATCCTGCGGCATAGCCGCCGCTGCCACGCGGTATAGCTCATCGAGTTCCGCCAGGCCACGCGCCGCCTTATCATCCCCCAAACGATAGTTCAGAAATTCGGGTAAGGTTTCGGTTAACGTGACCTGTAAGGCCGCCACCGCGTTGAGCACCTCTGCCGCTGGGAAAAAACGGTCGGTATGTTGAAACGGCGCCAACGGCAACTTGAGATTATGCACCAACGGGCTAAAGAGATTCGGCTTGCTGATGAGTTCGGCCAACACGGAAAAATCACTTTGTTGGGCTTTGGGCATTAACTCAGCCGGAGCCGCCTCTAGCGTTGCGCTAAAAGATTGCCGCGCATACAGATCATAGCGGGCGCGTTCTTCGGGCGACAGATGGTCGTAAATGGCCTGCATCACCGCCAGGCTGGCCGCACGGAGTTCTTGCGCGCGCTGTTTGCGGTCGGTGATTTCAACCGGGGGCATGGGTTCGCAAAAATGAACCGCGATATGTGGTCGTTGCAAGCGCAAAATACGCCGCCAGACGTCGTAGGTGCCGCCGATAGCCACCGGGATAATCTGCGCGCCAGTGGTGTAGGACAAATACGCCACGCCCGGCTTAACGTCATCTAGGCGTTTTTCCCAGGTGCCACCTTCGGGAAACAGCGTCAGATGTTCGCCGTTTTTCAGCACAGCGGACATTTTCTTCAGGCTGTCGCGGTCGGCACTGCCGCGCAAGATGCGGATGACGCCCATGTTCTCGACCAGCAAATTGGCCGGGAACAACAGCGGAAAATCCGCCGGGCCGACCGGGCGCACAGGCAAGGGGATATGTTGCAGCAAGACGACGACATCGTATGTCGAGGCGTGGTTCGGCGCGAAGATAAACGGCCCGCCCTCACGCGGGATGTTTTCCAGGCCCGTGACCGTCGTGCGCGTCAAGAACGCTTCCACGAGGGCGGATAGCAGTTTTAAGGTGCGCAAGATAGCGCTTGTAATGCCGTTGGCGGATGTCATAGCTTACCCCAAACCTGATACCCTGGTCACTTGGCCAGCCCTAGCTTCAACTATCGGCTAACGCGGCGCAGGGTTTTTACGTATAAAGCGTATAAGATGATAGTAGCGCACACTCTACCTTAGCGCGGTTTGCGCCAGATGCAAGCTTTTCCCTATACTTTGTGGGAATGAGAAGACTGAAAGCACACGATGCCAGACAAAAAACAACCTGCCGAAAAGTGGTACGCCCTGTCGCCGGATGACGTACTTGGCAAATTGAATGCAAACCAGGCGGAGGGCCTCACCAGTAGCGAAGCCGAACAACGCCAATCCGAATACGGCAAAAACGAACTCCCTAGCGAAGAAGGCACGCCCTTATGGCGGATGGTGCTCGAACAATTCCAGGATGTGACCGTTATTTTGCTGATTATCGCCGCCGCGATTTCGATTGGTGTGGGCGAAGCCCAAGATTCGTTTGTCATTCTGGTGATTGTTGTCCTGAATGCCCTCATTGGCGTCTACCAAGAGCAGCAAGCCGAAAATGCGCTGGCATCCCTGGGCAAAATGCAGACGCCCAACGTCCGCGCCCGGCGGGATGGCCATGTCGTGGAAGTCCCAGCCACGGAGCTAGTGCCCGGCGATATTGTCATGCTCGAAGCGGGCAATAGTATTCCGGCGGATGGGCGCTTGCTACAAGCCTCTAACGTCAAAATTGATGAAGCCGCCATGACGGGCGAATCGGTAGCCGTGGATAAATCCGTGCGCGCCATGGAGGATACACAACCCCCGCCCGCCGTGGCCGATCGGCAAAATATGGTCTATATGGGCACGACGATGACCTATGGCCGCGCCGAATTCGTCGTCACGGAAACGGGCCTGAAGACCCAGCTAGGTAATATCGCGGCCATGCTGCAAAACGTGGAACGCACGCGGACGCCCCTGCAAGAACGGCTCGAAAAAATGGGCTATGTCCTGGCGGGCGCTGCGTTGACTATCTGCGCGTTTGTGTTTATCGCGGGCGTGGCGCGCGGCGAGGACATCAACGAAATGTTCTTAACCGCCGTCAGCCTGGCCGTAGCCGCCGTGCCAGAGGGCCTACCCGCCGTGATTACGGTATCGTTGGCGCTGGGCGCGAACCGCATGGTCAAGCGCAACGCGCTCATCCGCAAATTGCCCGCCGTGGAAACTCTCGGCTCGGTGACGACCATCTGCTCGGACAAAACCGGCACCCTCACCCGTAATGAAATGACCGTCAAAACCATCTTTATGCCCGACCACGAACAGGTAACCGTCACGGGTGTCGGCTATGAGCCCGTCGGGCGCTTCATGGGTGGCGGCAAGCGCGATAGCTTGCAAGTGGTCAATGATGAACAATTAGCACGCTTTTTGAAAGCCTCGGCCTTGTGCACCGATGCGTATGTCGAAAAGGCCAGCGAGGATGGCCCCTGGCAAATCGTGGGCGATACGACCGAGGGCGCCTTGCTGGTGATGGCCATGAAACAGGGCTGGTCGCGCGAATCGCTGGAAGAAGATATGCCGCGCGTCGCCGAAATCCCGTTTACCTCCGAGCGCAAAGCGATGACCACTATCCACGCGCCCAAAGGCAAATTCGCGAGCGAATTATTCGACCAAGCGCCGTATGTATCATTCACCAAAGGCGCGCCCGACCAACTCGTGAAGTGGGCCGGGCAAGAAATGCTCTCCGGCGAGCACGTTGCCATCACGGATGACCGCCGCCAAGCCTGGCTGGATGAAATCGAACGCCTGGCCAACGAGGGGATGCGCGTCTTGGGCGTGGCTTACCGCACCTGGGACGACCTACCCGCAGACCCCCAGCCTGATGTGGCCGAACGGGATTTCATCTTGCTGGGCCTCGTGGGCATCGTAGACCCGCCCCGCGAAGAAGCCACCCGCGCGGTAAATGTAGCCAAACACGCAGGCATCCGCGCGATTATGATTACGGGCGACCACAAGCTCACCGCCCAATCGATTGCGCAGCAACTCGGCATCATCCAGGACAAAACGACCGAGCGCGCCATGATTGGTTCAGAATTGGATGTGCTCTCGCAGGATGAACTACAAAAAACGGTCAAAGAAGTTAACGTGTATGCGCGCGTCTCGCCCGAGCATAAGCTGCGCATTGTGGAAGCCTTGCAGAAAAACGGCCAGATTGTCGCTATGACGGGCGATGGCGTGAACGACGCGCCCACCCTCAAGCAAGCCAGCATCGGCGTGGCGATGGGCATCACCGGGACGGATGTCTCCAAAGGGGCCGCCGACATGGTGCTGACGGATGATAACTTCGCGAGCATTGTTTCCGCCGTGGAAGAAGGCCGCACAATTTATGACAATATCCGCAAATTTCTAAAATATCTGCTGGGCAGTAACTCCGGCGAGATTTTGACCATGTTCGCGGCCATCTTGGTTGGCTTTAAGCTGCCCCTGGTGGCGACGCAAATCCTATGGATTAACTTGGTGACGGATGGCCTACCCGCGATTGCGCTGGGCTTCGAACGCTCGGAAGAAGGCGTCATGGACCGTGGCCCGCGCCCGCCTAAGCAGAGCATTTTCGCCCAAGGGGTTGGCGTTCATATTGTGTGGGTCGGCATCTGGATGGCGATTGTGTCGCTGACAGGTTATATCTTGATGCTGCTGGAACATGGTGGCGAATTATTCGAGCCCACCGACGAAAACCTGACCATTGCGCGCAGTATGGCATTTTTTGTGCTGGCCACGACCCAGGTCGCGCATGTGACCGCGATCCATGGCGGCTTCGCGCCCTTCTTCGCGCGGCCTTTCTGGCAAAATCGCCTGCTCTTGATTGCCGTCATCTCAACCGTGTTGTTGCAACTTGGCGCCATTTATATCCCCTTCATGCAAGATTTGCTGAGCACGACCGCCTTGCGCGCGCAGGATATTCTGCTAGCGTTCATTCTGGCGATTTCGATTATCCCCGCTGTGGAGGTCGAAAAAGCCATCTGGCGTCGGCGCGAAGCCGCCGAAGCGGAAGCCGAAGGACGAGCGGGGTAAACGATCATGGATCATCGCGATGATATTGTAGAACTAACCATCGAAGATATGGGCAACGGCGGCATGGGAATCGCGCGGCAGGATGGGGTCGCTATCCTCGTGCATTTCACCATCCCTGGCGAAGTCATCACCGCACGTATTACGAATGACCAGGGGCGCTATGCCTTTGCCGAGGGAATCGCCGTGCACGAGCCCTCGGCAGATCGTGTCGCGCCGCGTTGCCCCAATTTCGGCGCTCTGCATACCTGCTGCTCGACCTGGCAGCATATGAACTACTACGCGCAATTGGCCCTCAAAACGGATATTGTCGCCGATCAGCTTGAGCGGGTCGGCGGCTTTACTGAGTTACCCGTGCAGATGACGCGCCCCAGCCCAGAGGAATGGGCCTATCGCCATGAAGCGCGCTTGCTGCCCCATCCTGAAAACGGTTTTGGCTTTCTGGCGGCGAACGAAACCAGCGCAAGCCCTTTGCCAGAATGCCATCTGGTGACACCGGAGCTTCTTGCATTTTACGATCAAATGACCTTTGACCTGCCGAATCTGACGCAGATCATCCTGCGTGAAAACCGCGCGGAGGATGTCATGCTGATGTTGAGCACGGCAGACGACGAACCGCCCGAAATCCGGCTGGATGTGCCCGCCTCGGTCAATTTTTTGCACCAGGATGGCGAACCCGCCAACTTGATCGGCGCGACGCATTTGGTCTACCACGTAGATGGAATCGCGTTGCGCGTCACAGCAGGCGCGGCCTGGCGGGGGAATCTGCCCCAAATTGAACATCTGGTGCGCCATGTGCGCGAGTCGCTGGCCCTAACGGGCGAGGAAAGCATCCTGGATATTTATAGCGGGGTGGGCCTCTTTGCCGCCGCCCTAGCGCCGGATGCTAACCTCATCACGTGTATAGACGATCATCCGCCCGCCATGACGGATGCCGAATTTAACCTGGCCGCTTACGACCATGTCAACCTCATCGAGGGCGATGCCGCCGAAGTGCTGGCTAGCGTGCCGGATGACGAAGCCTATGATGTGGCGATCTTTGACCCGCCGCCGCGTGGTGTCACCAAAGATGCGCTAGATGCGTTTGGTGAATTGAACGTGCCGCGCGCCATATATATCAGCGATAATCCCGCGATTTTAGCGCGAGATGCCAATCGCCTAAGCACCCGTTTGGGGTATAATCTGACGGCGGTCGTTCCGTTTGATTTTGAACCACAAACGCATCGCGTCGTGACGGTGGCGCATTTTGAAAAAGGTTAACCATGTATCTGCACGAACTGCATATCCTACATGAAGGCGTTATCAAGATCGCGCGCGAGGCGGGCAAAACCCCGCGCGCAGCGTTCACCCGCCCCCGCGAGCAAGATTACAAAGGCGAGATCGACCTTGTTACCCAAGCGGATCGCGATACCGAAGAACGGATCCATGCCATTCTCAAGCGGGCCTATCCGCACTATGGCATCATCGCTGAAGAAGGGCACAACTACACCCCCGACGGTGCCGAGCCCGCGTATCAATGGTTTGTTGATCCGATTGATGGCACGACGAATTTCGCGCATCGCGTGCCGCATTTTTCCATCAGTATCGCCCTAACGGACAAGGACTTGAAGCCCTTACTCGGCGTGGTGTATGACCCCATGCGCGACGAGTGCTTTTCGGCATATGAAGGCGGCGGCGCATTTCTTAACGGCGAACGGCTGGAAGTCAGCACAGTGCATACCCTGAAAGGGGCCTTGCTCGCGACGGGCTTCCCGTATGATCGGCATCATAGCGCGGAAAATAATCTGCCAGAATTCAATGCATTCCTAAAGCGGGCGCAGGGTGTGCGCCGGATGGGCTCGGCAGCGCTAGACCTGGCCTATGTCGCCGCTGGGCGCTTGGATGGCTACTGGGAACAAAAGCTCAGCCAGTGGGATTGCTACGCGGGTATTATGCTCGTGCGCGAAGCGGGCGGCCAATGCACTGACTACCACGGCAGCGAGGATGGCTTACGCGCCAAATCCGTGCAACTTATCGCGAGCAATGGTTTGATTCAGAACGCAATGCAGGCCATGACTCACGAAGTACGCCAGCCCGCCCCCGATACCGCCGCGCCCGCCGCAGCGGACAATGCCGCGCCCGCCGATGGGGACCATGCCGCGCCCGCCGATGGGGACCATGCCGCGCCGAATGAGGCCCCGCCTGCCGAACCGGACGCTGCCGCGCCCACTACCCAACAGCCCCCCGCCTAATTCCGTGAATATTTTGATGCTGAGCGGCGATCTTGACATCGCACAAGGGCGCGAAGGGCCTTTCAGCGATATGTTAAGCCGCTTTCGCCAATATTGGACGCGCGTGGATGTCATCACGCCGCGTGTGCCAGGTGCACAAGCCCGCACTCTCTATGGCAATGTGCATATTCATCCGTCGCCCTGGCCCAAGCCCATGCAGCCCTTCTATATTTTGAAACAAGGCCGCGCTTTGTTGCGTCAACGCCCGTATGCGCTCATCATCAGCCACGATTACGGCCTGTTTCTAAATGGACTGGGCGCGTGGCTCTTGCATTCGGGTAGCCAGGTGCCGTACGTCAGCGAGTTGCACCATATTGAGGGCTACCCCTTCGCGTTGACCTATCGCGAGTATATTTACCGGGGGTTGGCGGCCTGGTACGCGCGGCGTGTCTGGAAACGCGCAGCGGCTATCCGCACTGTGAATCGTCGCGAAGTGCCGGAATTCTTGCGCAAACAGGGCGTGCCGGAGGAAAAAATTCATATAATGACCTCACTTTACTTGGATTTCTCGGTGTTTAAGCCTCTGCCAGATGTGGAACCCATGTATGATGTTTTGTTCGTGGGGCGTTTGGCACCCAACAAAGGGCTATTCACGCTCTTGGATGCGCTGCACCAGGTACGCGAAACACTCCCGAATGTATGCTTGGGCATCTTGGGCGAGGGCAAGCTGCGCCGCGCGCTGGAATCCCGCATCGCGGAACTGGGCCTTGAGAACAACGTGACGTTCATCCCGCGCGCGGCCACCTCCGCCGATTTGGCGCGCGTGTATAATGCCGCGCGGATGCTGGTCTGCGCCTCCACCAGCGAGGGCGGCCCGCGCGTAACGCTCGAAGCGATGGCCTGTGGCGTACCGGTCGTCTCGACCCCCGTAGGCGTCATGAAAGACTTGCTCGAAACCAGCGGCACCAGCTTTTTGGTCTTTGGCTGGCATGCCGAACCGCTGGCCGAGAAAATCGTGCTATTGCTGCAAAACGAGCATATGCGGCGCCAATTGGCCGAAAATGGCGAACTTACCGTTCAGGGCTTCCGCGCAGATGTCATCATCGACCAACTCGCGCGCGCGTATCAAGAAATTGCGGAAGCGGGCGGTTAATGCGCGTTCTGATGATTGTGCAGGAAATCGACGAAACGCATTGGTTACGCGGCTTCATCGTGGATTGGGTGCGTGCCCTGGCGCGTGAAGTCGAGCAGCTTTATATTCTCACGCTGGCCTATCAGCCAACCTTGTTGCCGGATAACGTGGCCGTCATATCAATGGGTAAAGAAAGAGGCTACGGTCGCGCGCGCTTACTCCTCGAATTCTACCGAGGGCTGGCGCAAACAATCCGTGATGTGGATGTCGTATTCAGCCACATGACCCCACGTTATACCTGGCTGGCGGCGCCGCTGGCATGGATTGCGCGTAAGCCCCAAATGTTGTGGTATACCCACCGTCAAGTTGATCTGGAATTGCGCCTGGCATTGCATAGCGCGCGCTGGGTTACGACCGCTACGCCAGATAGTTTCCCGCTACCGAGTCCGAAAGTCCGCGCCTTGGGGCATGGCATCGATACGCGCCGCTTTGCGCCCGCAGATGTCCCAAAAGCTGATCCGCCGCTCGTATTGGCTGTAGCACGAGTTACGCCCATCAAGCGTCATGAGTTGTTACTCCAAGCGGCGGCGCAGTTTTTCGCGCAGCACGGCCCGCAGGCGGCCCGTTTTGAGGTCGTCGGCGGAACTGCCGCGCCAGGGGATGAAGATTATCAGCGTGACTTGCTGGCCCGTCGGGAGGCACTCGGTCTCTCCCCCGCCCAATTTGATCTGGTCGGGGGATTGGGGCGCGACGAGTTGATCGCGCGTTATCAGCAAGCGACTTTGGCCACGAACCTCAGCCCGCCAGGGTTATTTGACAAAGCCGCGCTAGAAGCGATGCTCTGTGGTGTGCCCGTTATCGTGACCAATCCTGCTTTCGATAATGTATTAGGAACCGCAGCGAAGGAATTGCGCATTGCGCCGAAGCCCGACAACCTCGCGGCATGCCTCAGCGCGCTTTTATCCCAAAGCGAAGTCGCGCGCCAAAGTTTGGGAAATACACTCCGCGAGCAAGTTGCAGCAGCCCATAGTTTGGATAATTTGGTAAAAAAGTTGGTTAAAGTCCCTTAAGAAGATTTTTTATCCCAATATATCCCAATTTATCCAAAATTATGACTGTTCCAAATCGAGCCATTTGGGGCGGTCATCTGGCGGGGGCGCCGAGCGGAGCGCGGGTAGAATATCCGCGACACCCTCAGCCACTTGCAGCAATTGCGGATCGAGGCGCCGGATAAATCCTGCGTCCACGCCTTGTTGGATCATCGCTAGCAGCGGATTGTAATAGCCCGCTAGGTTGAGAATCGCGATAGGTTTACGATGAATGCCTAACTGCGCCCAGGTCGTAATCTCTAGCAGTTCTTCCAATGTGCCGATGCCCCCCGGCAACGCGACGAACGCATCTGAAAGGCGGGCCATCATGGCTTTGCGCGTATGCATTGAATCCACGATGTGCAGTTCCGTCAGCCCGCGATGTTGGACTTCGCGCTCGGTCATCGCTTCGGGGATGATGCCAATGGCCTTACCATCATGTTCGAGGACACTATCCGCCAAAACGCCCATCAGGCCCGTGCTGCCGCCGCCATACACCAGCGCTAAGCGTTCATCAGCCAATATCTGGCCGAAGGCGACGGCGGCTTCGCGATAGCGGGCGTGGTTCCCCATGCCGGAGCCGCAAAAGACACAAATGCTGCGTAATTCATTCATTGGATGTTCACTCGCTCTAAAATCAGATGGTCGTTTTCGCGGACGGGCAAGCGCGCGGTCGGGTTCTCGCCATCGTATAGCCCCGTAATCAACGTATAATCGCCTGGCGCCAGCCCCGGCGGCACGCGAATCCCGTGGCTGTCGATGACGAGCTCGCCCGGCGTCCAATCGGTGGTAAAGGCGCGATTATTGGCCGGTTCGCTGTCATGCTGCGCGATCAGACGCCCATCCGGCCCCAAGAGTTGCACGAAAACCTTATAGCGTGTATCAAGGGCGGCATCGGTCGTCCAATAGAGCGTCACGCCAATCACCGATCCGGCTCGGTGAGCCGCGCGCAAGTCGCCCGTGATGCTGTAGCCTATCAGCGTGATATGCTCGCCAAAACGAATATCATCCAAAGGCGTTTGTGGCTCGGTCGGTGGCGGAGCAAGTACGCCATATTGCACCAGGCGCACATCGCCATACCAGCGCGAGAAAATCTGATAGGTGTTATCGCTAAGCGTATTCTGTACCACATCGTTCGGGTCGCGTTCGCCCTCG
>DAOTVD010000261.1:0-8246 GCA_034437075.1 Anaerolineae bacterium
GCTTCGACGTTGAGCAGATTGCGCGTTGATTCCATGATCTGGGTGACGACGTCATCAATTTCTAGGGTCGTCAGCAAATTCGCTAACCCCGCGCTCAGGTCATCCAACCATTGTAATTGGTGTTGTTGGCGTTCGGTTAGGCGGAGTTGGATCGCGTTTTCCAGCGCATTACCGAGCATCATCCCCACCAAAAGAGCAATCTGAGGGTTATCCTGTTGCCAGGTGTTCGGGTGGGCTGCGCAGATTTGCAAGCTACCCATGGCACTGGCTCCTCGGCTGTGGTACAGAGGGATAATCCACACGGCCTGCAAATGGTTGGGTAGAATGTCGGGCTGGATGATGAGCGTCGGTTCGGGTTTATTGAGGGCTGCGCGCAGGGCCGTCGAGTTAGGTGATAGGGCCAGTTGGGCGTTACCCTGCGTATGGGTCGCGTTCTGGTAGGGCAGTTGCACGGCATTGGCTTGAAAATAGCGCATGATGACACCCAATGCTTCATCCAAGCCCGTTTGGACACGACGCCCCGCGCCCAAAAGTTCTTCCAGGCGGGTGAATAGCGTCAGGGTGGGGTCTGGGTGCACCACGGCTACAGTTCCAGAGTTAGAGCTTCGTAGGCCAACGAGACTTGCACGGGCAAGGCGTCTGCCCCGGCGCGGTTAGCCCGATAGCGCAAGTGCTGGTCGGCGTCGTTAATTTTGGCCCACAATTCATGATCACTGGCGATAGGGTCATGATGCGACAACAGCAGGCGCTTAACCCCGGCCCGCCAAGCAAGCTCGGCCCCAATGCGTGCGTTCGAGTGTCCCCAATCTACCTTGTTGGTGACCACATCTTCGTAGGTGTACATTGTGTCGAAAATGAGCACTTCCGCGTTGGCGATAAAGTGTTCATAGTCTTTGGTGGCTTCCGGCTCCATATTCGGGTATTCGGCATCGCCACCATACACGATCTTTTTGCCCCCCAGCGTGATGCTATAGGCATAAGAGCCACCGGGGTGATTTTGGGGCATGATTTCCACTTGGGCGCTGTCGATGTCGTAGATTCGCCCGGCTTCTAGCAAGTGAAATTCGCGGGTGGCCAGGGGGTAATCAAAATCGACGGGGAAAAACGGATGGTGCATTAGTGCCCGCAGGCGGTCTTCCAAGTCGGGGTAAGGGCTATGGAAAATAAAATGATTGCCGGGCACGAATTGCGGGGCAAAGAACGGGAACCCCTCAACATGGTCATAATGCGTATGAGAGAAAAATATGTGCGCCGTGCCATTGCCGTCTGCAAAACCATCTTGCAGCATATGCAGCCCCAAGCGGCGCACACCCGAGCCCATATCCAGGATAAACCGACGCGCGCCATCCTGTAGTTCATAGCAGGTGGTCTCACCGCCGACGATAGTTGCCAGGTGGTCGGGCAAGCGCTCAATAAACCGATCAATAGCGATAGGGTCGTGTAAGTTGGTGTCGCGCGCGCGTTTCAGCACCTCGCGTAAGCGCTCTTGATACAGCGATGAGGTGAGAGGTGTGGGCAACGACCCGCGCGCGCCCCAAACAGTTAACTTCATGCGATGCGTATCCTTCAGGCGACAGTGTCTACATTCTAATGGATATTAGCTAACGAAGCTAATGATATAGGCGCATCAGATGCATGCACAAGTTGGGCTTCCAACCAGATTCTAACGTGGCCTGGCGCGGGCGGCGGGTGTACACTAGCATTGCAATACTTGGATGTCCCTTCAGCTAGCTAATCAAGAGGTTTATTTATTATGGTTGATGCGCAAACCCCGGATGAAAAACAGGCCGTTATCCGCCAGAAACGCGATGCCAAAGCGCGCGATCACTTGGCCCAATATGCGCCGGTGTGGTTAGTGGACGAGGATTTCGTGCTGGATGAAGATTCCATGCGCTTTGAGGTCGTCTTTTTCCATCCGCGTTACCAGTGGTTGCGGCGACGGTACTACTTTGATGCCTATAACAATGTGTTGCATCATAAAGGCCAGGTGCGCCTAGACGAAGGCGATACCTACGACATTCAGGCCCAGGCGCCGTATATCAGCGCGGATGTGTTAAACACGGTGGATTCATACGGCGGTTAACGTAGCCGGATGACTTTTGGCTTCGTACCGAGCATGGTAAAGGTGCTTAGCAGTTGGTCGGCGATGCGTGGCCAACTATAGTCGCGCGCGGTTAGCGCGGCGGCGCGGCCTAATTCGTCTCCGGTTTCGGGTGATTCCAGCAGTTGGATGATCCGCTGGGCCAATATGGAGGGCTCGCGGACTGGAATATGGTAGCCAGTTTTGCCATCTTCCACCAAAAACGCTAACCCGCCCACCTCCGATGCAATGACCGGGGTGCCACAGGCCATGGCTTCTAAGGCCACCATGCCAAAACTCTCATAGTCACTGGGCATAATCAGCGCTTCGGCGGCGCGGTAATAATGCGGGAGCACATCTTGCCCCTTCGCGCCGATGAGCGCGATCTGGGGCGTGATGCCCAGCATATCGCGCAAAGTTTGCAAGCGTTGCATTTCCTCGTTGCCGTCGTGGGGGTCGCCGCCGATAATTGAGATGCACATCTGGGCGGCCAGGTCGGGACGGCTTTGGCGAATTTCGGCCACGGCTTCGAAGATATTATCCAGGCCCTTCAGGCGTTCGATGCGCCCGACGAACAAAAAATGGCGCTTCTGTGGCGACCAATCGATGAAGGCGCGCGATGCTGCGCGGTCGTCTGGATGGAAGCGTGTGAGGTCTACGCCCGGTGGCACGATGTCGATCTTGCGGCGGTCGGCGCGGTACAACAACAAAAGCTGAGAGCGCTCGGCGGGGGTGGCGGCGATGATGCGGTCGGCATGGTCTAGCACTTCGCTTTCGCCACGTACTCGGATGTCATCTTCGCGGGTCGGGCGGTCGGCGATGCGGTTCTTCATGCGCCCCAAGGTATGAAACATCTGCGCCACAGGGATGCCCCAGCGGCGGCGTAATTGCACGGCCACCCAACCACTCAGCCAGTAGTGGCTATAGATAAAATCATAGGCGATTGCTTCGCGGCGGGCGAAAGCCAGCATCGCATCGCGAAATTCGTTGAGGTGTAAGTACAATTCATCGGGGTCGAGCGCTTGGGGCGGCCCAGCGGGCAAATGCACCAACCGAACATGTGGCGCAAATTCCCAAATCTGGCCCTGTTGCGCGGGCTCGGCGACGCGGGTAAAAATATCTACCCGGATGCCCCGGCGCCCGAACTCGCGCGCGATCTCCCCTACGTAGACGTTCATACCCCCGGTTTTTTTGCCGCCTAGCGCTGCGGCTGGCGACGTATGCACGCTCAGCAATGCAATACGCGGTTGATCCAAACTCGGGTACGGTTGTTTATTGCTCATGGGGTGAGTTGAGCGCTCAGAAACATAACGGGCTGATCTTGGCCGCCCATGCGGTATTTGTATTCTTCATCGCCCCGCAGAAAGTCGAACGCGCTACGTCCTGCGTCGATAGCATCTTCAATGATGTAACTCAGCAACATAATGCCGGGGCTGACCTCGGGATAGATGTCAGGATCGTGCCCAGAGTTATACAGCAGCACGCGATTATCATAATCGAAAGCGATATAGGCGGCGGCGTCCTGGCCATCCAATTGTAAAAAGCTTAGCTTCAGCCAACCACCCGCCTGTAATGCTGGGATCACCCGGCGGAAGAAATCGACATGCGCGGAGTTTTGCAGAAACTGCTCTTTTTCGGCACTACTGCGCCGCATGAGGGCGAAAAAACGCTCCAGGGCAGCGCTGAGGTCATCCTGTTCGGTGATGTAAGCCCAGGTCACCTCGGCGCCGAGCCCTTTCAGGCGGCGCATTTTACGGCGGATCTCGTGGCGCTGCTTTTTGTTGAGTTGTTGCAGATAGTCGTCCCAACTGCCAGGCAGGGGAATCACCGGGCAGACATCTTGCTGCTGAATATCAACGTCAAAACCGTTTTGGCGCAAGATGGCGGGCCAGTGTTCTAGCACCGGGGCGCTAGCGGGAATATTGCAAAAGTCCAGCATGTTAAATTGCGCGTGCTGCTGGGCGGTATAAGCCGCCAGGGCTTCTAATGCTGGCTCGATATACTCGGCGTGCAAAATTGGTTCGAGATAATCGGTAACATCCACACAACCAATGCTGCGCACCCGTGGCCCGTTGGGCGAACTGTGGTCGATGAACCAGGGTGCCAGCCCGACCAATTCGCCCGCGTCGGTGCGCATGGCCAAAATCCACAAGTCGCCGGGGTGGTAGGCCGCCCACCAATTGGACTGCCATTCCCAGGTGGTGAAAATATTCAAGCGCCCGCTCGCTTGCAGCAGCGGGTTCCAGTCATCGCGTAGGGTGTCGAAGGCATCCGATGACGTGTAAGCTTGGATGTTCAAGGATTGTCTCTCCTGTTAGGGTAGAATAAGACGCTAGCAATTCGTTTGAGAGAGGCTCGCGATATGTCAACAAAGGTTATATTCGGGATCATCGCTTGCATGGTAATCTTAACAGCTTGCGAGGCCGGCTCACCAATGGAAAATACGCCCGAGGCGACCGCCGAAGCCCGCCCGGCCAGCCTAGAAATCTGGTATGCAGACCCGAGCTTAGCGCCCGCACTCGAAGCGACTCTGGCGGATTTTGAACGCGCGCAACCGCATATCACCCTGTCTCTGATGTTGCAGGAGGCACAAACCTTTCGCCAGATGATCCGCGATAGCTTGGATGGTGGCGCTGGCCCGGATATGATCCTTGGCGATGCGACCTTGATGGCCAATTTGGCGGCATCCGGGCATTTGACCGACCTCTCTGAACGCGAGGTGCAGATGATGGAGCTTGGCCCCGCACGGGCTGCTTACCAAACATTATGGCTGGATAACCGCCCGTATGGCCTGCCATTTCTGCTCTCGGTACCGCTCATCTACCAGAATACAAGCCTGACGGATCGTGAGATACAAGATTATGATGCATTTGTCGCTGCTGCGGAAGCCCATGGCGCCCAGATTCCGCCGAGCTTTTGGCAGACTAGCCCCTGGTTAGATGTCATTAACCAAACGCAGCCCATTTTACAAAATGGTCAGGTGAACACGACGGTGGATGGGTTCGCGGCATACTTAGAGCGGTTGTTGACGCTGCAACAACTGGATGGCGTGATGTTTGGCACATCGTATGAGCCTTTCATCAATGGCGAGGTGGGGTTGCTGGTGGGCGGGTTGGCGGATTACGGCACGTTACAGGCTGCCTTGGGGGATGATCTGCGATTTATGGACATGCGCCTGGCGGCTGATAATCCTGGCTTGGTATTGGCAGACGTGCGCCTGATGATGCTGAGTATCAACGCCACTCAAGCGAGCTTAGATGCGGGCTATCTTTTGATGGCTTATTTGATGCAACAGGAGCAACAAAGGATGCTTACGCAAGAGAGTGGCTGGCTAGGTTACGCTGCGCCTTCGCCAGTCTTGCAGGTTGTGTCACCGTTGGGGGTGCCGGCGCTGCCAGAAGCGCATCTGGGCTTTTATACCCGCACATTGCCCCAGTATGAAACGGCGTTAGCGCAGGTTTTAGCCGGGGTACGGTCGCCACAAGAAGCGGCAGAAAATGCGCTACGCATAGACTAAGAGGCGGTATCAGGTGCCTAGCAGTTCACAATCGTATGGGGCAGCCACCTAGCTGCGGTATAATGGCTCGCATTCGACTATACAAGCATTACAAACTATATCTGCTAGGAGAAAAAAATGCATATCGTCACAGATACAGGGGCCAATTGGGCAGATGGCGCTGATGCAGGGCTGGATATCCATGTGGTTCCTCAGAATTTCACATTAGATGGTAAGAATTATCGCAGTGGCGTTGATGTTCAAATTGCCGATTTTTATCCCATGTTGGCCAATGCCGAAGGCTTTCCGACCACGGCCCAACCCGCACCGGGCGAATTTGCGACGGTTTATCGTCAGTTGGCCGAGACAAACCCGAATATCTTATCGATTCATATTTCTTCTGGGTTGAGCGGTACGCTAAACGCTGCCATAGAAGGCGCTAAACTCGTTCCTGAAGCCAAGGTGACCATTTTTGATACCAAAAATCTATCGGCGGCGCAGGGCTGGATGGTGTTAGCGGCGGCGCGCGCGGCCAAAGCGGGCTGGCCGTTGGGGCGTATCGAAGAAAAGTTGGCCGCCATACGCGATGCCAGTTTGACGCTCTTTACTCTGGATACCTTGCAGTATTTGATCCATGGCGGGCGGATTAGCCATTTGCGCGGTTTGTTGGCCAACGTGCTGGATATCAAGCCGATTATTGGCGTGGAAGGCGAAGAAGGGGTTTATGGCCAGTGGGGCCGGGCGCGCACCATCAAGAAAGCGATCGATAAGCTGGTCAGCGTCGCTGCTGATCGGATGGAGGCCGGGCAACCGATGCGGATTCAGGTTGTGCATGGTGACGTACCACAATATGCCGAAGCCCTGAAGAAAACAGCCGAGTATCAATTCGAAAGTCAATTCTTACCCAATGTACAAATTTCGCCTATTTTGGCGGCGCATACTGGGCCGAGCCTGGTGGGCTTTTGTTTGGCTCCGGCGTGCGCGTTTGACGATTTGCCGGAATAAACGGCGCGACCACTCCCTGCAAAAGAGGCGCACACTACCGGATGTTAACCGGGATTGTCGTCTCTTTCCTAATATGTTAATAATCTACATTGTGAGCGTAAAGTGCTATAATGCTCCTAACCTTGCCCTGTCGGGGCATCTTGCACGAATAGGAGCAATATCGTGACCGATAGCTTTCGTTATATGTGGATTATTGAGATTTTTGTAGTAGGTATGCGCGCGCCGGTCCGGCTGAACTTTTCGCGTGAAATCGTTCTGGGGCGCAACGCGGGCGGGCGAGACCACCTGCCGGATGTCGATTTATCGCCTTATGGCGCCGAAGAAGGTGGGGTTTCACGCCAACACCTGACGATTTATGCCGAAAACGATACCCTGTACGCGGTTGATATGGGGAGTCAGAATGGCACGCGCTTGAATGACACCAAACTTGTGCCCAACACACCGTATGAACTGGATTACTTGAATCATTTTTCGTTGGGCGATTTGCAGGTTGAAGTTCGGGTGGTCGTCACACCCCGCAAGGGGAATCAAATTCATATGGCCGAGCATCAGCGTATTGCGCTGGATACCTACCGGGGTAATGGGGAACGGGTGCTCATTGTGGAGGATGATCCAGAAATCGCGAAGGCGTTTTCGTTGATCATCGCGCGGGGGGGGTACGACCCAATCATCACGCATGAAGTGCTGGGCGCTATGCGCGCCTACAATCGCAATCGCCCGGCGGCCATCGTACTGGATTTAATGCTGCCGGATATGAACGGGTTGGAATTGTGCCGCTATGTCCGCCGGGATGTCGAGAACAACGCGACGCCGATTGTGGTCGTGAGCGCTTTTCCATCGGATGACAAAGTTCATGATGCGATGGATGCCGGGGTGGATGTGTTTCTGCAAAAGCCCGTGAGCACGCAAGAACTCTTGGAAGTGGTGTCGTCATTGGTGCGCCAAAGCAGCGCCGGGCGTAAGTCGCTCAGCACCAAGCGCCTAGTCGGGACGGCGCCGCTTCAGGAGATGCCGCCCCAGCAACGCGAAGATACCGTGGTGATGTTTGTGGGGGGCTTTGGCGATGCGCCGCTCACAATCCCAGTTAGTGACACGGTATCCTTCGGGCGTGAGGCCACCGAGCAGAGCTTGCGCACGCATATCGACCTGACCGAATACAACGCTGCCGACCTGGGTGTTTCGCGCATGCATATGTATTTGCACAAAGACCAGGGGAAGTATTTTATAGAGGACGCGGGCAGCACGAATGGGACGTTTCGTAATGGCAGCCCCGTGAAGCGGCATGAGCTCGCGGCAGTGCAAAATGGTGATGAAATCCGCCTGGGAAACTTGCGTTTGTATATTTATTTCACCAATATATAAGGCGTTTTGTATCCCCTCAATAGCTAGCGGTAGCCACTGGCCACGACGCGCTCAAGTTGAAGGAGGCGGCGCGTAATCGAATAATCTCTGTTAGTGGCGGGATGCCCCCTTGGTTCATGAGCCGATCGCGCAGATAATGGAAAAAGCTGATATCGAGCGCTTGTGTCGTAGCCGCCAACGACATGAAGGTGTCCCAAGCCCGCAAGCCTTGTTCAGAGTTGGGCCCATAACTGACCCGTCGTTTACAAACCCGTCGCCGGGCACCGAGTTCTGCCGGATTGTTATGGAGAGGGATTTCGGGAT
>DAOTVD010000262.1:0-16636 GCA_034437075.1 Anaerolineae bacterium
GCGTATGCCGGGTTTGTGGTGCTGTATCTGGTGGCTTGAGGCCCTGCGCGGTTTACGCTCGGGCGCCGTCTAAGCGGGCGGGCTTGCCCCAACTGCCCGGCCCCGCTACACTACGTATCGTAATTGAGGCTGATGATATGGTGTAAAACATGGTTCGAAAAAGCCTAGTCGGCCAGACGGTGGGCCACTATATAATCGAAGAATTGATCGCCACGGGGGGGATGTCGCAGGTATACCGCGCGCGTGACCCCGAGCTAGATCGCACCGTCGCGATTAAAATCATTGGCATCGACACCGTGCGCGAACCCGTCTTTGCCGAGCGCCTCAACCGTGAAGCGCGCACCATCGCCCAGTTGCGCCACCCGAACATCGTCGGCATCTATCATAAAGGCGCGCATGATGACCTGGCCTACCTGGTGATTGAATATGTCAATGGGCCGACTCTCTCTGCAATCCTGAAAGCCGTGCACGACCGGGGCGCTCAACTCGATTACCGCGCCATGCTGACCATCGTCGGTAGCGTGTGCTCGGCTCT
Organism: Anaerolineae bacterium; assembly: GCA_034437075.1. Taxonomy (GTDB): domain Bacteria; phylum Chloroflexota; class Anaerolineae; order Aggregatilineales; family J027; genus DAOTVD01. The sequence continues at coordinate 536 of DAOTVD010000262.1, forward strand.
GGACTACGCCCACAGCTTAGGCGTCATTCACCGCGACATCAAGCCCAGCAACATCATGGCCGACCGCAACGGCATGGTCTACCTGACCGATTTCGGGCTGGCACTGCGTATGGTGGATGGCACCGAGGGCAAAGCATTTGGCTCGCCCTATTACATCGCGCCCGAGCAAATCAACAGCAGCGCGGATGCCTCGCCCCGCAGTGATATTTACGCGCTGGGTGTCGTCACGTTCCGTATGCTGACGGGCACCCTGCCGTTTATGGCCAAAAAGCCTATGCAGGTGGTAATGAAGCATTTGAGCGAACCCCCGCCCCCGCCCAGCACCCTGAACCCGGCCCTCTCGCCCGCTGTGGATAAGGTAATCGTGCGGGCGCTGGCCAAAAATCCCCAAGACCGCTACTGGCATGCCTCCGATTTTCATAAAGCGCTCGCCAATGCGCTGGGCCTGCCCGATATGAGCGGGCCGACCTATCAGCCGACCTTCTTGGCCACCACCTGGACGACCATCGGCGATAATGAAGCCGATGACAGCGGCACGTTCGCTAGCGCAACGCACCTGCTAGAAGATATGAGCCCGCCCTCGCGCCCTATCACCCAGCCGACCCCATCCCCCACCGAGCCCACCACCTCGCCTGCCGAAATGAATGACCTGACAGACGCAACACCCTTCATGCGGCCCAAACCCGCCGCCGATGATGAAGCGTCCAGCCCTTAAGCGTTCTCGTTAACCGCATAGCCTAGTTTATAGAAAGGCGAACCATGTCCGATACCCAAAATAAGCCCCAAACGAACCATGATGAATTTTCCGAAAACGGCCACCGTTCCCCCGAGGCCAATGCCGACATCGAAAATGTCGATGTCTGGAGCCACAATACCGACACCACCGGGGCATTCTTGCTGTTTGTCCTTGGCGTGATCTTGTTCTTCGCGCTCTTGCGCGCCCAAGCGCGTAACCGGCACCTGAACGATGAACTGGCCCAACTGCGCGCGGCCCATGGCCAAGATTAATTATCAAACGCACCTAGACGACGTCTGCGCCGCGCATCTGAGTGGTTTTTTCGTCGGTTGGCCGCAGCCCCCACGCCCCCAAACCCTACTCAGGGCCTTGCACAGTAGCAGCCATGTGGTGCTGGCCCGCGCCGAAGGCCCTGCCGTGGTCGGGTTCGTGAATGCCCTTAGCGATGGTGTGCTGGCCGCGTATATTCCCCTGCTAGAAGTGCTGCCCGCCTATCAGGGGCAGGGCATCGGCACCGAACTGATGCAGCGCTTGTTGGCCGCGTTAGGGGACTTGTACATGGTGGATTTGGTTTGCGACCCACCCCTGAATCCGTATTACGCTCGTTTCGAGATGCAACCCTATAACGCGATGATTCGGCGCAAGCGGGCCGGGTTGCTATCCGAACGGTAATTTTTATTTAATAGCCCTTTAATGCTATTGCGAGTTGCTGAGAATTTTCCTACAATCACGATGGAGATTTGTGCCAAACTCTACCCAACGTTATGTATAACCCGGAGAAATAACTTATGCGTAGAATTTTGTTCGTTGCTCTTTTAGCAATGCTAATCCTGGGCGCGTTGCCTTTGCTCAGTGTCAATGCTAGCCCCAGCCCCCAATTCGCCGGTTGTGCGGATGAAGTCGACCGTGAACATGGCCTGCGCTTCGTGATGCGTAATCTGAACGGTATGACCATGCGCGTGACCGCCATCGGTGTGGATGGCTTTAACCCCACCATCACGGTGCTGGATAACGAAGACGAAATCGTGACGTGTAATGCCAATAGCGAAGAAGCTAGCCAAGTGGCGGTTGATCTGCCCACGGTTACTACCGAAGCCCCCAACGAAGGTGCCGCCCGCGCCTCGGTTAACGTCCCTGGCGATGAAGGCCGTCTGGATTACGAAGTCATCGTGAGCGGCGAAGACTATAGCTCGGGCCAATTTGTTTTCTTGTACTCCGGTGCCGAAGTCTTCGGTTCGGATAATATCGACCGCGTCAGCATTTTCCCCAGCCAATCGATGGCCGATGCTGAAGTGCCTCTGAATATGTACGTCTTGAACTTATCTGGCGGCGAATCGGCAGTTGACCCCGCCCTGACCTTTTCATTTGGCGAAAACTTTGAACAATACTGCGGCAAGTCCTCGTCTGAGAGCCTGTGTGATGGTGACCACGAAGACCTGACCGGCTACACCGTGACCCTGGACGAAGAAACCACGCGCGAACTGAACGGGAATGATGTGATGCTGCGCTTCAACGTTGGCGGCGAAGCTGGCGAATTCACCGCGCGCATTGGCTCGTACAACGCCGCGACCTTCGGCCCGTATACCATGGTCGTGCATAGTGCCCTGGCCTACCCCGAAGACCTCGGCGGCGACATGAGCGGCGATGATATGGGCGAAGAAGATACAGAAGACGAAGAAGACACCGGCGCTGAGGGCTAACCCCCTGCGCTATTTTTTGCCTTTAGCCCAGACCTCTCTACCCGGAGAGGTCTTTTTGATTCGGCTTAGGCTGGCGGGGTTAGGGGCGGGGCGTGGGCGTGGCGGGCGGGGCGTCTTCCACGTCGGTAATCTGGCGATCGACACAGGTGTTAAAGCCTTCGCCCAACACCACGCGGAAATCGGTCGTGCGGTTGGGGTCGGGGTCAAACGTCACGGCGTTGGGGTTGTAGTTCAGCGCGCGCACGAGCCCCTCTAGGCTGCTGCCTTTGGTGGCCCCGGTGAAGTCAATCACGCTGGTGGCGGCTTGCGGCTCGTCCAGTTCGCCCATGGGTTGGGCCAGCAGCCCCTCCCACAGCAGACGGTCGGCGGCCACGCGATCATAATCGCGCCCAGCGCCGCTAGCGTCGTATATTTCGATGCGTGCCTGGTCGGCCAGCACCTGGTTCTCGGTGGGGGGCGTTAAGAAATTCACCATCAGGGCTAACATGGCATTATCCGGGCTAGGAACTTGCACGTTGGAGCCATCCGGCAGCGTAAAGGGGCGGGTTTCGACCCCCGCGCGGAAGAAATGATTTTCGATCTGGTTAGGCTCGATACTCAAGGCCAGGGGCGCTAATTCGAGCATGACCTCCAACGGTACGTTGGTTTCGACAATGGCGGTCACCTCGCTCCATAGCTCGGGCAATTGGGTAATCAGGCCCAGGTCGCGGCCCTGGTTCCACATCGCGCGCAAGATTTGCTGTTGACGGCGGCCCCGGTCGAACTCGATGCTATTGGCCCGGCTGCGCGCATACCAAAGCGCCTCGCGTCCGCTGAGCGTATGCACGCCCACGGGCAAGGTCGTTAGTTCGAAGATGGGTTCGTCATCTTGGTCATATTCCCCGGTGAACAGATAATCGCGGATCGGGCAATCGACGGCTACTTCGACGCCGCCGAGCGTATCGATGAGCGTGCGAAAGCCCGTGAAGTCAATGATGGCGTAGTAGTGTAATTCGAGCCCGAAATTATACAGCGCGGTTTGGCGCAGCAATCCCCAGCCGCCATCCGTCCAGCCGACCGCTTCGCCGCGCCCCCAGGCCAGGTTCAAACGCTGCATCTCCCAGCCGGAAATCCACACCAGCAGATCGCGCGGCAACGATAGCATAGAGACTGTGCCCGTGGTCAGGTTCACATTGACGACGATCATGGTATCGGTGCGGAAAACGCCCGTCGCTTGTTCGATGGATTCGCTATCGTGGCCGATGAGCAAAACGTTGATGACCTCATACGGGCTGCCCTCGGCATCACGCGGGCGCAAGCGCGGCATGGCCGTCGGGATGGCGGTGGGCTGGGCCTGGGGTGTGAACTCTGGCGGAAAGAACACCGTCGGGGTGGGTGGCAAGCCCGATTGCGTTTCGGTTGGGGTGGCAGTTGCCGTGGGGGTGGTGGTTTGGGTCGGCGTGAAGGTCGCGCTAGGGCTGGGTGTCAGGGTCGCTGTGGGGCTGGGTGTTGCCGTGGCGGTGACCGTCGCGCGGGGCGTTTCGGATGGCGCGAGCGTGCCGCGTGGGGTGTTCGTGGGCGGAAACTCCACCTGTGCGCCCGCCTGGCCCCCCAGGGTGGCCAGCACAATCAGAAGAAGAATGAGGGAGCTTAGGCTAGCAATGGTCGGCTTCATGCGTCCTCGCGGATAGCGATCCAGAGGTCCCTATCATACAAACCGAGGGCGGATCACGGAAGCCCAAGGGCCAGTTTGGCCCCCCCCTAGCCAAACAAGCTCGCCAGGTTCTGTTGCCAGGGGCCCGGCCCTCCGCTACAATATCGGCAGCACGATCCGCCACCAAACACGATAGGATAACCCAACATGGATACGATGCTATGGATTAAACGCGCGCTGGTCTGGGCTGGGTCGATGGGCCTGGGCTTTGTCATCTCGCTGGCGATTGTTTACGGCCCGATGCAAACCGACCTGGAAACCTATTCTTTGACCTATTTCATCGTCACCTGGATTCCGCTCGGGCTGATATTTGTCATCTGGGGTGACGCCCTGCTCGGCACGCGCATCTTACCCGACTAACCCGAGGCCTCGCCTAACGCGAGGTCTTTTTATTTACTAGGGGCAGTGGCGAAAACATTCAGAAAAGGCTATTATTTTCGTCATATGATGACTGATTATTGTGAAAACACCGTAAGGGGGAAACATGCGCCCAAGCCTTAGAAGTGCCCTGACCGCCATTTTGCTCGTGTTGCTGCTGGTTGGCGGCGTGACGAGCACAGCAGTTTATGCCCAGACCGATGATGATGCCGAAGCGGACGCCACCGCCGAGCCTGAAGCCACCGCTCAGCCCACCGCCGAAGCGACCGCCGAACCCGAAACAGATGATGAAGCCAACGCTAGTACGGCTACTGGCCCAACGACGCACGTCGTGCAGCCTAGCGAAAATCTATTTCGCATCGCGCTACGCTATGGCGTGACGGTGCAAGCCATCGCCCAGGCCAATAACATCCCGAACCCGAACCTGATCTTCATCGGCCAGCAACTGACCATCCCCGGCGGCACAGACAGCGGCCCCACCGGCCCGCAACCCGGCGATAATGGCGGCACAGGCGGCGGTACCAGCAGCTATACGGTTGTGGGCGGCGATACGCTCTTTAGCATCGCGCGCCGCTTTAACACCACCGTGCAGGCCATCGCCCAGTTGAATAACATCCCGAATGTGAATCTGATCTTGGTCGGCCAGCAATTGACCATCCCCGGTGGGGGCGTGGCCGATGGCGGCAGCGCACCACCGCCCGCTGATGACGGTGGTGACGATGTGGTTGACCCCGGGACCCCGAATCCAGACTTTGCGCTGGGCGGCCATGTGCTGACCTTCAATAACCTGGACGACATGCGCGACGCCGGCATGACCTGGGCCAAGGTGCAAATTCGCTATAGCGTGGGCGATAATCCCGACATCACCGCCCCGGCGATTAATAACGCGCATCTGAACGGCTTTAACATCTTGTTGGGCATTGTGGGCGATCCTGCCGAAATGACCGAAATGGGTATCGAAGCCTATACCGAAGAATTCGCCGAATTTTTGGGCGGCGTGGCTCTGCTGGGGCCGGGCGCTATTGAAATCTGGAACGAACCGAACATTGACCGCGAATGGCCCAGCGGGCAAGTCAGCCCCGAACTCTACACCGAGATGCTGCGCCAGGGTTACCAGGCTATCAAAGCCGTGGATCAAGACATTATCGTGATTAGCGGCGCGCCCGCCCCGACAGGCTTTTTCGGGGGTCGGTGCACAGGCGAAGGCTGCGACGACCAGCCCTACTTGCAACGCATGGCCGCCGCTGGCGCGGGGCAATATATGGATTGCATCGGCGCGCACTATAACGAGGGCATCGTCAGCCCCACCCAGCGCAGCGGCGACCCGCGCGGCAACCCGAATCACTATTCGCGCTATTTCGGCACCATGCTAGACGTGTATCACAATGCCTTCGGCGGCCAACTGCCCATCTGCTGGACAGAAATCGGCTATCTATCGCCGGAAGGCCTCGACGTGGACGCCCCGCCCGGCTTCGACTGGGGCAACAACAACACCCTGGAAGAACACGCGCTGTGGTTGGGCCAGGCCGCGCAACTCTCCCGCGATAGCAATCGTGTGGACATCATGATTGTCTGGAACGTGAATTTTGAGGCCGCCGCGCCAGACCCCTCCGGTATGTATGCCATCGTCCGCCCGGATGGCTCGTGTCCGGCCTGCACCACGCTCGGCCAAGCTATGGACTAACGTTTCGCCGGATGGCCTTGCAAGATGGCGCCTCACATTGATTGATGTGGGGCGCTTTTTTATGGCGCATCACGCCTGGATTATCCGTTTTGGGTAAAAGCTGCTATCGTCAACAGCGTAACGCTTGATGATGCCCATATATTTTTGAACGAACGGAGGTTCAATGTCCCGAATGCTGATGCTGCTGGGGGCTGTGCTGGCTCTCTTGGTGATTGCCGCCCCGACGAGCGCCCAAACCGACTTTACGCCCACTTTTGAAGCAACCGACTGCCGCTTTCCTACCCCCACTAGCGGCGACCTGACCTGCGGTGATCTGATCGTGCCTGAAGATTGGGACGCCCCAGAGGGCAAGACGATCCGCTTGCATGTGGCGATCTTCGCCGCACGCGCGGCTGACCCCGCGCCGGAGCCGATTCTGTTTTTGCAGGGTGGGCCGGGGGGCAGTGGCTTAGATTTACTCGAACCGGGCTACCCGCTGATCTTTGGCCCCTTCAATGCGGATTATGATTTTATGGTGTTGGAACAACGCGGCACGCGCTATTCTCAGCCGGACTTGATCTGCGATGAACTGAACGACCTCTCGTTCGAATATTTGGATGATGATCTGGCAGCCGAAACCCTGCGCGCCGAACAGTGGGACGCGCTGCGCGCCTGCCGCGAACGCCTGGTGGCTGAAGGCGTAGACCTAGCCGAATATCATTCGGATAACAACGCGCGCGACATCGCCGCCCTGGCCGCCGCACTGGATGTCCCCGGTTTTAATCTGTATGGCGTGTCGTATGGCTCGCGCCTGGCGCTGACGGTCATGCGCGATCATCCCGAGGTGGTGCGCAGCGCCGTGCTTGACGCGCCCTTTCCGCCCCAGGTGGATATTTACGCGGATTTTCGCCAGAATACCTTCGGTGCCCTGGAGGATGTTTTCGTCGCCTGCGCGGCGGATGACGTTTGCAATGCCGCATATCCCGATTTAGAGACGACCTTCCGCGAGACCTACGACGCCCTGAACGCCGACCCCATCACCACCCAGGCGCGCCTGCCCAGCACGGGCGAAACCTACGATATTTTGATTGATGGCAATGGCTTCCTGGGCTTTTTATTCCTGGCGCTGTATCAATCCTCGTTTATTCCCGAAGTGCCTAGCATTATCGCGGCGGCCAGCCAGGGCAATGTCGAGCAAATCGCGTTCTTGAGCATGTTGTTCTTCGACCAAAGCCTGGATAGCAGCATCGGTATGTTGCTCTCGGTGCAATGCCGCGAAGAAGTGCCCTACAACGATGCCGCACGGGGCCAAGAGGTCGAGCAGCGGTACGCGGACTTTAACGAATTCTTCGTTGGTCAGTTGGATAGCGCGACCAATATCGCGCAAACCTGCGCGATTTGGGACGTCCCCGCCGCGCCGCGCATCGAGAATGAACCCGTCGTCAGCGATGTCCCCGCGCTGGTGATGGCGGGCACGTTCGACCCCGCCACGCCGCCGCGCTGGGGGCGTCTGATGGCCGAAACCCTGAGCAACGGCACGTTTTTGGAAGTGCCCAACGCCGGGCACGGGGTCATCGACCTGGCATGCCCGCGCGAGATCGTCCTGGAATTCTATGACGATCCCACCGTCGCGCCCTCGGGGGATTGCCTGCAAGACATCGGCGACTTGGCCTTCAGCGCGCCGCAATCCCGCGAGGTGGTGCTGGTGCCCTACGAAGACGCCCTGACAGGCTTGCAGAGCGTGCGGCCCGAAGGTTGGCAAGAACTCGGCCCTGGGACGTTCGGGCGCTCGTCGATAGGGGAGGTCGCGCTGGCGCAAGTGGCCGCGCGGGGCGCGGATGAGCAACTCTTGCTGAGCGTTATCAGCAGTCAATTGCTGGGGGATGAGCCGCTCGAAGCGACCGACACTTACACCACGCCAGATGGAAATACCTGGACGCTTTACGAATTCTCGGTGCAAGGTCTGGCGATACGCCTAGCCACCCGCCCAGATGAATCCGGCGCGATTCTGGTGTTGTTGCAAGCGCCGTTCAGCGAAATCAGCGCTTTGTCCGACAGTATCCTATTTCCAGTGTTGGATGTGGCGGTCTTTTTGCCCTAGATAATAGTAGCGCAATCCGGTTTGGGCTGACAGGGGTACACTTTTGGCTTTACCCCCCTCTAGCGCTCCCCAAATTCGGGCTGACAGGGGTACACTTTTGGCTTTACCCCCCTCTAGCTCCCCCCGAATTCAGGGGGAGGACTTACTCTCGCGCATAGTAGCCCCTCCCCGAATTCGGGAGGGGTTGGGGAGGGGTAAAAAATGGCGCTCCAAGAAACGTGTATCCTTATCAACGCGGTTCGGGCGGGGCACCTTCGCTCAAGTGCCGGATAATCTAGGTGTTGACCGCGCGCCAGGCCGCGACCAGCTGCGCGGCGATAGGCCGCCGCACGGCGTCCGCCTGCCAATAGACCAGGTGCGAAAGCGGCAATTCGCGCTCGAAGATATTGCCGACGTTCACCTCGCGGTCTTGGGTAACAGACCGCGCATAAGTCGCGTTGAGCGGGCGCAGTGGAAAGCCAATCACGTCATCACGGTCGTAGAGATTTACCCATTCGGGCGTGAGGGCGGGATGAAGGTCGGCTAATTCGGGGGGCGGGAAGGTCAGCGCCTGGCCGAAATCGTCATACGGCAGGCTCCAGAGCGGAATGGGGCTGCCGAGCGTATAGAAAAACGCAAACGTATGGCCTTTTTCTAGCGCCGAATCGCCCAATTTGGTCATGATCTGGCTTTCTAGGCTGACTTTGTTCTGGTATTGGCGCAAGTCATAAAAATAATTGCTGGCGATGACCGTCCCCAAACTATGGGCGATAACGCATAGCGGCGCGCGTGGCCCGGCCAGTTCGGCCAATTCGCGTAGGGTGTTCATCAGCACATGGTGAATCTGGTCGTACAGATGACGATAGCCCGTGGTCGGTTGGTAAGCGATGGCATCCGCCACGGAATTCAGGCCGAATTTGCGCAGGCCGGAAAAATCCAGGGGGTTAGGGCTCGTCTGCATACGCTGCCACAGCTTATGCTGCAAGCCGTCTAGCACGGGCGCCCAATAGGCTGGGCGGACGACCACTTGCGCGGCGGGGTCGTCCACCTGATAGGATAATTGCAGCGTAAACGCACTTTTGAGGTAGCCGGCCACTGGCTCGGCAAAGTCGGGGCTTTGGGTGCCGATTCCGTGGACGACCATCACGGCGATTTTTTGGGGCATCGGATTTCCTTTGATACATACGCAGATGGACTGTCTAAGTCTATGGAGTATAGCGAAGATGGGCGCGCCGCGCATATTCCCCAGTGCCGAGGGCAACGACGCGGTGTTATGTCACTGGGAGGCGTTCGTTCTGGTTATCGCGCGTAGGTTGCCCGCCAGCGCGCCGCCAAAAACCGGATCACGGACGGATACACGACCCACAATCGAAAAGGTTCGATCAGCGCCATATAATAGCGCGACCACCACGCGCCATGCTGGGCATACACCGCCAGATAAGCCCGGTAATGGCCCTCCGGCGCCGGGTGCAGGCTGAAATGCAAAAAGGCATGGGTCGTCGCGTTGATAGTCTCGGCGAGCCATTCCTCCGGCAGTTGATAGAGCACGCGCACTGGGCCGAGCACCTCGCCGGGTTCGGTTTCGGAGGCCGCGCGCAAGGCATCCGGCAGGCGATGTAGATACGAGCCCGGCGGGACGATTTGTGGCGCGTCGGGCGGCGCGTCCCAGCCGAACCATTGGCCCATCCGCGCCCGTAGCGCAAACAAAAACCGCGCCAGCGGATTGAGCTCTGCGGGGTCGGCGGCTATCAGCATGGCGCGCACATCCGCCATGGTGCGCCCCCCGCCGCCACCTTCCAGGATGATTTCCCACACATCTAGCAAGGGTACGTCGCTTAGCAGATCGTGCACGGCCAATTTTTTTTGTATAAACGCGGTGTTCGGATAGCGCATAGTTACTCCGGCATGCGATCTTCCAGCCAGGGCACGCCATAGCCGAAAAGCAACTTGCCTGCCTCGTAGAGTTGCGGGGCCAGGTCGGCGGCGTGTTTGTACGTCCACCAATGGCTATCCGCAGGCAGAACGCCCTCGGCACCCCACACATGCCAGATCACCGCCGCCAGATCATGCGCCTGGGCAACGGGGGTGGCCTGGCGCGCGACGGGCACGCTGTTGGTGAGCAACAACACACGAAAGCGCGAAAGCTCGCTTTGCGGATGGTACAGCGTCTGAAATTCGATGAAGGCATGCCGGGCCGTGTCTAGCGCTTTGTGATACCGAAAGAGGCCGCGTGCCTGGTGCATCGTTTGCGGCTCTAGGGCATAACCCGCCGCGCTCAGCGCCTCGCCGATGACATGGCTGAGGGTCTCGTGAAAAACGGCCTGCGGCGTGCTCATATCAGCATCTTGGCCAGCGTTTGGGTGATAGCTTGGGCGAGTTGTTGATCATCATAGTTGTATTCGATGACGCGCGGCGCATCCGCGATGATGTCGGGCAGGCGCGCCGGTTCATACAACACAGGCAAAAGCGGCTTGTCGGTCTCCCAAAAGACACGCCATTGCGCGACCAAGGCCGCATCGTTCACCGCCGCGCGCGAGATAATCGCCACCAAGGCATCCGCGCGGCGCACGAGCGTCGCGGGGTCGTCGCTCTCTAGCAAGGGTTGCATACCGCCCTGCCGCACCCGCACAGCGATGGCGCGCGCCAAGTCGCCCTGGTTGGGGTGGTGGCTGATGACCACCTGCGCGCGGGGGATGTCCACCAGGCCCGTGTGCGATTCGTCGGGCATCTGATGAGGGGCGTCCATTTCTAGCGCGCCAGTCTCCACATAACTGGGCACCGCCTGGCGCTCACGGTAGCGCAATTCGATGCGCTGGCCGAGCAAGAGCAGATCACCGGGGGCTAGAGGGGTGGGTTGGGTGACGGCCTGGTTATTGATCCACGAACCGTTAGCCGACCCAATATCCATATAGACGTGAAAGCCATCCACCCATTCAAAGAGCCCATGCTGACGACTAACCGCTTTATGGCGGATGACGATTCCATTGCTGAATTCGCGCCCGATGCTGATCTCCCGCGCGATCATCGGGTAGATCATGCCCGGGTTCGGCAGCGACAGCAGTTCGAGCTCTAGCAAGTTGGTGCGCGGACGCGGCAAAATGCGCAAGGCGGCCCTATCCACCACCTGAAGGCCATATAGCGTCAATTCGGGATTCAAAAAACGCCCCGTGCGGCCATAAAACAACGCATAATCTAAGCGCGTATCATCTTCTCGGCGCGCGGGAAGCCCCAGCTTCTGCTGGGCGGCATAGGCCACATCCGCCACATTGGTTTGAACGGGCAACTGCAACGGGATTTGCCGCCCATGATTATCCGTCACGGTTATCGTAATATCATGCATATCCTAAGTATCCCCCAAGCCTTGAAGCGCGTCAACGTCACGCGCTAACAAACGAAATTCTCATCTAATTTGATAATATTCACATAAAATAGCAACAAAGCGGACATATTTCGGACACTTTTTCCCACGCCGCCGCAGTAACACCTATAATGTTAAAACGTATTCTCTAATCATACCTGCGTAAGTTATAAAAAAAGCGTATGTCTGACGATGCCCGCCAAAACGAAATACGACGCTTGCGGCAACGCCTCGCCGAGCTAGAAGGCTCATCCGCGCGCGCGGTAAACGCGGATATTCAAAGCCCGGTCATCGACATGATCGGCGCGTTGGTCGTGGTGCTGGATGCCGATGAGCGCATCGTGCGCTTTAACCAGGCTTGCGAACGCACCACTGGTTATCGCGCTGCTGAAGTGCTGGGCCAGAACATTTTCGATCTGCTCATCCCGCCCGAACAACACCCCGCCACACGCGCCATTTGGCAAGCGCTCATGGCAGGCGAACCGACCAACGCCCACGAAAACGATTGGGTTTGCCAAGATGGTTCGTGGCGTCGCTTGGCTTGGCACAATACTCGGATGACCGACGCAAGCGGCACTTTTACCTATGTGATCTCTACCGGCGTGGACGTTACCGACGCGCGACAAATCGCCCAGGAAAAAAGCGAGACTGAAGCGCGCCTGAAAGCCATTATCCGTAACTTTCCGTTCGGGGTCATTTCGATGTTTGACCGGGACAAACGCTATGTTTATATCGACGGCGCGATCTTGCACGCCGAAGGCTATCAGCCAGAAGACTGGATTGGGCTTTCGCTGAGCGACATTCGCACGGCGGATGTCGTGGCTCAACTAGAACCACGCTGGCAAGCCTTGCTGGCGGATGGCGAACCGCAAAGTTTCGAAGTCATCGAAGACAACGACCGTTACGATGTCTACCTATACCCCTTGCGGGATGCCGAGGGCGTGGTTATCGCCGGGCTAAGCTTTTCGATGCGTGTCACCCAACAACGCCGCCACGAACAAGAACTGCAACAAACGCGCGACCAACTGCAAACCATCCTGAAAAATATCCCGGCGATGCTGTTCACGCTCGACCAAGAAGGCATCTTTCAGTTGATCGAAGGCCGCGATACCGACTTGCTGGGCTTACCTGCCGAGAATCTGTTGGGCGAATCTTATTTCGTGGCGTGCCATGAATTTCCCGCCTTGCTCGCCAACCTTCAACATGCATTTTCAGGCGAAATCTTGCGCACGGTGGAACGCTTTCGCCAGCGTGTCATCGACATGCACCTAAGCCCTATCCGCGATGAGGGGGGCAACGTCCAGCGCGTGATTGGCTTCGTGCTGGACATCACCGAAAAAGAAGAAGCGCTGGGCGCACTGCGCGCCGAGCGCGACCTAACCAACATCATTCTGGATACGGTCGGCACGCTCATCGTCATGCTGACCCCCACCGGGCATATCGTGCGCGCCAACCGCACGTTCGAGCGCCTGATGGGCTACCCGAATGAGCGCCTAAAAGGCGACCACTTTGCCGAGCGCTTCGTAGACCCCGCCAATCGGGAGCCTTTCCAAGATATTTTCGACGGCCTGCGCACTGGGATTATGCCCGAAAGCTACGAAAGTATCTGGCGCTCGGCCCAGGGCCGCCGCCGCCTCATCAATTGGTCTAGCGCCCCGATTATGGATAGCGATAATCAGGTGCGCTATCTGCTGCTCACGGGCGTGGATGTCACCGAAGGCCGCCAGGCTGCCGAACAACTGTACCAGAGTGAAGCGCGTTTGCGCGCGCTGACCTCCAACTTCCCTAACGGGGATATTTTCATGTTCGACCATGACCTGCGCTATCTCTTTGCAGATGGGACGAACCTGAAAGCAAAGGGGGCCACGCCGGAGGAGTTTATCGGTAAAACTCTGGAGGCTATTGTGCAGCCAGAAACCGCGCAAATCCTGCGCCCCGTGTGGGAAGCCGCCCTGCGCGGCGAAAGTCATACGGTAGAGGTTACGCTAGACGACGACATCTACGAGATTCACACGCACCCTATCCCCGGCGAAGATAATACCGTCAGCGCGGGCATGGCGTTCTCGCAAAAGGTCACCGAGCGCAAACTAGCCGAGCGCGCGCGCCGCCAAGCCACCGAGCGCCTGCTGTTTGTGGTGCGCAATCTGCCCGTGGTGCTCTATGTGCTAACGCCGGACGGAGAAATTCAGTTGGCCGAAGGGCGCGGCCTGCGCGCCCTAGCGCGGGATGGCTATACCTTGGCTGGCCAAACCTTGCAAGACGTTTATGCCGACTCCCCCGACATCATCGCCGATTTTGAGGCCGTGCGGGCTGGCGCCGACGTGCATAACTATCGCGAAGCGTGCGACAAACTCTTTGAGGTCGTCTGGCAGCCCGTGCATTCTACGCAGGGCGTGCTGCAAAATATCATCTGCATTGCCATAGACGTGACCGACAAACGCGAATTTGAATTCGCGCTGGCCCGCCAAGCCCGCGAGTTGGCCCGCTCTAACCAAGAGCTCGAAAACTTCGCGTATGTCGCCTCGCACGACCTCCAAGAACCCTTGCGCATGGTCACCAGTTACTTAAACCTGCTAGAACGGCGCTATAAAGGCCGCCTGGATGCCGAAGCGGATGAGTTCATCGGCTATGCGGTGGATGGTGCCACGCGCATGAAGAGCCTCATCAACGCCTTGCTAGATTACTCGCGCCTGAACACCGCGCGCGCGCCCTTCGAAAGCGTGGCCCTGGATGAGGTGCTCGCCGAAGTGCTCATCGACCTGCAAGTGAGCATCCAAGAAACGAATGCGACGATCAGCGCCGACCCTTTGCCGCAGGTGCAGGGCGAACGTACCCAACTGCGCCGCTTATTGCAAAACCTCATCGAAAACGCGCTCAAGTTCCGGCGTGCGGAGGTCGCGCCTCAGATTCACGTAGCCCTCACCAGCGAAACCGACTACGAATGGACGATCAGCGTGCAGGATAATGGCATCGGTTTCGAGGAAAAATACGGGGAGCGCATTTTTGTCATTTTCCAGCGCTTGCACACCCCAGCAGAATACCCCGGTACGGGGCTGGGGCTGGCCATGGCCAAGCGCATCATCGAATTACATGGCGGGCGCATCTGGGCCCGGCCCAACCCCGAAACCGGCGCGACCTTCTTTTTTGCTTTGCCCAAAGACCCTAAGCCGCGCTAGAACGAGAATAAGGAGTACAGCTTACGGTGTCCAATAAACCCAGACCCGTTCAGATTCTGTTAGTCGAGGATAATCCGGGCGATGTGCGCCTGACCGAAGAAGCCTTGCGCGAGGCCCATATCGCCATGCACATGCACGCCGTGCCCGATGGCCTGGCGGCGCTGGAAAAACTACGCGCGACCCCCGACACCCCCGACACGCGCCTGCCCGACATCATCCTGCTAGACCTCAACTTGCCGCGCATGAGCGGCCTGGAATTCTTGCAGACGCTGAAATCTGACCCGCATTTGCAGCATTTGCCCGTTATCATCCTCACCACGTCCGATGCCCAGGCAGACATCACCGCGTGCTATCGCCTGGGGGCCAATGCGTATGTCACCAAGCCAGTGGATTTAGATCATTTTATCCGGGTAGTGCAGACTTTCGAAGAATTTTGGTTTTTCATCGCCAAATTGCCCTAGCCTGGCCCTGTGTCCGCCCATGGGGTATCCTAGAGCGCTGCAAAAGGAGAACCCATGCTCATGCGCCAGTTGATTCGCTTTAGTTATGGTTTATTCACGACGATGTTTTGCCTGGTGGCATTCTCGCATACCGTATATGCCCAGGAATTACCGCCCCTATTACGTGAAACCGCCATCAACGACCTGAACCAGCGCCAAACGGGGCTGGGTCGCCCGCTCACGTGGTCGTATCGCATCATCACCGCCGACACCAGCGCGCTAGGCTGCGAGCAAGCCGCGCCGGGTGCGCCCCTGGCGGGCGTGCAGCGTGTCTATATTATTGATCTGGAATACCCCAACGCCACGTTTACCTACCATATTACCGAGGACGCAGCGCGTCTGGTGCCCTGCACGCCCGGCCTACTAGACCCCATCCCCAGCAGCGGCTTTACGATCCTACCGCCCACGCCCAGTTTCGCGGCGGATTACGCCTACGCCGCGACCACCTGCGCGGATATATCCGGCCTGGCCGAGCCGCGTTTGCAGATTGGCGAATTCGGCCTGGTGCGCACCGGCGACCCGGTCCGCTTATACGAAAATTACGCCCCACCCGGCCCGCCGATTGATACCTTGCCGCCCCTGAGCGTTTTCTTCGTGTTGGCCGGGCCAGAATGCACCGTCGAGCGGGATGTATGGTGGCAGGTCGAGTGGCAGGGAACGCGGGGCTGGCTGCAAGAGTCGCGCCTGGGGGGCTACTATTTTGCCGACCCTGTTTCATCAACGGCGCTGAATGTGCAGATACCACCCACCCCAACCCCGACCTCCCCCCCCAGCCCGACACCGACCGCCACGCTGACGCCCTCGCCCACCGAGACCT
>DAOTVD010000263.1:0-3442 GCA_034437075.1 Anaerolineae bacterium
CTAATGGGCTGCCCTGTGCTGGGGTCGCCATTTGGCGCTTCGGCAGTTGTAGTAATCGTGATGGGTGTGTCAGGTTCTTGCGCGGCGACCTCTCCCGGCCACCAGAACGCTAAGAACAGCACGATACCATAGACCCCAATTCTACGCATGATCTCCATCGGTACTCCCCAAAAATAGTTACCGGGCGGGCGGACCCGCCCGATATGCTCGTCATCCCTAAAAGGCTTGCACTTTTGCGTTGTATTTGTCTTCCACAAGTCGGAAGTTTTTGTCGAGTTCTTCTTCCAACGCAATCACGGCAATGGAGTACAGATCGTATTCTTCTTGAAGCCGAGTTTGCTTGTCATGTTCTTCGCCTAGGCCCGGGCTTTTTGTTACGTTACCGGCTAATTCATCTTGCAATTGGGGCAAGCGATCGTTGCGCAGATGTTGGTTTAGGCGCAGCAGGGTATCGTAGCGCGCGATAATGGATGCGACCTCGATAAATGCATCTTCATCTTCATCGGTCCAATTATCCAGGATCTCATTGCCGTCATCGTCTACCGGGGGCATAAAGGCATATTCCAGATACCCGCGTAACTTGGGTTCATCCAGCGCCAGGTTATCATTCTCGATGCTCACAGCGGTGTGTTGGTCACGTACGGTTTGTAAGTAGCCCATAATATGCTTATAGGGGATGGCCTTCTGCGTGGTCGTGTTCGGACGGTAGGCCCGCACATCGTCCCCGCGCACCACATACGTGAGCATGGCTTCTAGCAACGAGGGACGATTATGGGGTTCGGTTAGCCACCAAAGATCGAGTTCGTTTTCGCGCCGAGAGCTTGTAGAAGGCGCCACCAGCGCATAAATGAACTCCACGTTTGCCCCATCTGTGTTCTCAGGATTTTCGATTCGTTGCACGATCTGATAGGCCAGCATCTGTAAAACCGCTTTGAAACGGTCTTCATGTTCCAGCAGAAACGATACTTTCTCCGTTAGAATACGCCGAGGTTGCTCTAAGACTTTCTGTAGCAACTCTTCGTAACGAGCGGCACGGACTTCGGCGGGGAAGATGTGCGTTCGCTGACGCGCGTCATAGGTCAAAGACAAATAGGGCGTTTCGTAATCTCGGTACGCCCGCAAACCGGATAGTGGAATGCGCTCGGCAGCACTGATGAGCGTCAAACGATAGGGATCGGTGCATTCGAAAATTTTATGCAATGGTGATGACTCTTCTGCTGCATTATCCAGTCGACCGAGTTGGCCTAACACCCGCAGCAGATAGGCTTCTTGTTTGGTGTCGGTGTCGTCATGATAGGCCAGCAACGCATTGGTGGGAATAAGCCCGCTGCCGGTGGTTTGGTTGATTTCCATGCTGAGCAAATAACCCGCATTTTCCTTGAGTTCGTTGCCCAGCCCTTCGGGGTCGTCGGCGTATTCTTCCAACATCAGATACTTCAGGACGCTTTCTTTCTTGGCGGCTTCGCTGAAGATTTGGGTGCTAAAGTTGAGCACCAGATCACGGTTTTGTTCGTTCCATTTGCCTTTACGGTCAGCGCGCAACGGTTCATCCCCCAGCGATAAGGTAACCTGTAAGGTCGGGCGTCCATCGGGCGCCTGAACCATTTCGCTGTGCCAGTTCCAGGCTTCGAAAAAGCGCGTCCGGGCCGATGCATTCTCCAAGTAATCTTCGTAGCGCGCTTGTTCCCATTTTGGATTGTTGATAACGCGGTGATTTTTGAGGCGTTGCCCTTTTTGCACTTCCACCTCCACCCGCCGTCCACCATCCAGCAATTCGGTATACAGGCTATTGGGTTCCGTGGCCAGCAGTTCGGCCCATAAACGCAGTTCGTGCAGGGTGTTGGTCATAAATTCGCGCACTTCGCGCGTCACCGCCGCCACGGCATCCCGTGCGTAGACATTGCGATAATAGTCTACATATTCCTGGACTGTATCGAGATAGGCGTTTTGGGCTTTGATCGACGGCGGAACCCCCATGAGCGACCCTTCGCCAGCTTTGGCGACCATCTCTTGTTCGGTGTTTTTGATTTCTTCCTGCAACGCGCCCTGCTGCCCCCCGGCGGCGCCTTGCAGGGTGCCCTGGCGCACATCCTCAAAGAGTTCTTCCAACTTGGCGAACACCAAACGCCACTCATCAATGACGGCCATCACCCAGCCCAGCTTGCCAGACTTCGCGATTTCGGGGTCACGCGTGTTGTGCAAATCGTTCAGGTTATTGCTGATATACGCGGAGGTATATTCGGCAAACCGCTCGACCTGCATATTCACGAAGCGCCGCAGGGCGGCTTCGTAGTTGCCACCTTGCCGCTGGCCGCCCCGCCCCACGACCCCTAGTTGGAATTCGATGTATTTTTCAGCATTGCGTTTGATGTCGCGGTGATCGAACTTGGTATCTCCCCGGGGTTTGCGTTCGTTAGACGGCAGCGTCACATCGCGCACCCGTTGGTTTAGGGTATAGGTCGTCTCGTGGATCACACGCTGGATCGATTGGTTCTGCTCGGCAGAACTAGGCAAGAGGATGCTCATCCAATCTTCGATGTCGTAGGTATTCTGCAAGCGCCGGGCCAACCCCTGCACACTTTCCTGGCTTTCGATATAGAACTGGTAGAGCGGGCGCCACAACGAAGTCGGGCTAATGCGCCGCAAATTGCCTTCATTGTCTCCCTGGCTGTTGGGGTCAATGATTTCGACGCCGGTGGTCATCAAGCGTTGAACTTCATCCTCTGGGTTGCTGCTTGTGCTGCGATTATCTTGGGCCGACAAGGCAGTAATATGCCCGTCGTTGTCTTCGCGCTCTGGCAGCACCAGCGCCCGCACGACTTCTTCACCCAAGCGATACGACCAGCGCTGGATGAGATCGCGCACGGGTAAGATGATGGAATACGACCCGACGGTGCCGACGAAGGCTTGGCGACCGACCTTGTCTTGGCGGTCAACGACTTTCGCCTGAATATTGGCGTTGTACTGTTCCAGTTCTTTCCCGTAGTGGCCATCCACATAGCCCATGACGACATCCGCAATCACCGATGCCGTACCGTTCTTGATTTCAACGCTGTTCATTTGGGTGTTGCCTTCGCCATCGATCATATAAACGAAGTCATAGAGTTTTTCCCCGGCTTCGGCACGCCACAAGCTGTGGTCTACCCCAGAGTTTTCTGGGTGGTAATGCATCGGATAGCCGAATTTGTAATCTTCATTCAGCAAGAAGCGGCTGAGTTCGCGCATGGCAGCAAAGGCACGCGGCTTGGCTGGCTCTAAATCCTGGTTATTCAGCGTCCGCCGGAAGGCTTGTGGCAACAGCAAGAAGGCCCGTACCAAGACATCGAACCCGTTATTGGCCGCCACTCGGCGCACCAGATGCGGCAGGTCTAAGAATAGCCCGGCTCCGGTGCCGCCTACCAACGAGCCTACGATAATAACCGACGTGGCCGGGGCATCCGCC
>DAOTVD010000264.1:0-4128 GCA_034437075.1 Anaerolineae bacterium
AGCCGCAAACTGCCGGAACCGTCATCAGCGTGGCGATTGATTATGGCGGCACCCTGCGCCCGGTCGATTCGCCCTTTATCCCCGGCGTGGTCACTGGGCCGACGCTGGGCGCGCAGCGCTTCGCCTTCGTCAGCCAACCCGACATGGCCAGCGCCTGGATGCCCATTAACGATCATCCCATCGACGCGGCGCGCTATCGCTTTGTGGTGACTGTGCCCCAGCCTTATGAAGCCGTCGCGAATGGCGAATTGCTCGAAACGCTCGATCACCCCGACGGCTCGCGCACCTTCATCTATGACATGCCCGATCAAATGGCCAGTTACCTGGCGACCATGGCCGTCGGCGATTATACCGTCATTGCCGACCAAACCGCCGAGGGCATCCCGCTTTTGCATTATGTCTACGCGGGCAGCGACCCGGCCACCATGACCGCCATTTTCGATGATACGCCCCTGGCCATGGACATCCTGACCGGGTATTTTGGCCCGTATCCGTATGACAGTTACGGGCATGTGCTCGTCCCGCTGACCAGCGCCGCCTTAGAAACGCAAACCCTTTCGGTGATGCCCTATCGCCTGGGCGAATTTGGCGACCCGATTATCTGGCGCTTGATCGTGCACGAATTAGCGCACCAATGGTTTGGTAACTACGTCCGGCTAGAGACTTGGGCGGACATCTGGCTGAATGAAGGCTTCGCGACCTGGGCCGAATGGCTGGCGGATGAGGCGCGCTACGGCCCCGAACGCGCCATCAATAATCGCCACCGCGCCGAAGGCGCCCTGAGCAACTCGCGCCGCACGACGCCCTTGGCCGAACCGCGCCCCGGCGAAATGTTCTCCATTGATAGCTACCAAAAAGGCGGTTGGGTGCTGCATATGCTGCGCGCCGAACTGGGCGATGATGTGTTCTTCCCGATGTTGCAGGCTTACGTGGCCGCCTTCGCCGAAGACACGGTCACCAGCGCGGAATTCTTCACCTTCATAGAAGACTTCACCGGGCAAAACCTGGACACCTTCGAACAGCAATGGCTCTACCAACCCGGCCTGCCACGCTATACCCTCTATTGGACGAGCGAGGGCACCACCGCGAACGTGCGCTTATGCAGCCATCGCGACGGGCAGCGCTATACGTTTGACCTGCCCATCGAATTTCAAGACGGCGGCGGCTCGCGCGAACTCGTGCGCCTGGCGTTGGATGGCGCGCAGGCGGACGCGGCCTATAGCCTGGGCTTCATCCCGCGCGATGCTCGGATTGACCCATTCGAAGACGTTTTAGATGTGATTGACGCGCGCCGGGTGAACGCTTTGCCCACGTGCGGTTGATTCTGGCACAAGCGGGGGTGATCCTGGGCTATAATGAACATTCCGTGCGCAAGGGGTTGAAGCTCCATTGGATGCCAGACCAGTTCAACAAGTTTGAGTCCGCGTCGGCAATAACCTTGCCGCCTGGTTGAAGCTCCCTTGGATGCCAGACCAGTTCAACAAGCCGTTTAACTAAAATGGAGATATGACCTTATGTTTGTTCACCGCTTGATTCGCTTTGTGCTGCTCGTCGCGCTGTTCGGGCTCGTCCTGCCCTTGGCCGCTCAGGATGACGACACTGAAATGATGCGCGTCGAACACGAAGACATCATGTTTGAATATCCCGCCAGCCTGGCGTTGGGCACCGAAATCATTGAAGAAGAGGCCGTGCCGCTGGGCGAAGGAGATAGTGGCATCCCCTATTGGGCCGCCACCCCAGCCTATACCGAAATCTTCTTCGCGGAATACGCCGCCGGAACGGACTTTTTCCACGAGCCGCGCATTGTGGTGTATAACACCGCCGACTTTGAGGCGTTCGACACGGGCGATTATGGCATCACGACCCAGTATGAAGCGCTGCAAACCTTGCTAGAAAACCAGCCCGATTTGGAATCGTTCACCGCGCCCAGCACCTTGAGCGACGAAGCCCTGCCCTTCTTGCCGCTGTTCAACGCCGCGCAGGTCTTCCGCGCCCAGCCCGAATTCATCGAATTTCAGGATGGTATCGGCGTCCGTTACCTGACCTATTTCAGCCAGGCCGTGAACCCCATCGTGGATACCGAAATTTTCTACACCTTCCAGGGCCTTTCGAATGATGGCGAAACGTATGTCGCCGCGATTTTGCCCGTGCGCACCGGGTTGTTCCCCACCGAAATTGACTTCGAGAGTTTCGACTTCGAAACCTTCGCGGATGATTATCTGACCTACCTAGACGAAACGCAAATCGCGCTGACCGAACAAGCAGCGGAGGACTTCGACCCCATGCTGACGACGCTGGATGAAATGATCGCCAGCATCGACACCACGCTGGAAGAATAGATTTTCGCTATTCCCCTCTAACTCCCCCCGCATTCGGGCTGACGAGGATATAGTTTTGGCTTTACCCCCCTCTAACTCCCCCCGCATTCGGGGGGGAGGACTTATTCATGCACAGATAAACCCCTCCCCGAATGCGGGAAGGGGTTGGGGTGGCGTATTTATTTTTCTGGAAAAGCCTATCTAGCCTGCGCGCGCTAGGGCGAAATGCGGAAGTAGGAGCGCTCGCTAGTGATGACGCCCTCGAAGCCTTCGACCGTAGCGGCAGCCACCACATAGGCCCCACGCTGACGATCAACGCGCGGGAAATAGGCGTACGGAATCTCGTAGACGACTTCATCCCAGATCGTATCCTGGAAACCTGGGCTAAAGCGCTCGCCATAGGCCAGGCCGCCGCGCGTGGTGCGGAATGCCGGTGGCGCGGCATCCGTAGCCATGATGGGCCGGTCGTCATCAAAGAACACGAAGATGACCATGGTCATGTCTTCGTCTTGCAGATTCACGGCGCGCATGGTCATGTTCACGATCATGCGGTCGGCGGCGAAATCCAGAAAGTTAATTTCTAGGCCGATGGTGGCGTTGGTTTGGGCCGCCACGCTGGCGGTTTCGGCCTGCGGCGCGGGGGCGGGTTGCACGGCATAGGCGGGCACAATATGCACCACACACAACACCAGAATAATCAGCACGACCCAAGCCCGGCGCGGACGCGACACGTTAATGATACGGTTCATGGTGGTTTTCCTTTTCATCCTAATCAAAATATGGGTGATGAAGCCCAGCTACGAGCCAGCGTCTTCTAAATCCAGGTCTAGTTCGGCTTCGGGCACGCGATAGCCCACCACGCCTTCGATGGCCGTCACGGATTGCAACGATGTCGCCAATAATTGCATCAACTCCGGCGGAGTCGGGGCCAGTTGCAAGATCGCTACGGGGATGCCCACGCGCAGTTCGTTGGTCAAGTCGGTATATTCATACGTAGAAGCGCCCAATCCGGCCAACATCTCGGAGACATTTTCGCTAACTTCTTCGGATTCCAGTTCGATGAAGATGGTCAGTTCGCCTTCTTCAGAGATCA
This sequence comes from Anaerolineae bacterium, assembly GCA_034437075.1. Lineage (GTDB taxonomy): Bacteria > Chloroflexota > Anaerolineae > Aggregatilineales > J027 > DAOTVD01. Next base: position 3,412 of record DAOTVD010000264.1, read on the forward strand.
ACCCGCGCTCGTCGCCTTCGACTACCGCCGCGTCGAAGCCTTCATCTTCCAGCAACAGCAGCAAGTCCACATAGCTGACGGGCACGCCTAGCAAGTCGAGCATGCCGGATTCATCCAGGAAGACGGCCACGCCCGTAGCGCCGCGATCATCATAAATGGTGGAAATCCAACCGTAGAGTTCCTCAAAATTGATGTCGTTCAATTCGGCATCTTCGATACTGGCCACGTAATCGCCCAGGCCCTCGTATTCGGCAATCAATTCATCCAACGTTTCGGCAGCAGTAAAGCCAGCGGCGGCGCCTGCGCCATCATCGGGGGGCGGCGCGGGCGGTGCCGTTTCGCCATCTTCGCCCGAGCGTTGGCCGTCGCCGTCGGAGCCATCTTCCTGGGCGCCCAGGGGCATCACGAGGCTAAAGGTCAGCGCTAGAACCACACCCAACAGTAACCCTGTGTAGCGTTTTGCATGCAGCAATGAAACACTCTCCTTAAATAAACTGTGTTGGTCTGCGACAGCGACTCCGCAGGGTATTCACACCATATTCGGCAGTCTGTCACAGGTCGATAACGTACATCCAAGCCCAGTATACGTCAGGTGCTATTTTCGTGCATCTGCCCTGCGGGAGCGCCGGACAGCCCGCGCGACCACCAGCCCCACGGCCATTAGCAGCCCCGCGCCGACCAGCCCCCGGCCCGCCGACCAGGCAGCATCCACGGGCG
>DAOTVD010000265.1:0-1590 GCA_034437075.1 Anaerolineae bacterium
AATGTCTATCGAGAAGGAAGCATTGTGAAAAAACTCATCATTATAGGTGTCTTGCTGGTCATCGCCAGTTTGTTGGGCTTCGCTTATGTCGTCATCCCAACAACGGCTTCACCGATGCCTATGTCTATCGCGATGGGCTGGTCGAGTTTTTGGAAGATCGCGACATGGCTTTCTCTGGCCCTGAAGCGAAAAAAAAACCTGCGCTATCTGGAAGCTTTAGCAGAAGACAATGGCCTGGAACCTGTCACGCTGGATATGCAACAAGCAGCCATCGATACGACTGTTATGCGCGCTATAGAGAATGTAGATGTGGCATAATTGACCATCGAGGCAAATTAGATGCCCCACGTTACGATGGCAAGTTTGGAGTTTTGATAAATGTGGTGTACTATGGTGTTTATTGTAGGAATTGGTAAAGGCCACCCTATGCTGAGTGGCCCGCCGCTAGCAACTGTCTTGTATCCAAAAAGGTCAGTTGGCTAGATAGAAAGGATAACAGGTTATGTCTATTCTGAAAAGCGAAAACCCACGAACTTTGGATAACGTGGGCCTGCGCTCCACCGCGCATTCGTATTTCGAATAGCACAACCATTATACACCAAGCAGTCCTCAAATGGGGATTTAGTGAACGAAAAGGATGATGAACGATGCAACACAATGAATATGCTCGCGATTTTCTAAAACGAGCGCTGAACGCAAGCGATCCACTCGAAAGCCCTGACCCTGAAAAAGCCAATGGGGCAGGGGAAGCCCTGGCAATTGCCAAGATGCAACATGATGCAGGCGGGCCGGAAAAGGTCAAAGCCTGGTGGGACAAATACGCCGAAGCCCGACCCGATATTGCAGAAGAACTCTTTCCTTCGCACGTAGAAAAAACGCCCAGTATGCCGCCCTTGCCCGCCGATGTTGTCATAGGTGATGAGCCAACCGGAGGGCACCTGATAGATACCTACACGGCTTATGCCCGCCAAGTATCGCCCCGAACGCCTGACTTATTCCACGAATCCGCCGCGCTTATGCTGCTATCCGCTGCCATCGGGGGCCGCTTAAAGGTCATCTTGGGCCATGATGCGATTTACCCTAATTTGGGGATTCAGTGGAGTGCGCGCTCTACTCTTTACGCGAAAACGACCGCCTTAAAGGTCTTCAAGCGCGTGATGAACGATGCGTTTGAACATATGGCCCTGCCCGATGACAGCACGCCGGAATCGCTCATCTTCAACCTCTCGGCCAACACCGACCTCATCAACTATGAGAAGCTACAAGCCCGCGATAAAGCCTTGTGGGACAAGGGCAAGAAATTTGCGGCCCAACGGGTTTGGGTGCGTGATGAGTCTAGCGGCCTGCTCAATGCGGCTGGACGTGACTATAACAACGGACAGATCGAACTCATGCTGCAAGGCTATGACGGCGGCAATTATAAGCGCTCGACAATGGGCCGGGGCTTTGAGATTGTGCGCAACATGTGCGTTAGCTATCTCTTTGTCAGTACGCCGACAGGACTACGCCCCCACCTGGCCCATGATGAATTGCACGGCAAAGGCTGGTGGTCGCGCTTTGCAATCCTCACACCAGACAGCCCGCCCAAAA
>DAOTVD010000266.1:0-76241 GCA_034437075.1 Anaerolineae bacterium
TTTCCAAACAGCCTTATCTCATTTTGAGCAAAGTTTAGAAATCCATCAATCCAGCCTGGGCACCGATGAATGGTTTTGCGCTTGTGTGCTCCATAATCTGAGCTACGCACATTGTAACCTGGGGGATTTAGCCCAAGCGACGGCATACATGCAGCGCGGCAAAGCCATGCACGAGGCCGCGCATGATTATCGTGGGGTAACGCACTCTATGAATGGTCTGGGGCTATTCGCCTACCTTCAAGGTGACTATCCTCTGGCTCGGCACTATTTTGAAGATGTTGTTCAGCGGAGCCATTCGAAAGGTGATCGTCGAACAGCGGCCTATGCCACAAATAACCAGGGCATGGTAGCGTATGCCGAAGGAGATTTTGAGCAGGCGGAAAGCTATTTCCAAGAGAGCATCACGATTAAAAAGTCACTGGATGATGTGTATGGCCTAGCTTATACCTATGTTCATCTAGGGTTTTTATACCTGCGCATAGCCGACCCGCGCGCCTATGCAACCTTGCAGCAAGCGTTGCAATTGGCCCGTGAATTTGATGCAAAATTCCTGCTGCTGGAAAGTCTGCTGGGCTTCGTTTGGTATACTTGGGCGGGTGGTGACCGCAAGCGGGCTGTGGCGCTACTTGGCGCTGTGGCGCATGCGCCACAAATCAACTTGGACGTACAGCGTCGTCTGGATGAGGTGCAAACGCACTTAGGCATCGCTCCCGCCGAAGAACCCTATATGACGTTAGATGACGCGATTGCAGCATTCCTCATAGCCCATACCCCTAACCCGTGAGCAATTCGTTGGCGTTTAGCCGCAAGCCAGAAGCCGAGCATGGAACAACTCATTCTTTTCCCCGCGCTTCGTTCTTGCTCTGAAGCGCAAACGTACCAGCGCCCAGGCGACTACCCGCCTCGAAACTTGGCCCAAGATCGGCGGGGTTGTGTGGGGCGTGCATCAAGCCGGTCTATCGGTGGCCTCGAGCCAGTAGCTCAGCCCGGCGCGGTCGCGGCCCAGGAACCCGTAATCCACCAAATAACAACGCAAGTGGGCATAGTCATTCGGTCAGGTCTAGCTCGTGTGCCAGTTCACCAACATTGTAAGGTCGCTCGGCTAAGTATCCGATCATGCGTAGGCGGGAAAAGCCTCACTGTATATACTCTGCTGATGTCCGTCAAACCGTTTCAGCATCTCTACTCCAAGCCTTCGATAAGGAGAAAATAAACTACATCTATTCAGCGATCCATGCAGCATTTACCAACAATGCGGTTAAACGCCTCGTTAATTTTTATTTTCGGGAGATATTGAGAAATCAGCCACTTTGCAGCAACCGGTGCATACATACAAACATTAGACCGATGACGTTGTCTACTAAATCCGCACAGGGTCATCAGGTGGTGGGATGAACGAAATAGACATAAATCGTCAGGTCACCAAGCTTTAGTTCATCCCCATGGCACAGCCCATAGCGTTCTTCAAATCGTAAGCGCTGGCCATTTAAGTACGTGCCGTTACTACTGCCTAAATCTTGGATGGTGATGGTATTCTGATGGGGGGGATTAATGCGCATATGTCGGCGGCTGACGCCCATGCGATAACCGCCGAAGCTGATCAGATTCACATCTACGCTCAGATGCTCTGTCGGGTCATGTCGCCCCAATGTAAGGCCGTGCACCGGGTCCACGAAAAGCGGATGAATCTCGTGGGTGAGCACATTACGAATGTCTAAGCGTAAGCGGTAGTCGGGGCCAAAATAGCGAACGCCCCTGCTTGTTTCGCGCTGGTCGTACGGATGCCACCCTTGCTGCTTGGCTAGGTGACGCCGCTGAATATGTGTTTCGGAATTCAGAGCGAGCAGGGTTATCGTCGCCTCGCCTGACGGTGTCTGGCCATGTAAGAGCAAACCCTCCTGTTGCCAGACAAAATGCTGCTCCCAAACCTGTCGGCGCGGATGAAAAAGCTGCTTTAATCCGCTCCAGTTGTCGCGCTGAAGTACGCTGATACGGTCGCTACACGCATCGCACATCAGGCATAGTTCCTGCAAGGTGGCCAAAGAGAATGACCCCGTATTGCCGTATAGCGCGCGTACATGCAATGCGCCCTCATGGTCTGGCAGACGGCAGAATTCACACTCATGATACATTTCTCGCAAGCGAATGATATAGTTTTGCACCGTGGCATCTGGCAGAGGTATGGCAGCTTTGTTTTTCAGCGGTTGGGTCGCGTCAGCACGCACCTGTTTTAGCATCAGTGTGGCGGTTGCCTGGGATGCCATAGCGTCGGGCTGCGGCGCTTGAGGCATCGTACGCTCGCTTTGCTCAGTATCCGGCGTAGGCGCAATCTGCTTAACCCAGTCAACCGCTTCCTCGTAAGAGAATGTAAACTGTACGGGTACATCGAACAACTTGCAAATGATGCGCAGCACGATCTTTAGGCGTGAGGCTGGCAGGTTATAGGCCACAAGCCCCGCCAAATTGGATTGCTGCAGCCATGCTTTGTCCCGTTGAACGAGTAACCGAGGGTTATCCTTTAGAACGGCGCCATCCAGAATCAGATAAACGGGCTCATCTTGCAGGCCAATCAACTTACTAACCAACAGCGCCGCCATATTCGTTGCCGGTTGCTGGGTGGTGGACTCTTGAAAGCTCAGTTGTATCTGATCCGCGTTTTTCTTTAGCGTGATAAAATGCAAGTCTGGTTTTCTTTACCTAGTTGTTATGTAACTCGTCCGGTTGTTCGCTTGAGCCTTCAATCAACGCCGCGTGCGCACAGAGGCAATCGCCGTGGGCGCTTGTCAAGCTCCGCCAAGGCAATCTGTATCTATTCTATACTGCACGATTTGTTCACAAGTGAGGGTTGCCACATAGCGCGCTTCATCAATCCAGGACAGAATATCCTCTGCAAAATTTGTTGTCGGTAATTCCCACCGCCGCAAACTACCATCAAACGATGTCGAATAAAATGCGCTAGCATCATCGGCAAAAACTACATCCGTGATGGCTGCGGTATGGCCTGTGAGCGTGTACAGACGCTCGCCCGTTAGGGCATCCCAAACGATAAGTTGACGATCATCGCCACCTGAGATGACGAGACGTTCGTCCGGGCTTAGCGCCACAGCGGTGACGGTGGCCGTATGACCTTCAAAGATTTGCAGTTGATCACCTGTTTGGGTATCCCACACCACCACCCGGTTGCTAAAAGTGGCGAACAAACGGCCTCCATCATTATCGAAGGTTAGCGAAAACACATCGCTGTTAGCCGTCTCGTATTCAATGAGCGGGTCGCCCGTGTTAACATCCCACAGAATGACGCGGTCATCACGCCCCCCCGAGGCCATCAGTTGACCGTCCGCCGTAAAGGCAACCGCCAGAACACTATCGGTGTGGTTGTCAAACGTCTGTACAATTTGCTGATCTTCCATATTCCACATCAGCAGATCACCCGTAAAGGTGCCAACCACCCCGATATCACCCTGCGGGCTGATGCGCACGCGCGTCGGCAGGGTGATGCCGTCAGTCAGGATGTAGCGTTCTTCCCAAGTCGTCGCATCCCAGACGATCACCTGCCCGCTAAACAGCGCCGTGGCTAGCGTGTCGCTTGCGCGATGGTAGGCAATCCCGGCGATAAGGTCTAGGTCACTTACCGGAATCTCCGCCAAAAGTTCACCCGTTTCGGCATCCAGTTCAACAAGTTTGACGGGCCGTAAGCTCAGGTCAACAATATCACGCGCAGTTGGCGATGTGATAAGGAAATTTCGGGCCGAATCGTAGGCCATCGTCACAAGGCCGAAATCACCCGCTGCGTAGCGCCAGGTTTCGGTGGGGCTGCTCAGCCCCCACAAACGCGCTGTGGCGTCTGCATAGCCCACCAACATGCTGGCGCCGTCGGGCCCAAAAGCCACCGCTAGGGGAATAGCGCTGCTGGCGGAAAAGCGCCGCAGTACACTTCCTGAACTGACATCCCATTCAATCAGGGTGCCATCGCTAGAGGCGGTCATGATCGTGCGGCCATCCGGGCTGAAAGCACCATCATGCACGATGCGCGTGTGCCCGCGCAAAACCGTTTCAACTTCGCCACTTTCGACATCCCAAATAATGGCAAAACCATCATCTGAGCCTGACACAATGCGGGCGCCATCCGGGCTAAATGCCGTAAAGCGAATATCACCGGCGTGTTCCTCTAACACATGACGCGGTTCGTTGGTTTCTAAATCCCAGATGATGACCCTATCGGCTTCGTCACCAGCCACCAAGTAGGCACCTGTAGGGTCAAAATTTACGTCTTGGATGGATTCGGTATGTGCCGAAAGCACGGCCAGTCGTTCATAAGTCTCCATCGACCACAGATGAATAGTGCCGTTTTCGCTCGCCAGGGCAATTTGTGCCCCATCGGGGCTAAATGCTGCCGCGCTGAGCGGGCCGTCATCCGGTTCGAACGTGTGAAAGCGCTCGCCAGCAGCCATACGCCACAGTATCGCTGTGCCATCAAAGGACGTAGATAGTAAGGTTGTGCCATCTGGGCTAAGAGCGATGGCGTGGATTGCATCAGTATGGGCCTCCAATATATGTATGGCCTCACCCGTGTGAGCATCCCAGATAACGATTGTGCCGTCCGTTGCACTGGTGATGAGGGTGTCGCCCGCGTGGCCAGTTATCACATCGCGTATAGCTTCCTGATGGCCTTGTAGCAAAAAGCGGGTGCCGGGGGCCAGGGCGCGTTCTACAAGGAAGCCACTTGCCGAGGGCGAGGGATGGTCAAAACGTGTCGCCTCGATTGCCAGGGCCAGCGCTAATTCGGGGTCGCCATTGCTGAGCGCGGCTTGCGCATTGGCCACCAACGCGGCACTTTGCGAACGCTGCGCATTGGCATCACTCGTCGCCTGCGCGCTGACCGCTTCATCTTGGGCCAGGCGCGCATTCTCGCTTTCAGAAAACGCTAATAGCGATAAGGCAAAGGCACCAGCAGCAGCCAGCAACGAGAAAATGACCAGCAAACGCAAGCGCCCCCGCGCCCGTTGTTCCAGCGCTTCTCGCTGCGCTTGTTGTTCGGCTAAGCGTGTCTGATACTGTTCACGCGCTTGCAGGCTGACATCCATGTACGCTTGCTCATCTGTGGTGAGTGTAATGCGCGACTCTACCAGCCAACTTTCGAACTGTTGCAAGCGCGCGCCCGTTAATAAATAGCTAGCGTCCTGGCCAGCTTCGCGCCATTCGTCGGCTAGGTTCGCCAGGATGCGTTGCTGCCGAACATCATTGCGGCTTTCGTCTAGCCAGGCGCGTAAGCGGGTCCATTCGCGCAAAATAGCTTCGTGGGCCACTTCCACCGTAGGATGCCGGGTGGTTGGGTCGCGGTCGAAGGTCAGCAAGCGCGCGTTGCCAAAGCGGTCAATCACTGCGCGGATGATCTGCGGCTGTGGCCCTAGGTGCAAGATTTCTTCTAATGCCACGCGCCGCCGGGTATCTTCAGAGCCTTCACCCAGGGTCACCAAGCGTAAGAAAATTTGCCGGGCCAACGCTTGTTGCTGTGCATCCAGGGCAATATAGGTCGATTCGGCCTGTTGGGCCAAGGCCCCCAGAATCCCCCCCAGCTTTTGATAGCCCTCTAAGGTGATGAGATTGCGCTCTTGATCTCGTTGGTTGTATAGCTCGGTCAGCCCAAATTGCAAAAGCGGCAAAGCCCCTAGTTGACCGCTCATTTCCGCGATAATCTCGGCGACCACAGCCGGCTCATAAGCCACACCCACGGCCCGCGCAGGCTCGACGATAGCGCGTTCGAGTTCCTCCGCGCGCATGGGTACGGCGATTTCTGTGCGGCTTTGCAACAACATACTGAAGTTTTCATACATCAGAGGACGGTCGTAGAAATCCGCCCGCATCGTGATCAGTAACCGAAAACGGCTATTCGGATGCACAAGCGCATAGTACAGATTATCAAGAATATGTTCGACATCACGTTCGTGGGTCTGGATGGTAAAGAGTTCCTCAAATTGGTCAATCACCAATAAGACTTCGCTCTTGTCCGTGGGCAACAAGGCCGCCATGGTTTTGTGCAGACTATCCTTCGCTTGGCCTTGCATCATATGAAGCGAGTCGTCGGTGTTCGTCGCGATGCTCAGCAGCGCATTCCGCAGTTCTAAACGCGCATTCGTAGCGGGGGTCATGTGTAAGATAAACCATTGGTCAGACCCTGGGATGCGCCCAGCGCGCAGCGCTGGCACCACCGCCGCTTTCACCAGGCTGGACTTACCGCTGCCGCTGGGGCCAACCACCGCCAAAAACCGAGAGAATTCGCCTTTTTCGGCCAAGCGAGTCAGCAAATGTTCCGTCAGGCGTTCGCGCCCGAAAAACCGTTGGCTATCGGTTTCGTCAAAGGCTTGCAGACCACGATACGGATTTGGCGCGACTTCATAATCCGCCACAGGCGGCAAAAATGCATCCACGACGGGTTGGCCGTCGGGGCCGCGCAAGGTACCATTCGGCGTACGCTCTAGTTTCTGGCCCTGAAAATAGAGCGTTTCGGCCTTTTGCTGGGCGCGAAATTCCAATGCCTCGCGCAAACCCAAGGCAAAGGCATGCATGTCCGCAAAGCGGCTTTTGGCGTCTGGCGCCGCGCCGCGTTGCAGAACTTCATCCAACTGAGATGGTAAATCGGGGCGCAAGGTACGCAGGGTTGGCAACGGACGCCCGATTTTGCTCACCAGATCATCGTATGAACCGGTAAACAAATCCGAGAAAGGATGCTGGCCTGTCAGCATTTCGAATGTGATGATCGCCAAGCTATATTGATCGGACTGGGGCAATAGCTGCGCCTCGCGGAGTTGCTCGGGGGCAGCATAGGCGGGCGACCCCACAATCGGGAGGTTGTCGTCTGCCGTGCTACCAAATAGCCGGGCAATGCCAAAGTCCGTCAGATAGGTATTCTGGTGTTCGTCTATCAGGATGTTTTCGGGTTTGATGTCCCGGTGAATAACGCCATAGCGATGCGCCAGGCCCACCGCGCTAGCGACCTGGCCAATAATATGCACGATGGTTTCAGCCTCCGGCAGGCTGTCTGATTTGGCAAGCTGAGCTTCTAGCCAGCCCCGCAGATTACCGCCACGAATCCAACGCATAACAAGATAAGCGCCCGTAGGATCACGCCAATAGTCATAAATCGGGACAATCTGCGGATGTTCTAGCCCGGCGATAAGGCGCGCCTCGGCATCGAACCGACGGATGAATTCAGGATAGTTGGCCAGAGCAGGATAAATGACCTTAATCGCCACCTCGCGTTCGATCACTTCTTGATGAGCCTTGTACACGGCGCCAAAGCTACCCTCGCCAATGAGTTCACGTATGGCATAGCCGCGAAGTTTGGTGCCAGTTATGCTGTCATGCATCTGTCATCGCACTCCCATAAAACTACCTTTGTATTAGCCCCATGATTTACTACCCCTATCTATTATTTCATAGGATCGTGCATCCCGATATCCGTAGAATGTCCTATTCTTGTGCGGGGATGAGTTGCCAGGTTATCGCGCGGCTTGTCACCAATTGGTCTGTGTCAAAAGTGGTTTCGCGATAGGTTCCATCAGCCCAAAGTGGAAGCTGATCGGCATAATGGGCGCTGGTCGGGTTATCGCTCTGCCCCGTCGAATTGATAAAGTAACCCCGGTTGAGGTTCGCAAAATCGACCACGAAGCGCATACTGGCGATGCTCGTAACCGAAAAGCGGCCTTCCGTGATTGACCAGGGCGCGACATTCAGGCTCGTGAGCCCGCCGCCTATAGCGGCTTCGCGCGTGGCTTCGGCCCGGTCTGCGGGTTGGATGACCGTGGCAATTTCGGGTTCAAAAATGGCGCTATGCAGATCACCCCAGTGCCATGCTTCCCGGTCGGTGCCCCACTCCGTTTGCATAGTGGCGTCCGCTTGTTGTAACGCCAACGCTAAGATACGCTCTCGTTCCGCTAGGCCGTTCTCAGCGTTATTCCAGAGCGGGTGCGGGCCGTTTATCATTTGGGATAGGATGTACACGGCGTGCGATTGTTCATATACGGGCAGTTCTTCCAGCGCCAACCGCATCAGGTGATCTAAAAATACGTTGAAAAAAGCTGCATGCGGGCTATCGGGCGCGTCTTGATAGGTCCATCCGGCCAGCCAAGCTAACAGGTCGTTGATTTGCGCGTCGTCAAAATCAAGCGTATTCAGAACGGGGATTATAAACGCCGCCGCGCTGTTGTATTGGTCACGTTGCATCATTTGCGCGGTTGCTACGGAATGCGGCGCTTGAGTGGCTAATAATGTGCCGAGCCGAGCAGCCCGCCAACCGTAATCGTAAAACGAGGCGATGGGGTGCTCAAAAGATTCGGGGCGGATGATGGCATTATTGGCGGAGTAAACCACCCCGCTCGGTGGGTTGAATAGGCGCGGCATATTCTCTTGCTCCACGTAACCATTCCAGGTGAGCGCCGCGCTCGTGCCATCGACAGGCACCGTGCCATCGTGGCCCGGCGCGCGTAGCGGGATGCGGCCCGCCAAGGCGTACCCAATATTGCCATCCGTATCGGCATAAATGGCATTGAACGCGGCAATATCGAACAAGGATAACCCGGCAGTGAAATCATCCCAGTTTTGCGCGCGATTGAGGGCCAGCACACCTTGCACAGCGCGATGGCCATCGAAGCCCGACCAATACAGCGCCAACGGTTCTGCCAGCGGGATGCCCGCGAATTGTTCGAAAACCGGGCCAAGCGCGGAGCGCTGCACCTCATGCGTCACAGCCTCGCCACCCCGCACGCGAATGGTTTCAGTGCTGGTTTGTAGCGCAACGAATTCATCTTGAAAACGATATTGGCCGGGGTTATCCGGGTTGATTTCAAGACGATAGAAATCGCCCAGGTCAGTCTGCGCACTGGTAAATCCCCAGCCGATTAACGTATTGTAGCCAACCGTCACCCCAGGCCCCCCGACGATACTAAAGCCATAGGCCTGATAGGGACATTCCGGTGTGATGTCGACACAATGCAAGCCATTTTCGTACCATAATGATGGTATCGAAATGTTCAGGTGTGAGTCGTTCGCGAGGATTGGCAAGCCGGATTCGGTGTGCCTGCCGCTGATCGCCCAGGCGTTGGAACCAGCCCCCGTAACGGGATAAGGGTCTTGTTCGGTTGGCATTGTAAAAGTAGACATGGCGGTGTTAGGCCATAAGGCGCTCGGCGGTTGCCAGTCGGGTTGCATATGGAGGGGGTGCGCCTCATAGGGGTAAAGCGGCAAGACGAGCATCGCCCCTAGAGGCCCGGCAACGGCTATAACCTGGTCTTTCAATATCTCGGCCACCAGACTAAATTCGTTGAACCGCCAGCCCACGCCCAACTGCACCAAGAGCGTATCCTCAACCGTCCAGGGGCGTATGTTGATTTCATCATCAAAGACGGTTTCTAACGCGGTGTACTGCCAGGCGAGTTGGGTTGCGGGCTGTTGTGCCAGCCAGGCATTGATCCCCCGCGTGTAGGCTTCTAGCATTTGGAGCGTTTCGGCTGATAGGTTATCGCGTTGTTGGTTTGCCAATGTGGTCAAGCCCAGGGTGCGCATCAGGCGGTCGCGCGCGATATATTCAGGGCCAGCTAGCTCAGCCAAGCGCCCTTGGGCTTCGTGGCGTGCCCATTCAAGTTGCCACCAACGGTATGCCGCATGCACAAAGCCCTGCCCCACGAATAAATCAACAGCGGACTCCGCGCTAATCTGCGGGACGCCGTATGCGTCGAGATAGACCGACACTGGCGCGTCAATACCCGGCACCTGATACATTTCATCCGCTACCCCCTGTGCGCTGGTCTGGCCTATGGCATGGGGTGAGCCTACCGTGCTACTGAGTAAAGCCACGACAATGCACAAAAATGCCAGCCGATATAAAGCAGCTTGTATCATTTTGTTCTCCGTAAGGGGGTTATATCGATGTCGTGTACTGCAATTTGTCTGGTTGTCATATCAACATGCCCAGTATATCATGTTATAGATTAAAACATTTCCCAATACATGACTACTCGATTTCTATTCTAAAAATTTATACTAGAACGGATTTTGTGCCCACCTTTGCTTCTAAAGGATACAGCAGTGCAGGGAGGGTACACGACTAGCTTGGGCAAAGAGGAAACATCGTAATGGAAGATAAGTTGATTGTGGACGGGTTGCGCTTCGAGACATTGCATGAAGGGCAAATCGCATGGTATCAGGCTAGCACGATATCGGACTATGTACTCTCTGAATGGAGCAAACACCTCATCCAGGTGTTGGAGGACTGGCCGACTGAGCGCCGTTTGCGATTATTGTATGACCTTTCATCACCAGGTGCGAGCCTGACCTATTTGGTGCTTTCTAACCGCGATGTTCTGCATATTGGCGTAGACATCAAGAGCCGCCAGTTTGCCGAGAGGAAGCTAAAAGACGGCATAGAACAAACGCCACGGCTCGCGCTGCTGGTGTCTAATGCGCTGTCCGGCCAAGTAGCAAACAAGCATTATCGAGCCCCCATCACCTTAAAGATTGACGCACAAACCTTCTTCGATCGGCAAGCTGCTCTCGATTGGCTGATGTAGAAAAATATTATTCACTGACGTTACGCAGCCTTATCAAAATCGGCTTTCTTCAAGGGGCTGAAGCCCCTTGTTAAGTGGCCACGAAAGGTCACTATGGGTTAACAAGGGGTTTTAGGCTTTTCCAAGTATTTAACTATGCCGCTTGCTTTTGTCGAAAAGGATACCGGCTTGATTTTACCCCCCTCTAGCTCCCCCCGAATTCAGGGGGAGAACTTACTCGTGCGCATAATAACCCCTCCCTGAATTCGGGGAGGGGGATGGGGAGGGGTAATTATTTTTCTGGAAAAGCCTTAGAAGTTTGCCAAGTCAAACTCATTGACTGAGAATGTGAATGATGGGCTTGACAGCTAAATATAAACGGTGTAAATTTACAGCATATATAAACGGTGTTTATTTACCTGCTTGTAAAGGATAGTCCATGCCCAGGCCCATCAAAGACACCACCCGCGAGGACATGATCGCGCAGATCAAAGCCACGGCGCGTCAACAAATGACAGAAAAAGGCACGGCTGGGTTATCGCTACGCGGTATCGCGCGCGCCATCGGCGTCACCGCGCCGGCCATCTACAACTATTTTCCGACGCTGGACGACCTCATCACGGCGCTGATTGTAGATGCCTTCCGCTCGGTTGCTGACACAATGATCGCGACGGCGGACGCGCACGACGACGGCAGCGCGACCTCGCGCATCTTCGCCGCTGGCCTGGCCTATCGGGAGTGGGCGCTCGCGCATCCGGTGCAGTTCCAACTCATCTACGGGAATCCCATTCCGAACTACAGCGCGCCCGCAGAGGTCACCGCGCCTTTGGCTCGCTTGCCCTTGCACGGCCTGGTGCAAGACTTCCTGCGTGCCCATCAAAACGGCGAATTAACCTTGCCCGATGCGCATGTGCACATCCCCGACGCCGTGCGCGCCGACATCCGGGCCTATGTAGCATATACCGACGCCGACATCCCCGAAGGTCTGGTGTATACCCTTATGGCCGTTTGGTCCCGCCTGCATGGCATGGTGATGTTGGAACTCTTTCAGCATCTGACGGCCATCATCCCGCATACTGACGAGTTCTACCGCCATGAACTGGTCAACTTCCTGACATCGCTCAGCATGACGCCGCCAGCGGAGTAACCTCTCCGCATAGCAAGTCCGTTTAATCGAAAACTGCCTATCCAACCTACAAATGGGGTGGAGATGGTCAAGTATTGCCAACCACAGAAACAGAAAGAGGAAACTATCATGAATAACCTGAAACGTACCACCGCCATCATCCTGATTATCGAGGGATTGCTCATTTTCGCGCCGACGATCATCTTGGGGGCGGCGATCAACTGGCCCGCCAACCTGGATGCCCCCGCTAGCGAGGTACTCGTCGATATTTACAACGAAGCTGACGCTGTAACCCTCGGCTATTTCTCGTACCTGATTTATTCGATCTTGTTCTTTCCGGTTATCGCGCTGGCCGTTCGCGTGGCGGCGGGCGATGACGATACGCCCAACCTGTACGTGCGCTTGGCGCTCGGCTTTGCGGCGGTTTCGGCTCTGGCGCGGAGTATCGGCATTATCCGCTGGTTGGCCGCTATGCCTGCCTTGGCAGAAACCTATAACGCGGCGGATACCAGCCCGGCTACCCGCGACGCCATTCTGGTCAGCTATGACATGCTGAACAACTTTGGCGGCGCGATTGGCGAAATCCTGGGCGTGAGCATGTTTGCGTCGCTAGCCATGCTGATGCTGACGGTTGTTATCTTTCAGCAGCGCGGTTTGCCGCTGTGGACGGGCTATTTCGGGCTCGTATCGGTGGTTATGCTGCTGGTGCCCGCTCTGGAGATTTTCGGCATCGACCCCGGCGTATTTTTGACCATCAGCGTAGCGGTCGTGCAGTTCTGGTTCCTATTCGTGGGCGGCTATCTTCTGTTTGCGGGTCGCCGCGCCGAGAAACTGACCCCCGCCACAGCTTAAGGCTTTCCTAGAAAAATAATTACCCCTCCCCGAACTCGGGGAGGGAGTACTACATGTGCGAGTAAATTCCCTCTCATATTCGGGGAGAGCTAGAGAGGGGTAAAACAAAAGATGCATCAAATTGGGTCTTAGGCTTTTCCAGAAAAATAATTACCCCTCCCCAGCCCCTCCCCGAATTCAGGGAGGGGCTATTATGCGCACGAGTAAGTTCTCCCCCCGAATTCGGGGGGAGCTAGAGGGGGGTAAAATCAAGCCGGTATCCTTTTCGACAAAAGCAAGCGGCCTAGTTAAATACTTGGAAAAGCCTTAACAGACTTTTTGGTTCTTTGGGTATATTGCACACAAGGCAGTTTGGGCAGGGGTTGACCTTATCTTGATCTTTTTTTGAGCCTCGGAGAGCCAAAAATTTTTGATGCATCAGCCTTGCCCCCAAACCGAGATGTTCTATCCGATGTTTGGGCTGAATGTTAGAATGATTCACTGACGTTACGCACTCGCTTGGCATCCAAGGGGTTAAAAACCCCTTGTTAACTGATAGCGACCTTTCGTGATCTCTTAACAAGGGGCTTCAGCCCCTTGAAGAAAGCCGATTTTGATAAGGCTGCGTAAGGTCAGTGATGCAGTTCTCCGCGCTTCACTGGTTGAACGAGATACACAGCTTAGCGTGTTGCTTCCCAAAGCGCTTTATTTTTTCTGCGGAATGTGCGTCTTATGACATCCATGCAAGGCTTATCTTCTATTGAGGTTCAACAGCGTCGCCAAGCGGGGCAAATCAATGTCATCACCAGTTCGACCAGTCGTGGCTATTTTCGCATCCTTACGGATAATGTTCTAAATTTTCCTAACATCGCCCTTATAACAATTGGCATCGCCTTGGTTATCCTTGGCCTGCCACAGGATGCTATTTCAACCGCTGGGTTGGTCATTTTCAATATTATTGTCGGCATTGTGCAAGAAGTCCGCACCAAACGCAAATTAGATCGTCTTGCGCTTCTCAATCGCCCTACCACGATTGTGCGGCGCGACGGAAACAACCTTGAAATTGATCCTGCTGAGATTGTTCAAGATGATTTAATCGTTATCGCTGCCGGCACACAACTGGTCTGCGATGGCACCTTATTGACCCGTACACCGCTTGAAATGGATGAAGCCTTGCTGACAGGCGAATCGGATGCCATCAGCAAAGAAAAGGGGGATCAACTTTATGCCGGAACGGTTTGTTTGGCCGGTAGTGGTATGTATCAAGCAAGCCATATCGGCGAAAGCACTCGCGCCGCTAAGCTCACTGCTCGTGCGCGTCAATTTCGTACGGCGCGCACGCCATTACAACAAGACATCCGCAAGATCATCACCGTTGTGGCCATGGCCACAACGATTATGGGCGCACTAAACTCGTTAACCTATTACGCCGCAGATTTCACAACCTATATACAATCGCTGGCAGTCATTGTCGGCCTAATACCGCAGGGGCTTATTGTTCTGACCACCGTTTCTTATGGGTTAGGCGCGGTGCGGATGGCGAGGCGAAGTGTGCTTGCCCAACAAATGAACGCTATTGAGTCGATGAGCAACATTGATGTGTTGTGCACGGACAAAACAGGTACGCTCACCACCAATCAACTGGCTGTGTTTGATATTCAAGCCCAGAACAGCGACCGCGCAGCTTTTGAGGTGGCCCTTGGCACATTTGCCGCCAGTATCAGCAGCAGCAACCGCACAAATGATGCTTTGCGAAGTGCATTTCCCGCCAATGGAAAGAAGCCACTCGCGGAAGTACCCTTCACATCTGACCGAAAATGGAGTGGCATTCTGTTAGACGACGGTGCATATATTCTCGCAGCGCCAGAAGTTATCAAGGCCCCCTTGCCAAGCACTATCGAACAATGGATGCAAGACGGTCTACGTGTAGTCGTTTTGGGGATTGCATACCATGCCCAAGCGCTACAAACCTTGCCAGACGACATCACGCCGCTTGGGTTTATCGCGTTGCGAGACGAATTGCGCCCAGATGTTGCCCCAACCTTACAAGACTTTCGCCAGGCAGGCGTTATGCTAAAAATTCTAAGCGGCGATAATCCGCAATCGGTATACGCCTTGGCGACCAAGGCAGGCTTTCCAAAAGGGCACAAAGTCATCAGTGGCTATGATCTTGATGCCATCAGTGATGATGCAATATTTCAGCAAGTCGTTGAAGAAACAGCTATTTTTGGGCGAATTACCCCCCATCAAAAAGAACGGATTATCCAAGCGCTGCAAGCAAATGGCCATTACGTAGCGATGGTTGGGGATGGTGTCAACGATGTTGTTGCGCTCAAACAGGCTGACCTGAGCATTGCCCTGCAAAGTGGTGCGACGGCAGCGCGTAGTATTGCCGATATTGTTCTTTTGGGAGATGACTTTCAGACATTGCCCAGCATTTTGGTGGAAGGGCAACGTATTCTAAATGGCATGTTCGACACGATGCGCTTATTGCTCAGCCGCACATTGTATACAAGCCTGCTGATTCTTGGGGTATGGCTGCTACAATTACCTTTTCCCTTTTTGCCGCGTCATGATGTATTGATTTCTTTTATCAATGCAGGGTTGCCACCCATCATCTTGGCTTTGTATGCTGTTGGGGGTGTATCTACGCACAATCGCATTTCCACCTTGGCGCGCTTCATACTACCAACCGCGCTGGCAGTTACATTATTTGCTCTGCCAATCTATGCCCTGTCCTATCACATTGAGAATGATCTCTTATATGCCCGTAGTACATTAGTGACCTTTTTGACCATGGTGGGTATCTTGTTGATCGCATTCTTAGATGCGCCGCTGGGTAACCCTAAACAACGCCGCCACAACCTAGGCAGGGCTATGCTGGCGAGTGCAACCTTGATGATTCTTATCCTGGTGTGGCAGCCTATGCGCGACTTTTTCGCCTTAACCATTCTCCCTGCGCCGACCTATGGGCTTCTCTTTGGGTTGGCTGTGCTCTGGGGCATCTGCTTGTATAGTGTAAAACCCCTGTTCAAGCCTGGGCATTCTCCTTAAAATCAGGTGCACACCTATGCAGGAGACAATACCTTGACAGCCACCTCAGTTTCTCGCGCTCGGCAGCTTGCAGCATGGCTCGTACATCTCTATACCATTAGTGGCGGTCTGGTTGCTACCTGGGGGTTTATTGAAGCGCTCGATGGTGATATCCGCATTGGTTTTCTGCTCATCATCCTTAGCCGTTTGATTGACGCGACAGATGGTTTATTAGCCCGCGCCGTTGATGTTCGCACAGCCTTGCCCAACTTCAATGGCAGTAATGTCGATAACCTCATCGACATTTATACGTATATGTGGATACCCGTTGTTCTGATGTGGTCAGAAAATGTCTTGCCCAGTAATTTATGGCTGGCCGCGCCAATTATGGGCACCCTTTATGTCTATGGCCAAGAAAATATGAAAAGCGACGATTACTTCTTTGTGGGTTTTCCGGCCTTGTGGGGTACGGTGCTCATCTATATGGTCTATCTGGAGCCATCATCGCTTGTCGCTGTTTTATGTGTGCTTATCCCCTCTATTTTGAGCTTCATTCCATTTAAATATCTGTATTTCACACAAAATCGGTTCTTACGCATACCGGGCTACATTTTATCTGGGCTTTGGGTTTTGCTATGGCTTTATATCTTGCTAAACCCGCCCGTTGATACCACCTTAGTTTGGCTCAGTCTTTTCTATCCGGTGTTTTATATGGCCGGTAGCTTATTGGCCACGTACAAGTTCCGTGTTGTGTCTTTTTTGGCTTGAATACGCTATGTATAGTGGCCACATTCGGGATGCAATCGCAGTCCCGCGCCACGTCCGACCTATGCAAGGATGAGGATACCCTATTTAGGAAAAATTTTTTACAATATAGTCAGCAAGGTGCACTTATGTCCCAAACACGGGACGACCATCCATAACCGTGGGTGTATTTGGGGAGAAGATTATTTGCGATGTGGCGCGTTTGGGTAATTTTACTCATTGGGGCTGGGGTAAGTTTATTGGTTGCCCTGGTCACTTACCAGCAAGAACGCACAGAACCGATCCAGGTTGGGGTGTTGCATTCACTCTCAGGCACAATGGCCCTCAGCGAAAGCTCGGTTGTTGATGCCAGCTTGCTGGCTATTGAGGAAATCAATGCCAATGGGGGTGTGTTAGGCCGCCCACTGGAAGCTGTGGTCGTAGATGGCCAGTCGGATTGGGCTTTGTTCGCCAGCGAGGCCGAGCGTCTGATTACCGAAGAAGATGTGGCCGTTATTTTTGGTTGTTGGACGTCTGCCTGCCGCAAAACCGTTTTGCCTGTGTTTGAACAAACCAATCATCTGTTGATCTACCCCGTTCAATACGAAGGGCTAGAGCAATCCCCCAACATTATCTACACAGGCGCGGCCCCCAACCAGCAGATCACCCCGGCGGTTAACTGGGCGTTGGATAACCTGGGGACCCGCTTCTTTTTAGTGGGGTCAGATTATGTTTTCCCCCACACCGCTAACGCGATCATCCAAGACCAGGTGCGCTCTTTGCAAGGGCAGATTGTGGGTGAAGCTTATATCCTGTTAGGCAGTGCCGCAGTGGAAGACGTCGTGGCCGAGATTGTGGCGACTCAGCCGGATGTTATTCTGAATACCATCAATGGCGATACCAACGTGGCGTTTTTTCGGGCCTTGCGCCAAGCGGGCATTACACCTCAGGATATCCCGACGATCTCCTTCAGCATAGCCGAACCAGAGCTACAAACGCTAGAATTGCAAGACATGGCCGGGGATTATGCCGCCTGGAACTACTTTCAGAGCCTGGACAGCCCGCAAAATCGGCGCTTTGTCGCGGCCTTTCAGGCGCGTTATGGCGCCGAGCGCGTCATCAGCGACCCCATGGAGGCGGCTTATTTTGGGGTTCATCTGTGGGCGCAGGCAGTGGAAGCCAGCGGTACAACGCAGGTCGAGCAGGTACGGCGGGCGATGTTGGCCCAAAGCTTTGATGCCCCCCAGGGGATTGTCTATGTCGATCCGCAAACCCAACACACCTGGAGGACGGTCCGCATTGGGCAGATTCGCCCCGACGGACAGTTCGACATCGTGTGGAGTTCCGAAACACCCGTGCGCCCAGTCCCTTACCCCGCCTACCGCACCCGTCCAGAGTGGGAAACTTTTCTGGATGCGCTGTTTGTGCAATGGAACCGCAACTGGGCCAATGAATAAAGGGGACGCACCTTAAATGCTCGCTCGGCTGACGTCTCGTATTGCGTATCGTTTGTTGCTCTGGTTTTTGCTTTTGGCCTTGGTGCCGCTGTTTTTTGTCACCACCTTACTTTTTGGTCTTTCGCAGCGTGCGCAGGAACAGCTGGTAACCGATAACCTGACCGCCATTGCCAACAGTAAAGTACAGCAGATTGAAACCTACGTGCTAGAACGCCAGCGGGATGTCAGTAGCTTGGCTTTGCTGCCCGATGTGGCGGAGGCGACCATTACGCTAAACAGCTTGGCCCGCGAAGCCGATACTACCAGCGCTGCCTACGCGGAAACCACGGCTGTGCTGGATGCTTTGCTGCTGTACTATCAGCAACAGATTGGTTATGAGAACGTGCTGTTGTTCTCGGATGATGACGTGTTACTGTTCTCGCTGCGGCCCTCGCCCCAATTGGGCCAGCGCTACAGCGATTTTCCCCAAGCCAACCCCGAACTGCTGCGCGCGCTGGAAAACGCCCGCACCCTGCTGGAAACCGACCTTTCTAACTTCACCGAAACCATCGACGGCGACCCGGTGGCTTATATCGCCGCTCCGATTCTGACCGAGGGCGTGGTGGTCGGCGTGGTGGTGATTGAGATCAACCAGGATGAACTTTTTCAGGTGGTGACGGAGCGCACCAGCCTGGGCGAAACAGGCGAAACGCTGGTGGGCTTGCAAGTCGGGGAGCAATTGCTCGTCACCGCGCCGCTCTACCACGAACCCGACGCGGCCTTCCAAAAAACGCTGGCGCTAGATTCCCCAACCGCCTTTGCCCTGGCGCAGGCCGTCCGGGGGATTCAAGGCCAGGGCGAAACCGAAGATTATCGCCAACAACCCGTAGTGGCCGCCTGGCGCTACCTACCCTCGTTGCGCTGGGGCATGGTGGTAAAGCTAGATCAAAACGAAGCCTATGCTGCCTTGGACGACCAACGCCGCATAACGTTCGGGCTAGGCGCCTTGACCCTGTTGGTGGTGGTGCTGGCGACGGTGACGGTCGCGCGTACGTTCTCCAAACCCATCACCAGCCTCAGCGAGGCGGTGTTGGCCTTTCGTCAGGGCCACTTGGGGGCGCGGGCCAACCTGCGCCAACGCGATGAGATCGGGCTATTGGGAGAGAGCTTTAACCAGATGGCCGACCAGATCGCCAACCAGGTGCAAACCCTGGAAGCCGAAGTGGCCGCCCGCACCGAAGCCTTGCAAGTGAGCAATCACCAGCTTAGCACTATCGCGGCAGTTTCGCAGGAGGTGTCTCGGTTGAGCGACCCGCAAGACCTGTTGCCGCTTATCGCCACGACCGTGCAGCGCCAGTTTGGCTTTCAGCAGGTGGTCATCTATCGTGCTGAGGGCGACCAATTGCATTTAGCAGCAATGGCGGGCCCGTCCACACCCGCAGATTCGGACCAAAGTATTGGGCTGGATGCGCCCGGATTTATTGCGGATGCGGCCCGCGCGCGGCAGCATCAATTACGGCACAGCGACACTACCGCCGAGCTAGTGCTGCCTCTGGTGAGAGAAGATACGCTGTTAGGGATTTTGCATATTTTAACGCAGCATTCCGGCGAATTGACCGAAGAAACCGTCCCCAACTTTCGGGTTATGGCGCAACAACTGACGGCGGCTTTGGTAAATGCGCAGCTTTACCAACAAACACAAGCCTACGCCGAAGACATGGCCCAGGCTCGCCAGGCTGCCGACGAAGCCAACCGCGCCAAGAGCACCTTTTTATCCAACATGAGCCACGAATTGCGCACCCCGTTGAATGCCATCATCGGTTTTAGCCAGGTGATGCAACGCGACAACGTCCTAACCCGCACCCAAACCGAACACCTGGATATCATCTTGCGCAGTGGGGAGCACCTGCTGAGCTTGATTAATGATGTGCTGGAAATGTCGAAGATCGAAGCCGGGCGCACGACGCTCAACGAATCGGCCTTTGATTTGCATTTGTTGTTGCAGAATATTGCTGAGATATTTCGCATCCAGGCCGAAGCCCAAACGCTGCAATGGATCTGCGACTACAACACCGACCATCTGCCCCAGTATGTGTGGTCCGATGAGGGCAAGCTGCGCCAGATTCTCATTAATCTGGTGGGCAATGCTTTCAAGTTTACCCAAGAGGGCGGCGTTACCCTGCGTCTGGCCTATCAACCCGAGGGGCACCTATTGATGGCGGAGGTAGAAGACACGGGCTCTGGCATCGGGGCCGAAGAAATCAAATACTTATTTGAGCCCTTTATGCAGACTACCAGCGGGCGCAAATCGCAAGAGGGTACGGGGCTGGGCCTAGCCATCAGTCGCCAGTTCGTGCAACTGATGGGCGGGGATATTCAGGTTAACAGCCAGCCCGGCGTCGGCACGCTCTTTAAGTTCTCGGTCGTCGTGCGCGAAGGCCAGGCCCAAGATGTAAAAACCGAACACAAGCGGCGCGTAAAAGCCCTGAAAACCAACCAGACCTACAAAATGCTGGTGGTGGATGACCGCGCCGATAATCGCCGTCTACTACGCGAGTGGCTCTCCTCCGTTGGTCTGGCTGTGCAAGAAGCCGAAAACGGCCAAGAGGCGATTGAAATGTGGGAGACCTGGTCGCCCCATATGATCTGGATGGATATGCGCATGCCCGTGATGGATGGTTACGAAGCCACGCGCCGGATCAAGCAAACAACCCATGGCATGGCAACGGTGATTATTGCCTTTACCGCCAGCGCTTTTGAGCACGAACAAAATATTGTGCTATCGGCGGGGTGTGATGACTTCGTGCGTAAGCCCGCGCGGGAATCAGAAATTTTTGAGATGATCGCCAAACACCTGGGCGTTGAGCTAATTTATGAAGAAGAACCCGCCCCCACCCCCGCTGACACGCCGCTGAACGACGCCACTATTATGGCTCAACTACAACAGCTATCCCCCGGCCTGCGCGCGGCTTTGCTAGAAGCCGCCGAAAGTATCGACACCGCCGAAACTGCGCGGTTAATTCAACAAATCGATGATCCCGCGCTAGCCCACGCCCTGACGGACGCAGCAGAAAACTTTCGTTTCGACCTGCTGCAAACCTGGTTATCTTGATAGAGAGAACAATGCTGCCTTTCAATATTCACAACTCCGATATTCTAGTCGTAGATGACACCCCGCAGAATCTGAAACTGCTGTCGTCTATGCTCACCGAGCATGGCTATCGTGTACGGCCCGCCATCAATGGCGAGCTAGCGCTGCAAAGTGCCCGCAAAAATCAGCCGCATTTAATTCTGCTGGATATTCAAATGCCCGGCCTCAACGGCTACGAGGTTTGTACCGAGTTGAAGAACGACCTGCGTACGCGCGACATTCCCGTTATCTTCCTCAGTGCGCTGGATGGCACCGACGACAAGGTAAAAGCCTTTAAGGTCGGCGGGGTAGATTACATCACCAAACCCTTTCAGCTAGAGGAAGTGTTGGCGCGGGTGGAGGCGCAATTGACGCTACACTTACAATGGCGCGCCATTGAAAACTTCCTGCGCCGCGAACGGGCCTACTACGAACAACTCAGCGAAATGAAAGATGATGTGGTGCGCACGGCCTCCCACGACCTGAAAAACCCGATTTTCGCTATCTTGGGGTATACCGAGTTGATCCGACAGGAATTAGATGGCGCACTTCCCACTACAATCGAGAGATATCTAGACCGCATTCAGGATAGCACCACGCGCATGACGCGCCTCATCACCGATCTGCTGGACCTGGCCCAGGCCGAAAGTGGCATTGCCATGAACCTGGTGGAAACCGCGCTCAATCCCCTAATGGAGAACGCCGTACAGGCCATCGAAATCCTGGCGCAAAACAAGGGCCAAACCCTGGAAATGACCCCCGCGCCAACCGATTTGAGCCTGATGGTTGATGGCCCCAAGATCGAACAGGTCTTTTTGAACCTGCTATCCAACGCCATTAAATACACCCCTGAAGGCGGCCATATTCAGCTAAAGGCAGAGGAACTCGGCGACAACGAAGTGGCCGTTTCGGTGGCCGACAATGGCATGGGCATTTCTGAAAAAGACTTGCCCCATTTGTTTGAGCGCTTCTATCGGATCAGTAACCGCGATCACGAAATTGAAGGGACGGGCTTGGGGCTGGCGATTGTGAAAGCTATCGTCACCCAACACAATGGCAGGATTAATGTCGATAGCATGGTCGATCAGGGTAGTACGTTTACGGTGATCCTGCCGCGTGCCTAAGGGTAATGCCAGTATCCAGGCGACGGTTGCGAAAAGCACTTGAAATGCAATCGTGGAACCAACCAACAAAAATTGTCGGTCTTGTTCATAATTCAACAATGGCTGTAACTACTCATGGACAGTTCAAAACAAACACAAATGTTTTTTCTGCCAAAACCGAGGGCTTAAGCCCTCGGTTTCATACGGATTTGTTTTGCGTTCTCCATCAGCCCTCACCCCAACCCCTCTCCCAAACGGGCTTTCAGCCCTGGGAGAGGGGCAAAAAGTGTCGGTTTCGGGTCGTTTTCCCCCTCTACCAGCCGCAAAGCGGCGTTTGGGAGAGGGGGATTAAGGGGGTGAGGGGGAAGAATTGGCATAGCCTGAGCAGTTACCAAATCACTTGATAAGCCCAGATCGCGCTCGATACAGATCATGGCTTTAAGGCTTTTCCAAGTTTTTAGGCTTTTCCCGAAAAATAATTACCCCTCCCCAGCCCCTCCCCGAATTCAGGGAGGGGCTATTATGCGCACGAGTAAGTTCTACCCCCGAATTCGGGGGGAGCTAGAGGGGGGTAAAATCAAGCCGGTATCCTTTTCGACAAAAGCAAGCGGCATAGTTAAATACTTGGAAAAGCCTTAACTGAACCGCTGGCATTGGTAGCGCCACAGAATAACGTGGTCTAGCAAAAAAAGGGGGTCGTCTGATCGCTTGGCCGAATATCAACATTGTGCAGGTCGTCAAACGCCGCAGTGCGGATGGCTTGTCGATTGCGTGTCGGATCGCACAGGGCAACACCGCGCAGGTGGAAAGGTGCCTGATGGACAGCCAACAAGGGGGTATCATCAACACCGCATTTATCGAGCGCATCAATGCCACTGTCCGCCAGTGCTTGGCCTGTCTGTCGCGCCGGACTCGGCATCTGGCTTGCCAGGCCAAAACACCGGAAGCGGGCATGTTCCTCGTCGGTTGTGTTTACAATCTGTGTACCGACCATCACGCACGCCGCTTACCCTTGTGGCTTTCGGAACGCCGCTGTCGGTGGGTACAGCGAACGCCCGCCATGGCAGCAGGCTTAACCGATCATCGCTGGACCGTGGATGAGCTACTGACTTTCAAAATCCCGCCACCACCCTTTGTACCGCCAAAACGGCGCGGCAGACCACCGAAACGAGCCGTGCGGGGGGCTGTCACATGACCACGCTATCTTGTGGAGATACCAAGCGACTTTAGGTCGCCAAAAATTCGGCGATTTGCGAGGCAGTGCCCAGGTTCACGCGCGCCGTTTGGCGGTCGATGCGTTTGACCAGCCCAGTCAGCACATCGCCAGGCCCCAATTCGATAATGGTGGTGACCCCAGCAGCAAGCATGGTTTGCACGCTGGTTTGCCAGCGGACATTAGCGGTCATTTGGGCGGTCAGTTCGGCGCGCAACTCATCCACGGTGGTCAGCGCCTGCCCGGTGACATTGCCGACAATGGGCACTTGTGGCGCGGTAAGTGCTGCCGCTGCTACAGCTTCGGCGAAGGCAGCCGCAGCATTGGCCATCAATGGCGAGTGAACAGCTACGCTCACCGGAAGTTGAATCGCGCGTTTGGCGCCTTTTGCCCGCGCGGCGTCTAACGCGCTTTCGATGCCTGCCACGGTGCCAGAAATGACCACCTGACCAGGACAGTTATCATTCGCGACGACGACCAAGTCGGGTACATCGGCGCAGATAGCACTCACGTCATCCAGGGAAAGACCCAAAATTGCAGCCACAGCGCCCGGCGTTTGTTCGCCCACTTCGGCCATCAGATCGGCGCGGCGTTGTACCAGGCGCAAGCCATCTTCGAATGGCAAGGCTCCCCCGGCGACCAACGCGGTAAATTCACCCAGGCTATGCCCGGCCATATAGGCGGGTTGGGGTACATCCTGCGCGGCTAAGACACGCCACACCGCCACCCCAACCACGAACAGCGCAGGTTGCGTATAGCGCGTTTGGTTGAGTTGTTCGGCGGGGCCAGCGAAGCATAAGGCACTCAGCGCATACCCGAGCACATCATCCGCCATGCGAAAGGTCTCGTCCGCCACGGGATAGGCTATGGCGATGTCTTGCCCCATACCCACTTGTTGCGATCCCTGGCCAGGGAAAACAAAGGCACTCCGTGAGGGGTCGTAAGCCATGTACGGTTCCGCAGGGTTAATGAAATGCGTTATTCTTCGTCGTCAATAATGAAGACGGTATGGCCGTTGTAGGTGCCACATTCTTTGCACACATGATGAGCAGGTGTCCAAGCGTCGCAATTTTCACAGCGTACCAGATGGCGCTGGCCCAGCGCATCGTGCGAGCGGCGATTCCGCTTGCGGCGCCGCGAAACTTTTCGTTTAGGTAAGGGACCCATAAGTAAATGGTTCTCCTGAGAATGTCTTAGGTATACAAACAGCGGGCCATGGCCCGAACCCAAGCATTCTATAGCACAGGCTGATAACCGTCAATAGGCATGCCTAGGCCAAGTCAGACCTCCGGTGGGGTTGTGCTGGTGGCTTGAGATGGCGTGCGCCCGCGCCCGGCATAAAGGCCAAAGTACATTTTGCCCGCTGTGCTACGAATATAGCGCGTAATCTGTACTTTTATCTTTCGGTCCAAATAACGCTTACCATCTTCCACAACCACCATGGTGCCATCCGCGAGGTAGCCCACCCCCTGCCCGGCTTGCTGCCCCTCGGCCACAATGGTCACCAACACATATTCACCGGGCAGTAATTCGGGTTGTAGGGCCAAGGATAGTTCGTTAACGTTCAACACTTTGACGCCATGCACGCTCGCCACACCATTCAGATTAAAGTCGTTGGTCATCAATGGCACACCGCGCGCGCGGGAGACTTCAACCAGTTTGGCATCTACAGCGTCGATACTGGCCGGGTCATCGTCGATGACATGCACCACGTTGGTCGGGTCTTGGCGCAGTTTATTCAGCACATCGAGCCCATGCCGCCCGCGTTGCCGGCGAATCGGGTCGTTGGAATTGGCGATATTTTGCAACTCGGTGAGCACAAACTGCGGCACATACAGAATACTGGGGATAAACCCGGTTTTACTGATTTCTAATAGCCGACCATCAATAATTACGCTCGTATCGATGACAACGCCAGTTTCGTTTCCCTGATCGACGCCGGGGAATTCTGGCCCGCCCCGCAAGAAGCCCCGCGCCAGCAGATAAAAGTCTTGGGAGCGTGCCGAAAAAAGCAACACACCAAAATAAGACGCGACCAGCGCCACAATGGTGGGCATGTATATGCCGAAAATATCGGGCAAGCGAGAGAGTGGCCAAGCGAGCAAGACCGCAACAACCAACCCAAAGATCAGGCCAGTCATGGCCGTGGCCAATATTTCAATCGGCGTGCGCATTAAGACGCGCTGAAAGGAACGCGCGGGGCGGGTCGTTACCCAAGGGGTTAGAATAATACCAGTCAGGGACCCAACTAATGCGAATAGCAGCGCATTGACATCTTCTGGCAGGTTGAAGGCTTCGGCTGTAGAAACCCCAAAACGCGCGCCTAACAATGTGAACACGACCATGCCCAAAATACGAAACTGAAATTCGACGGACATGTATTCTCCTTGTGATGCAGCCATGCGGATTATCGCTGTCGGTAGAATAAAGAGCGCGATAATGTGCTACCCGACCGTTCTGTTATCCCGTTATCTGGTCAATCCGTCATCAGGGAGGCGTTAAACGTCCAGCTTTGGCCCGGGTAGCCAACAGGGCCGACATCTACCACTAGATAAATAATACGAGACTTTAGCATGAAGACGCCCTGGCGTCAATTTGAGATGAGGTTATCGTAAGGCAATCGCCCCATAAATGGCCGCGCCGATGATGCTCAGCGGCACCATGAGCGCTGGACGCCACAACGCCAAGCCAAATACGACGATCACCAGCGCGATCCAATCTGGATGGGCGCGAAACCCGGCCAGCCAGCTTCCGCCATGGTCGCGCGCAAAGACTTTGAACGCCTGGTCGTACACGACATAGGCCAACAGGCCCACCACGCCGATGCTAGCGCCTTTGGCCGCGCCGCGTAAAACAGAGTTATTGCCCATATTTTCCCACAGGACGGTGACCGCCACGGCCATCATCAAAATGCTGGGGATGACAACGCCCGCCGTCGCCACAAGCGCGCCCGCCCAGCCCGCGACTTGCAACCCCACCCAAAAGGCCATTTTGGTAGCCAGCGGGCCGGGTAAGCCATAACCCGTGGCCAAGGCCGTGCGAAAGTCCGCATCCGTAACCCAGCCTTTGCCCGAAACGACATCGGCTTCGATAATCGGTATCATAGACGGGCCGCCACCATAGGCAATGGTGCCCAGTTTCATAAACGTGGTGAAAAGTTCCCACAAGAGTGCCATAGGTTTGATACTCCGAAATGCTATCTTTAGGCAATCATAACGCACCCCAGCGGAGGTTTCATTAAGCCGTTTTGCAGCCCATTCACGAACGCATCTCGCGCAATACCCTAATTTTGCTAACGAGCCAGGCCAGCACAGCGGGCTTGGCCTTTCTGCTGACCGTCATCCTGGCGCGGGGGTTGGGGGATGTTGGCCTGGGGCGCTACGCGACGATTATGGCTTGGGTCTTGCCGCTGAGTCTGGTGGCGGATTTTGGGCTGAGCACCTGGCTGACGCGCGAAATCGCCGCCCAGCGCGGCCACACCCACGATTATTTGCGCCGGGCCTGGCCCATACGGGCGAGTATCGCGGGGGGGCTAGTCGGCGGTGTGTGGCTGGGCGCGCCCTGGCTGTTGCCGGGGGCCGGGGATGAACTGCGCCTAGCCGCCCCGCTCATCCTCATCGATACGCTATTCGGGACGTACACCGCTGCATGGCGCGCCTGGGAACGCACTTTCCCGATTTTAGTCCTGAATGCGGGCCTGCTGGCGGCGCAGACGGTCGGGGCGGCGGTGATCATTCACCAGGGCGGCGGCTTGATGGGCGTAATCGCGGTACTGGTTATCGCTGATGCCGGGCAACTGGCCTGCGCGTGGGTCTGGTGGCGTGTAGAAAAACTCGCGCAACCCGGCCCGCGTCGCGTCAATCTGCCGTCTGGGGAGCGCTTGCTACGCGCGGCTTGGCCTTTCGCGGTCGCGGGATTGCTAGGGATGGTGCAACTGCGCGCCCCGGTGTTGCTGATGCAAGCCTTTCAGCCCGCCGAGGCGGTCGGTTGGTATGCGGGGGCAGCCCGCTTTGCCGAGGCCGCACGCTTGCCCATCATGGCGCTATTTGGGGCGGTTTTCCCGGCCTTGTCCGCCATCCGCACCGACCGCGCGAGCCAACAACTATGGCGGAGGCGTCTGGTGCGCGGGCTCTTGATCTATGGCGTGGCGCTGGGTGGCTTGTTTGTCCTATTGGGCGAGCAATTGCTGGGGCTGGCTTTTGGCGCGGCGTTTCGCGCGGGTGGCCCAGCATTGGCGATCCTGGGCGGGGGGTTGGCCGTGGCGCTGCTGCGCCAGCACGCGATCATTTTTCTATATATCAACGGCTATGAAGCGCGCGTGAACTGGGCCTTGGCGTTGGGGTTAGGCGTGCAAGTCGTCGCGGGGCTGGTCTGGGTGCCGCTATGGGGAGCAGCAGGGGCGGCGTTAAGCCTCCTGATGGGTGAGGGGGTAATGCTCATCTGGCTGCGCGGGTTGCAGCGGCGAGATAGACAGAATGAAGCGTGAGCGCGGCGTATAAAACACCCGGTAATGATGGCCGGGCATCAGAGCATCCGCTTCGCGGGGCCAAGCGCGCAGCCAGGCATCATCTACCACCAGAAACCACAACAGCATATGGCGCGGCGGCATCCACACGGGCACCGGCGGCACACGATAGACCCACACCGGGCCTTCCGCGCGCACGGGGATTCCTTCGCCCAAGTCCGTCTTCAGATATTGCCAACGATCCCAGGCTTGCAGCGAAACCTGCACCGCCACAAACATAATGCCCACCGTCAGAACAATCCAGGTCGCGCTGAGTTGGCCATTCAGCAGAAAATACACCAGTCCGATACTCATCAAAACCGCCAGCCCCCAACTAAGGCCCACCCCCCAGCGCATACGGGTGCGTAACTCGCGCCACAAGCGCGCCGCCTGATAATCCGTGATGCGGCCATCCAGGTTGGCGTGGTAGTCACTTTCGCTAAAGCGGAACACGTACTCCAAGCGCTGGGCCATGGCCTAAAAGCCTGTTGTTTCGGGGCGCCGATAGTGCACCAGGCGTTGCAAAGCCTTGAGTTCATACGGCCAGGCGTACCAGCCCAGTTGATAGCGCCAGCCAGAAAGCCCTTTCAGCAAGGTGCGCATACTGCCTTGCAGCCGAATATCGGTCACGGTTGGGTAATAGGCATTCACAACCGCTTCGAAATCGCGGACTTTGCGCCGCGCGGCGTCCTTGAAGTAGGGCAAATCGGGGTCGCGCCGATGGGCGAAAGCTTCCCATTCATCGCTGGCCCATTCGTCTAGCGTCTGTGGGAACCGAAAGCCGAGTTCTTGCGCAACCTTGAGTAGTTCGCTGCGGTCGTGTGGCACGGGTGTATAGATATACAGAATTAGTTCGGTGGCCGGGTTCACGCGCTTGACGCGCCGGATAAAGCGAATCGTATCGTCAATATCTTGCATGGGGTCGGGCGGGTTGCCCATCACGAATGAGAATTCTGGCACGATGCCTACTTCGCGCATTTTGGCCGCCATGGCGACGGTTTTATCCGTGGAGGACTTGCCGCCTTTGTTCATGCGTTTGAGCATCTCGTCGGAGCCTGTTTCCGCGCCCATGAAAATCATCTGGCAGCCAGAGCGCTTCAGCTTGGCCCAGGTGGCATCGCTGTAGGTGCTCAGCTTGTCGATGCGCCCCAGCGCCCACCAGCGGATATTCAGCGGCGTCAGGCGCTCGGCAATTTCGGCGGCGCGGTCTTCCTGGATGAAAAAATCCATGTCGTGGAATTCCAACGCATCGGCGCCGTAATGCTCCACCAGCAACCGCGCGACCGTTTCGACCCGTTCGGGCGATTCGGGTAACCAGCGCTGGTTCACCAGCTTCACGACCGCACAAAAATTGCACGCGAACGGGCACCCGAAGCTGGTATGGTGGGAGAGCACGCGCTCACCCAGGTAACTTTGGCCTCGGTAGGGCAAAACATCGTCCAGGGCCTCGTAGGGCCACAGCGGCAGGTCATCCAGCGGGACGAGCGGCGCGCGCGGATTGGTGCGGATCGTCTCGCCATCGCGCCACACCAGGCTGGGGATATCCGCCGGGCTGCCGCCCTTGTGCAGCATCTCCACAAAACGCTGGAACGCGATTTCGCCTTGGCCTTCGATGACGTAATCGACATAGTTGCTACGCAAACAGACATCGCCATGGTGGGTCGGGAAATATCCCCCCCAGAGGATGGTCAAAGCCGGATGCGTGGCTTTCACGCGCTGGCAGACGTCAATCGCCTGGCGAAGTTGTGGGCCGGGCATGATCGTCACGGCCAACAGGCGCGCGCCTGTCGCACGGGCACGCTCTATGATGTGCGTGGCGGGGTCGTCAATCAGATTACCGTCGATAAATTCAAGCGCGTAATCGCTGGCGATGGTCGAGCCAATCGCGAGCAAGGACATGGGCAAACGTTGCTTGCCTGGGGATGTGCTGAGCGGGTTGTATAAGAGGACAGTATGAGGCATGGTGCCGCTTTCTTGAGGACAATTGTTGCGTTAGTGTCAGTATATCATACGCAGCGGGGTACTTTGGTCGCCAAGTGCTTGACCCCCCCCAGGGGCTATGGTATGCTCCCAGCATCAATTACCATGATAGGTTATGATAGAGCCAGTAGGCAGTTGCCCTGAACGCCCAGCGAGCCGGGGATGGTGCAAGCCCGGACGACCTCAACACTGCCGAATATCACTCTGGAGCCGTGAGCAGAACCGCCTGTCGATACGACGAGCGTAGTAGACCTCGCCGGGATGCGCCCGCTACCGCGCAAAACGAAGTGCCCAGCATCCGCTCTGATGATGCTGTGGAATGCAGGGTGGTACCGCGTGAGCCGTCGCTCTCGTCCCTCGATCTGATGGACGCAGGGCGTTTTTTTATGCCTATTCGCAAATCATATGACCTGAACGGAGTCATTATGTCTTTTGATGTGCGTGATGCAACCGAAACCGACCTGCCCGAACTGCTGCGCTTGCGCGCCGAACGGCAAGACGAATACCTGGCCCATGAACCGCGTATGCCCAGCCATGCCAAGAGCGCCGACACTTGGGGCGCAGCCCTAGCCGAGTGGTTGGCTCGCGAAGATTGCCGCGTGGTGGTCGCCGCACGTGGCGAGGGCCTCATCGGGTATATGATCGGCTGGGCGTGGCAACAACCGCCCTTTGTGGGCGATGGTCCGCTGGGCCTCATCAGCGAAATGTCGGTGGATGGCCACTGCAAACAGGGCGGCGTAGGCCGCGCGTTGTTCAGCGCCCTGGCCGATTGGTTCCGCGCGCAGGGCATCACCGCCATCGAAGCCCGCGCGCCCCACCGCCACCCGATTGAACAAGCCTTCTGGCGCGCCAGCGGGGCCGAAGGCTTCGTGTCGCATTTTTACGTAGCATTAGCAGACCCACCTCAGGAGCCCTGACGCCCATGCTAAAAGCGTTTCGTGAATGGCTGGGGCCCACCCGCCTGCGCGGGCTCGTCGGGCTGTTGATTGTCACTGGGCTGACCAGCACGCTATTGCAAATTGTGGCCAGGGATGAAGCCTGGACGACCAGCGCGCAGACCGGGTTGGTGCTCCTGTTTTTGGGCGGGGCGTTCGTCATTTTCGCGGGCGCGATGCAGCCCGCGCCGCGCGCTCGGCTGGCCTTTACGGTACTTCCTGCCTTGGGCGCGTTGCTCATAGGGGCGTTGCTGCCGGGGCTATTGCCGCTATTTATGGGAATCGCGCTGGGGTGGCTGTTCGCTGCCCAGTTGCTGATGCGTAGCCCGGAAAATCGCGAATATAAACAGGCGATCAAGGCCATGCGCAAAAAAGATTATGCCAAAGCCATTGCGCAAATGAGCGCGCTCATCCAGCGCGAGCCCAAAGACGCCGCGCATTATGGCTTTCGCGCGCAGCTTTACCGCCTGGATGGGCAGCTTAAGCGCGCACGCCGAGACTACGAAAAAGTGATGCAGCTAGAGCCGGATTCTAGCCTGGGTGCCAATGGACTAGCCGACCTAGCGCTAGAAAAAGGCAATCTATCCGAGGCGCGCGAGTGGGCCGAAAAAGCCTACCGCGCCGCGCCCGACGATTGGGTGGCGGGCTATAACCTGGGGATGATCTTGGAACGGCAAGGTGAATATGGCCCAGCGATCAAATATCTGGATGCGGCCCTGGGCCAGGACATCCCCGAAAGCCGGCATCGGTTGCTGGCCAAACTTTGGCTAGCGCGTGCCCATCACCAAAACGGCGCACACCGGAACGCCCGCGAAGCCGCCGAGGGTCTGCGTGCGGAAAAACGCGGCCTGCGCGAATGGGAAATCATCCTGGATAGCGAAGAAGGCACGCCCCTACGCGCGCAATTTCAGCAAGATATCCGCCTGGCCAAAGCCATCCTGGCCGGACGAGAGGCCAGCGATGTCTTTGCTGCTGAAGGATAAGCGCGTCCGCGCGGCCCTGGCGCTCGCCGTGCTGGAATGGCTCGTGGTGGGCGGATTGGTCGTGCGCTTCGGGGGCGATCAACTGCTGGCGGCGGGCATCGTGCTAGTGGTGGCCACCTGGTTGCAGATGGGCATCTTATTCGGCGGACGGGGCACGCGCGGCCCGTTGCGCCAGGCACAGGCGGCCTTCAGGCAAGGCAATTACGCTCAGGCGGCCCAACTTTTGGAAGGCACGGCGGATAATGTGCCGGGCCAAACCCTCTTGGGCAACACCTATCGCCAGCAAAACCGCCTGGCCGAGAGCGAAGCCACCCTACGCGCTGCTGTGCAACGCGCGCCGCAAGACGCCTTTCCGCTCTATGGATTGGGGCGGACGTTGCTGGCGCAGGGGAAC
Organism: Anaerolineae bacterium; assembly: GCA_034437075.1. GTDB lineage: Bacteria > Chloroflexota > Anaerolineae > Aggregatilineales > J027 > DAOTVD01. Next base: position 31,957 of record DAOTVD010000266.1, read on the forward strand.
TACGCCGAAGCCGCCGAGTATATCAACCGTGCCTTAGACCACGGTGGCCGCCAGGCGATTCGCTGTGAACTAGCCCTGGCCCATTACCTGAACAATACCCCCGACGCCGCATTAGTGGCTGCTCAGAAGACCAGCCGCGCGCTGGGTTTAGAACCGTATCGGATATTGATGGTGAACTATTTGCTCTATCGCTTGGCGGATGATGCACGCGCCCCCGTCATCATCGCACGTACGCAAACGGGGCTTGGTTATTGGCGTGCGGAAGCCGAACGCTTCGCCAACACCCCTTATGGTGGGGGGTTAGTCTCGGAAATCGGCATCTTGGAAAAGCTCATTCACGAGGAGTTACCGGCTTCATGAAAAACTTGAGCTGGAATTTGCGCATTGCCATTGGCGGTGTCGTTCTGATTATCTTATCAGTTGGCGGGTTTTTCGCTTGGTATAGTGTATCTCAGGGGGCGTACGATGGCCCAGCGGAGTACACTCCGTACCCCAATGTAGAACCCATTGCCGCCGAAGAAACCGAGGGTCGGACTTTCTATCGCTTTATCGCGCCGGACGATCACCAGGCGGTGCAAGCTTTTTTTGCCGAACAAGGTTTCGAATGCCAGGCGTTTAACGGCAATGTGCAAGAAGGCCCCACTATCCGCCAAAATGTGTTCGTGCGCGCGACCTGTCTTTTGGAGCGCATCCATCCCTTGGGCTTTCAGCAAACCGTCCAGGTGAGCATCCAACCGGAGCGCACCGCCCTGGAATACGAGAACAATAATCCGCAGGCGGCCATCGTTGGCGGGGGTATCCCCACCGGGCGCACCTTCATCACAGAACAAAGTACCTGGGACACCAGCGGCCTTTTTGGAGGATAACCCCATGACGCATTCGGAAAATACAACGCCTGTGGATGTCAAGCCGCGCCCCGCGCGCGATGTAGGAGTTCAGATTCCGCTATGGTTGGCTCTGGTGGCGATGCTCGTGGCGATCATTATCGCCGCGCTGATCGCCTTGCAGCTTTTCGGGCCGTTGGTCAGCCTGGTGTTGCCCATTACGGCAGAAGTGCCCGTGCCACCCGGTAGCACAGAGCGCGAGTATATCGACACTTCGCGCACGAGTGACGGTGAATGGCTGTACGGAAGCGACCTGGATGCGTGCCAGGTGGCGCGGTTTTACATAGACGAAACCGACAGCACATGCAACTTTACGCCATATGCTTGCATCACCAACGATGCAGGCGAATTTGTGGAATCCAACCCGGCAAACACGGGCACGGTGGCTATCTGCCGAGGGCAAGAAGAAGGGATTGTCGACAGCTTTGCCTGGGAAGTGTATATCAGCAGCCGGGGCGGGGAATACGAAACCCTCTTTCGGGCCTATCTTTACAGCGAAAGGTAAACCATGAACCATCCGAAGCAGCAAGGAGAGCGTATGTTCAAAGCAGTCAATTCACAGGTAGACATCCCAGCTACCGAAAAAGAAATCCTGGATTATTGGCGCGCGCAGAATATTTTTCAGCGCTCGATGGATGAACGCCAGGGCAACCCTAGTTATGTTTTCTACGAAGGCCCGCCCACGGCCAATGGGCGCCCCGGCAGCCATCATCTGATCTCGCGCGCCTTTAAGGATATGTTCCCGCGTTACCACACCATGCGCGGGCGCTATGTGCTGCGCAAAGGCGGCTGGGATACGCACGGCTTGCCCGTGGAGATCGAAGTCCAGAAGCAATTGGGCATCGAGTTTAAGCACGAGGTCGAAGAAACGGTCGGCATCGCCAAATTCAACGAGATGTGTAAAGAAAGCGTCTTCAAATACATCCAAGAATGGGAAGATTTCACCGAGCGCATCGCCTTCTGGGTGAGCCTAGACGACGCCTATGTGACCTATCATAACGAGTACATCCAGAGCGTGTGGTGGATTTTGAAAAAATTGTGGGATAAGGGCCTGATATATCAGGGCTATAAGGTCGTGCCCTATTGCCCGGTGTGCGGCACGCCCCTAAGCAGCCATGAAGTCTCGCTAGGCTACGAAGAAGTTGATGATCCGAGCGCCTATGTGCGCTTTAAGGTCAAAGGCATCGAGGACACGTATTTTCTAGCCTGGACGACCACGCCCTGGACCCTGCCGGGCAATGTGGCGCTGGCCGTCGGCCCGCAGATCGAATACGTGCTGGCCGAGGGTCGGCAATCCGCCGACGCGCCTACCGAGCGCGTTTATGTGGCGAAAAGCCTAGTCGAAGCCGTGTTACAAAAACACAGCGCCGACGATGGCGGCTACGAGATCATCGAAACACTGAAAGGCACCGACCTAATCGGCATGCATTACGAGCCGCTGTATAGCTATTTGCCTGTCGAGGGCGATTATGCGTATGTCACGGGCGGGGATTTTGTCTCGTTGGAAGACGGCACAGGCATTGTGCATATGGCGCCGGCCTTCGGCGCGGATGATATGGAAATCGGCCAGCGCGAAGGCTTGCCCGTGCTGGTGACGGTGAACGAGCAAGGCAAATTCATCCCCGAAGTAGAAATCGTGGCGGGGCTGTGGTTCAAAGACGCCGATAAGATCATCCGGCGCGACCTGCGCGACCGCAATTTGATGTTCCACGAGCAAAATTATCTGCATAACTACCCGCACTGTTGGCGCAGCAAAAATCCGCTGATGTACTACGCGCGCGATACCTGGTACATCCGCACCACGGAATATCGCGATAAGCTGGTGGAACTGAACAACACCATCAAATGGGTGCCCGATCATGTGCGCACGGGCCGTTTTGGCAGATGGTTGGAAGACGTCAAAGATTGGGCGCTGGGCCGCGAACGCTTCTGGGGGACGCCCTTACCCGTGTGGGTGTGTGATAATCCCGAGATCGAGCACAGCGTATGCATCGGCAGCGTCGCAGAACTGGAAGAATACACCGGGCGCGACCTGAGCGAATTGGATTTGCACCGCCCATACGTGGATGACATCACCTGGGGAGTCGAAATCGACGGCAAAAAAGGCACCATGCGCCGCGTGCCCGAAGTCATTGATGTGTGGTTCGACAGCGGCGCGATGCCTTTCGCCCAATGGGGGTATCCGTTTGATAACCAGCAGCAATTCGAGGCCCAATACCCCGCCGATTACATCTGCGAAGCCGTGGATCAAACGCGCGGCTGGTTTTATAGCCTGCACGCGATTTCGACATTGCTCGAAGAAAGCGTCGCCTATAAAAATGTCATCTGTTTGGGGCATATCCTGGGCGCGGATGGCAAGAAGATGTCCAAGAGCCGCCCCGAAACCTTCGTCGCGCCCTGGGATATCCTGGATCAATACGGCGCGGATGCCTTCCGCTGGTATATGTATGTCTCGGCCCCGCCGGGCGAGGCGCGCGTGCTGGCGCTGGATAAGGTCGGCGATGTGGTGCGCAGTTTTTACCTCACGCTATGGAACGTCTTTAGCTTTTTTACGACTTACGCCGAGTTGGATGGCTTCGACCCGCACGCCGCACAAGTTCCGCTGACCGAGCGTGACGCGCTCGACCGCTGGGTGCTGGGTGAACTCAATATCCTGGTGGAAAAAGTCACGGCGGCGTTTGACGATTACGACGCCACCAACGCCACCCGCCCCATCGAAACCTTCGTGGATGACCTGAGCAATTGGTATCTGCGGCGCTCGCGGCGGCGTTTCTGGCGCACGGATAACGATCAAGACAAGCGCGCGGCCTATCAGACGCTTTACGAATGCCTGGTGACGGTCGCGAAGCTCATCGCGCCGACTATGCCCTTCCTGGCGGATAAGCTCTATTTGGGGCTGGTGCGCGATGTAGACCCGAACGCGCCTGATAGCGTCCACCTGACCGACTGGCCGACCGCCGACCCTGGTCGCGTGGATGATACGCTGGTGGAGGAAATGCGCCTGGCCAAGCGTTTGGTCAGCCTGGGGCATTCGGCGCGTAATGCCAGCGGCGTGCGCGTGCGCCAGCCCTTGGCCGAAGCCGCGTTTGGCGTGCCCAGCACCCACGACGCGGATGTGGTGCGGCGCATGCAAGACCTCATCGCGGAAGAACTGAACGTTAAAGCCGTGAAGGTGCTGGAAGCGACCGAAGGCCTGGTGGAATATAAGCTAAAACCCGTGGATGCACTGGGGCGCCAACTGCGCGGGGATTTTCCCGCTGTGCGTAACGCCCTCGTCAATGCTGACCCGGCCCAGGTTGCGGCGTGGGGCAAGCGCTTGATGAGCGGCGAGAAGATCAGCGTAGCCGCCAACGGCAAAAGCTTTGACCTCGGCCTGGATGAGATCGTGGTGCAGCAGACCGGCGCCGAGGGCTATGCCGTGGCCGAAAACGCCGGGTATTTGGCCGCGTTGCAAACTGAGCTTTCCGAGGAACTCGTGCAAGAGGGCCTCGCGCGCGAGGTCGTGCGGCGTATTCAAACCTTGCGCAAAGATTCCGGCCTAGACATCAGCGACCGCATTCAGGTGGTTTACGACGCCAGCCCGGCGCTTAAAACGGCTATCGAGCGCTTCGCAGGCTATATCACAGGCGAAACGCTGGCCGATAGCCTGACCGCAGGTCAACCCACCCTCGGCCAGAACGGCCTACAAGACGATTTCGATAACGAAAAACTGTCCCTGAGTCTCGCCAAAACCGAATAACACCCGCTAACCGACTATAGATCGCCGGGGGCGTTTTGCCCCCGGCTTGTTTGAGGCACTATGACCCAAGAAACGACTCCGCAAAGAATATCGACGCGGCCCACCCATTGGCTGTTGCTGGCGGGCGTCGTCGCCGTGACGCTTATCCTAGATCAGATCACCAAGGCGGCGGTGGTGGCCAACCTGAGCCTCTACGAAGATTGGACGCCCATCCCCGCCCTGGCCGAATTTTTCCAAATCACCTACACGCGCAACACGGGCGCGGCCTTTGGGCTGTTTCCGACCGCTAGCAATGTGTTTCTGGTGGTGGCCGTCATCGCCTCGGGGGTCATCATCTACTACTACCGCCAGATACGCGGAAACGCCTGGCTTTTGCGCATCGGCATGGGGATGATGATGGGCGGCGCGCTGGGCAATGCGTTAGATCGCATCACGCGCGGGTATGTGGTGGATTTTTTGCACGTCTTTTACGAGCCGATTGGCTTTAATTATCCCGTGTTCAATTTGGCCGATAGTGGCATTGTCATTGGCGTATTCCTGCTGATTCTGTTATTGGGGCGTCATATTGAAGTCGATGACAAGGAAGAAAACGCCGCCACCGACAGCGAAGCGCCCCCGCCGGATTATTCATCCCAATAGAAGACCAGCGCGTTGGTGCCGGGGCGCTCGCCCTCCCAACCATGGTCGGAGACGGAATTTCCGGCCAGGTACATCGTCGCGGAGCCGCCCCCGTCAAATTCCATGGCTTCGCTCGCGCCGAACTCTAGCAAAAAATCGGCCAGTTCGCGCCGGGTGGCACCGCCGCTGTCTTCGACCTCATAGCCTTCCACCATCGCAGCGTAGAGTAATGTCGCGCTGTCGTCATAGGCCACAGCCACGCGCGGCAGGCTACTAGCGCCCGCCTGCCGGGCGCGGAAGTCATCCGTAAATTCTTCGCAGATGGGGTTTTCGGCTGTGGGGTCGCAATCCACGAAGAATTCGCCATTCATCAACAGACGCGGCCCGCCGCTGATAGCGGATTCGAAGTCTTGCCAGGGCGGTTCGGTCGGTAAGTCAATTTGCAGGGTATCACCGATTTCGACGTTCGCGCGTAGCCAATCGGCGGTGCTGCCTTCGCCACGTAAGGCGAAATGCCCATCGGGGATGTCTAAGCCTTCGTTATCAACAATCTCTAGCACGGTGAAATCTTCATCCAGCAGCACGCGCAGGCCCCGATAGCTAAGCGGCAAGCGGTTGGCGCGATGGTGCGAATACAGGCACAGCCAATCGACCTGGCAGGGCAGATTCATCAGTTGCAGGGGGATGACCTCGCCATTTTCAGCGGTGACGCTCGCGGGCCATGTCCAGCTGGTGGTGAAGTAGCCGATAAACGGTTCGCGGTCGTGTGTCAGACCAAAGGCCGAGCGGAACTTGGGTGCCGTGACGACCGCGCCATCAATGACCGTAATGCCTTGCGGCCAGTAATTCCCGGCGTAGTAGTCGCCCGTGATGGCCGCATACGCGCCAACGGCTTCGGCCATTCCGGAAACCGGAATGGCGCGCACGCCAGGAATCGCGCCGATAGTCGTGCCCACGCGCACGCGCTCATCTTGCAAGTTCATCAGCAGCAAATGCACCTGCATCCGTTCGCGTTCATCGCCAGGGATTTGGCGCCGGATGTAGAGCATGGCGTCGTTGAGCGGAAAAGCGCGGTCGTAGCGCGTCAGGCGGATGTCGGCGGGCACCCAGCCCGGCATAGGGGCCATAGCTGGGGCCGGGGGCACTTGGTCAAGCGAGATTTCGGGCGTTTCGGCGGTGATGGGTAAATCGGCACAGCGCCCGAAAATATTGACATTCTCCGACCATACCCAGCCGACTTCGTTCAGATAGGGCGCAGGCAATACCACATGGAACCATTCGCGGTCGGCATCCCGGCCAAAGACGCGCATTTCCGGGTTTTCCTCGCGGTGTAACAATTGCCGGATGATGCCCCAATTGCTGCTTGGCCCGCGCCGCACGTTAATCAGATATGTCCATTTGGCCTCGGCATGGCAGGTCATGTGCACGCGCCGTTCGGGGGGGATGATGCCAGGGAGCGCCGCGCCACGCGGCATGTTTAGCGCCGGGGTATCGAGGGTGCTGGTCGGAAAGGGCGCCAACGAAGCCGTCGCGGTCGGAAAATCCGGCGGGGGTGTTTCTTGACCACGCGCGATAGAACCCGCCCCCGCAAACATCCACACAAGGGCCAACAGGCTTCCGCCAGCTAGACTGAGGAAAATCATCCGGTAATGCTGCATACAATCCCTCGTTACTGTGTCTAGCGGAATTTTAGCAGAGCTAGGGCTACCTTTGAAGATGCCAGCACAAGTGGCCCTTGCCAAACGCATATGAGAATGATAAAAATTGAGGCACGCCTGCTGTGTACGTGATGGTCGCAAGCCGTTTCGGGCCAACACCTAACTAAGAGGGCGAACGCCGTTCAAGTGTGGATGTGGTAGGCACTGCGGGTGCCAAGACTGATCCACTTGGCAGTTCCCCCACCTGCGTAAAGCAGGTTCGAAAACGCGCGTTCACACGGCATAGCGGGTGGCTCTTATCTTGACCCCACATTTATCTTTTGGGGTCGTTTTTTTTATTCTTCGGGCGTCGCTTCGTCATTTGGGGGCGGTGCCGCTGGTACAGGCGCTCCGCCGATGGGCGTCGGTGTGGGGATGGGGTCGCTCATGAAGAGTGTAATCTCGCACGCCGCGCGCGACACCCCAGCCGTATCAAAAACAACCATCCGAAACCGATATTCACCTGGGGCGAAGTTTTGCGGCACGATTGTGCCCAGCGGGCCATCCGTCACAGGCTCGGTGTAGTCGGACGAGGCCCCGCCGATGACGCCGAAATCGCCGCCCGTTTCGAGGTTGCGAATCTCGAAACGATAGTAGCCAAAGTCCGCGATATTGGCCGTGCCGATAATCGACTCGGTTTCGTAAATCACCTGGCCATTGCCGGGCAAGCGGATGTTGGCTTGGTCGGAGATGCAGCCCAGCGGTTCATCGGCGGGCAGGAGTGTTCCGGCGGGGGTGGGGGGGGGCACTGGCGTTTGGGGTAGGATGGGGCCGCCGGCGGGCTGGGTGGGCACCACGAAGGCTTCTTCGCCTTCTAAGGGCACCGCTGTGCGGAAGATCGCGACGGGCTGCTCGGGAGATGTCTCGCCCGTAGCGCGATTCATATCATCCCAGGTTTGGAACATCACGGTCGAAATGAGGTAAACCAGCACGATACCCTGCCCCAACACGATGCTGCGCGTCAGGGCCCAACCGCCGCGCTCCTGCGCTTGTTCGCGTTCCAGGCGAAACTGCGCGACGGCGAGCGTCGCGCGGGCTTGCCACCAAGCCCGAAATGCCAGCATGATCCCGACCCCGGCTAAGACATAAAGCAGGGGGGCAATGGAACGCATCAGGAGCAAAAAGTTCGCAACCATGGTCTTAACCTAAGTTAGGCAACCTCTCGGATAATACCGGGCAACAAGCGCAGCAAGCGCGGTACGATTTGCTTGCCGACTTCCAAGACTTCGTCATGGCTGACGTCCTGTTCGCTGTCGATTTGGTCGATGGCGGTGTTGGAAATGCTCGAAATGCCTAGCACGCGCATCCCGGCATGGTTAGCCACCAGCACTTCATTCACCGTGGACATGCCGACGGCATCCGCGCCCCAGGCGCGCAACATGCGAATTTCGGCGGGTGTTTCGAACGACGGCCCACTCAGGCCCACGTATACACCCTGTTGCAAGGGAATGTTTTCTTGCTGGGCCACGGTTTGGGCGATCTTGCGCAAAGCCTGGTCGTAGGGTGTCGTCAGGATGGGAAAACGCGGCCCGAGTCGCTCATCATTGGGCCCCATCAGCGGGTTAAAGCCACTCATGCCGCCCAGGTTAATGTGGTCAGTAATCAACATAATATCGCCAGCATTAAAATTTGGATTAATGCCGCCAGCGGCGTTGGTCACAACCAAAGTTTCAATCCCCATCATTTGCATGACACGTACCGGAAACACCACCTCTTGGACGTTGTTGGTTTCATACCAATGGGCGCGGCCCTGCATCGCGAGCACGGGTTGGCCTTCCAATTGGCCGATCACCAACTGGCTGGCATGGCCCTTAACGGCGCTACTGTGCCAGTTGGGAATATCCGCATAGGGCAAGATCACCGCATCCGTAAGGCTCTCGGCCAATGGGCCAAGCCCCGAGCCCAGGATAATACCGATACGGGGGGTGAATGTGATATGCTCTTGAATATATCGCGCTGTGATGGTGAAATCATCGTACGTAAAAGGCACTTTAACCTCCTTTTTAATTTTTGTCATGGTACGTCATTTAAGATAGCTTGTCTATGCAAAAGACCATAGGCATTGGTTAGGCTTTAGTGGGACTGGCGCCCGCCGTACAATGACCAAATTCCGTACAATAGAAGCGTTATCCGTTGGTTAGTTGCGCTCATAGCATCAGCGCAACCCGAATCGTAGACATCCGTATAGTATGGCAGAACCATACAGCCACTCATCACGCGAGCCAAAACGACAAGGAGTTTGAGTATGACAACACAAGCCAATCATGACGGGTATGTCGTGCAGACCCGCAATTTACGCAAAGAGCTTCAAATGGGCCAGGTGACCGTCCAGGCCCTACGCGGCGTGGATTTGACCGTCAAACGCGCCGAATTTCTGAGCATTATCGGTCCGTCTGGCAGTGGTAAATCCACCTTGCTAGGGCTCATCGGTGGCCTGGATAACCCGACCGAGGGCCAAATTTTAATCGATGGGGTGGATATCACCAACCTGGACGAACGCGCCCTAACGCGCATTCGCAATGAAAAGATCGGCTTTGTTTTTCAATTTTTCAACCTGGTGCCCACGCTCACGGCGCTAGAAAACGTTGCGCTGCCGATTCAGTTTGCGCGCAACAGCAAAGCGAACCCGCATAAGCGCGCCAAAGAACTGCTCGAATTGTTGGAACTGAACGACCGTTTGCACCACCGCCCCAATCAGCTTTCGGGCGGTCAGCAGCAGCGCGTCGCGATGGCCCGCGCGTTGGCCAATAATCCGCCGTTGTTGCTATGCGACGAGCCCACCGGGAATCTGGATACGGTGTCTAGTAAGCTCGTCATGGCCAAATTGCGCGAAGTCCAAGAAGAAATGCAAACCACGGTGGTCATCGTCACCCACGATTTGGGCGTGGCCCAAACTGCCGACCGCATCATCAGCCTGGTGGATGGACGCATCGACAAAGACGCGGCGCCATCCGAGCACGCGATTTCAGGAGGTTAATGTATGCTGCTCGAACGTTTTTCGTTTTATATCAAACATTCCATCAACGACCTGCGAGTGAACCGTCAGCGGACGCTCTTTGCGCTGTTGTGCATCATGGCCGGTGTGGCGGCCATCGTCAGCCTGCAAACGCTGGGCGTGATGATTGACGATACGCTGACAGGCAGCCTACGCGAGACCAACCGCGCGGATATTCGTATTTTACCTAACCCGCCTTTCGGAGAAGATGTCGATATTGACGCGCGCGCCGAAGCCGGCCTTGTGGATGCGGAAGACGGGCCAGTCGTGTTTACGCCAGACGGCATCGAAGCCGTGCGCACCTGGTTTGAGGAAAATTACGACAACGATTTCACCCTAACCTACCAGCATGCCATAAGCGGCAACGTAGGCTTTAGCATCCGTGCCCCCGAGCAAGGCACCGATAAACTGCCCATTTTTAATTATGTGGTGGATAGCGATGTCTATCCGCTATTTGGCGCAATCGAATCGGTGGAGGGCGACAGCCTGGAAAGCCTGCTTCAAGAACCCACCGACATCGTGCTTAGCCAGAACCTGGCCGACGACCTGGGCGTGGATGTGGGCGCGACGATTGAGCTTAACGGCGCGTCGGAGCCCTTCACGCTGACGGGCATCGTCCCCACGGATGCGCAAGGCGGCTTTGAGAACCTCGGCGCTAATATTCTGGGCTACTATTTCCTGGATTTTAGCGCCATGGAGCTATTCGAGGATGTCGAGCCGCGCCAGGCCAACACGATCTTCATCGCGCTGGACGACCCCGCGACTGTTGACGCAATCGAATCCGAATTCATCGCCGAATATCCGTATCTGTCGGCCACCACCACCACCGACCTAGAGGAGCAAAATACCACCATTTCCAACTCGGTGAACGACCTGGTGGTGATTATGGGCTTGGTATCGATGCTCATCGGCGGCATCGGGATTGTAAACACGATGCTGGTGATTGTCTCGCGCCGGGCCACCGAAGTGGCCGTGCTAAAAACCCTGGGCCTAGAACCCGAAGAGATCACGGTGTTGTTTTTGGTCGAAGCGGTCATTATGGGCGTTTTGGGTAGCATCCTCGGCATTTTCATCGGCTGGGGGATGGCTGCGGCCCTGCAAAGCATCCCGGAATCGTTCGTGGCGCAAGATTTAACTTTCCGCTTTACCCTGGAGCCCGCGCTAAATGGCTTCATCGTGGGTGTGTTGATTACCGCGATTTTCGGTTTCTTGCCAACGCTAGCGGCGGGCCAGATTCGCCCGGCCAATGTGTTGCGCCCTAGCGAAGATTTAATCCCTACGGCGGGGCGTTTGCGCGCGTTCGTCGCTTTAATGATCGTGTTGTTGGCGCTTAGCGTCGTTGCTCAGGGCTTGTTGGGCGATCTACTGGGGAGTGCGACCATCGGCAGCGAGACAGACCGCGGCGCCGAGCAAAACTTGCTGGATGACCCCACCGCCGAAGTATCCACTAGCGATGATCTGCCGGGCTGGGTGGCTGATATTCGGATTGTGGGCCTGATCGCGGGCATCAACGGCGCGATCATCGGCCTGATTATGGGCGTGCCGGTCGTTATTGGCGGGTATCTCTCGCGCCGCGAAAACCGACGCGGGCGCAGTTGGGCTGTTTTCTGGCTGTTGTACGCGCCTGCTTTGGTGCTGCTCTTGCCGTTGGCGGTCTTCCTGTTTGGCTATTTCGTGCCTGCCTTGTTGATCGTAACGGGCACATTCTTGCTGGTGGGCAGTTTATATCTGCTGCTACTCTTGCTGACCTGGGCCGTGGGTGGCGGCGCGATTCGCGAATTCCCGGTGATTGGCGGCTTACCAAACTGGGCGCGCTGGGCGGCGTTTATCTTCTTCCCGATCTGGACAGCCCTGGTCGTGGCGGTGGCGCTGTTGCCCTTGCCAGGGTTGGTACAAGGGCTGTTCTTCGGGCTGCTGTTCTTCGTCCACATCCCGGCTGTGCTGGTAACGCTGACCCTGCCCGCGTGGATAATCGGCCAGGCGTTGCAGCGTTTCGGCTTTTTGGACCTCAAGATCGCCTTACGCTCGATGGTGGCCGCGAAGGCGCGCGTGGCTTCGACGCTGCTCGCGCTGGTGATCGGCATCTTTACGCTGGGTATGATCACCATGATGGTCGATGCTATCTTAAACCAGTTCAACGAACTGTTGGAAGACGTCACGGGCGGCAATGTCATCATCTTCCCCAGCGGGGGCGAAGACAACGTCGATGAAGTGCGTATGGTGATCAACGAAACGGGCGGTGTCGAGAACTACATCATCATTCGTAACTATAGTGTCGAGCTAACGAGCATCCGAGATGCCAGCGCCGAAACGACCCTACAACCCGCTGACCTAGAAGCGCGTATCCGCGACAACACCGAAGATGATGAATTTCAAGACCCCGAATTTCTGGTGGAGCAATTCCGCTCGGAGCTCAACAGTGTGGACGCGCGCGAACTCGATAGCAATCTGCCGAACTACGACTTTTTCGCTGGGCGCCAACTTGACCCACAACGGGATACCGCGCCAGGCGAGGACGGTTACTGGCCTATCGTCATCCCGGCGAATGATGCGACCCTGGCCGCCGACTTGGAAGTCAACGACCTGATTACAGTGCAGTTGGTGGACGAGGACGACGACGCGCAAGAATTCACTTTCCAGGTAGTGGGGCTCACCGACCAAACTGGCGGCGCTGTGGCGGCCATCACGTCTGGCGTGTATGTGCCCGTGGGCGCCTTTGACGAGACCGAAACCCAAGAGTTGTACTTCATCGCCGAAGTTGCCGAGGATAGCATCCCGCAGTTGCGCCGCGCGCTAACGGACATCCCCGGCGTTTTTGTGCTAGAAACGCGCCTGCTGAATGACCTGATCAATAGCGTGGTGCGCCAGTTTACGTCCTTCCCGACCCTGGTGGCTGCGTTGGCGCTCTTTACAGGCGGCGTCGTGATCGCCAATTCGGTAGCGTTGGCGACCCTGGAACGGCGGCGCGAAATCGCCATCATGAAGGCGGTGGGGCTGCAACGCGAGCGGGTCATCGGCATGTTGTTGCTAGAAAACGCCATCATGGGCCTGATCGGCGGGCTCATCGGCGTCGGGAGTGGGGTCATCATCCTGGCCTTGTTACTGACGGGGCTGTTCCAAGGCGAATTGGGCGATACGATCCCGTTTGAATGGGCCTTCGCGCTGATGGGGCTGTGTATCGTCATCGCGTTGGTGGCGGCGGTCTTTTCGGTATGGGGCGCTTCCGGCGAAAAGCCGCTCAACGTTTTGCGTTACGAATAGCCGCGAAGTGATACAATCGTATCGTCCAAGCAAGAGGGCCGCGTGCCCTCTTGCTGTCTATTTCAGCCATCTGGAGGAGTTCACCCTATGTTAGACCCGCGTATCGAAAAATTGGCGCATTTGCTGGTGCACTATAGCGTAAAAATCCAACCTGGGGATTGGGTTTATGTGCGCGGCAGTGTGGCGGCGTTGCCCCTGGTGGAACAGGTCGCCCGGCAGGTGTGGCAGGCGGGCGGCAATGCCACTGTCGCCCTATCGAACGACAATCTGCTAGAAACGTTCTATCGCGTCGCGAGCCAGGATCAGATCGAGTGGCTAGACCCCACCCAAACCATGCTTTTTGAACAGGTAGACGCACTCATTAGCATCCGAGCTAGCGAGAATACGCGCGCTTTGACCAACATCGACCCCGCCTTGCAAGCTGCCGCCAGCAAAGCCCGCCAGCCCATCATGCAAACCTATATGCAGCGCTCTGCTGAGGGCAAATTGCGCTGGGTGGGCACACAATACCCCACGCTCGCCTATGCGCAGGACGCTGACATGAGCCTGAGTGAATACGAAGATTTTGTCTATGGTGCCTGTGCCGTAGACCAGGCTGACCCGGTCGCGTATTGGCAGGGTATCCACAAGGAACAAGCCCGCCTCATCGAATATCTGCAAGGCAAAAAGCAGATGACCGTGCGCGGGCCGAATATTGATATGAGCCTGTCTATCGAGGGGCGCACGTTCATCAATAGCGATGGCTCGCACAATATGCCCAGCGGCGAGATTTTCACCGGGCCGGTAGAAGACTCGGTGAACGGTTGGGTACGCTTCACCTATCCGGCTATTCGAGACGGGCGCGAGGTGGATGGTGTCGAATTCAAGTTCGAAAATGGCAAGCTGACCGAGGCCAGCGCCAAGAAAAACGAAGCCTATCTGCTGAGCCAACTAGATAGCGACGCGGGCGCGCGTTACCTGGGCGAATTCGCCATCGGCACCAATTACAACATTCAACGCTTCACGAAAAGCATTCTCTACGACGAAAAGATCGGCGGCACCTTGCATATGGCCGTCGGCGCCGGATACCCCGAAACGGGCAGCCAGAATACATCGAATGTGCATTGGGATTTCATCTGCGATATGCGCGATGATAGCGAAATACATGTCGATGGCGAATTGTTTTACAAAAACGGCCAGTTTCAGGTATAGCGCATGTTCACCCACCAGCGCATCTCTACCAATGGCGTTACCCTATCTGTGGTACAGGCGGGGCCGCCCGATGGCGAATTGGTCATTCTACTACATGGTTTTCCTGGCTTCTGGTATTGCTGGCGCTCGCAAATCCGCCACCTGGCCGAGCAAGGTTATCGCGTATGGGCGCCCGACCAACGCGGCTATGTACTCAGTGATAAGCCGCATGAACTGACAGCGTATGGGCTGGATACACTGGCGGATGACATCATCGGCTTGCTGGATGCCGCCCCATCTGACCGCTGCATCCTGATGGGGCATGATTGGGGTGGGGCCGTGGCCTGGTGGGTCGCGCTGAAATACCCTGACCGGCTGAACAAGCTGATCATTGTCAATTCACCGCATCCGCGCGCTTTTGCGGCAGCCATAAAACAGAAAGCGCAACGCCGCAAGAGCGCGTATATGTCCCTGTTTCGCGTGCATCCGCTGGCGGAGTGGGTGCTCGGCGCGGGGAATTTCACCGCGCTGGCCTGGGCATTGCGCCACACCAGCAAACCAGGGACATTCTCCGCGAGCGACATCCGTGCTTATAAGGCTGCCTGGGCACATCCGGGGGCGTTGCGCGGCATGTTGAACTGGTATCGTGCGATGTTTGCCGTGCGCAATCAGCGAGTCAAACGCTGGCCCGTCCAGACGCCGACGCTTATCATCTGGGGGCGCGCTGACCCGGTATTCTTGCCCGAGCTCGCCGCTATGAGCCTGGAATATTGCCCAGCGGGGGAATTGCTGACGCTGGATGACGCGCGTCATTGGCCGATGTTGGCCTATCCAGAGCGGGTGAACCAGGCGCTAGATGACTTCTTGCGGCGCGCAGAATTGCCGTAACCTGACGCCTACAACACGACTCGGCTACCATGCATGGCTTCAGACGGAGCGCACCGTTATACTGTGCTCGAATCGTCATAGCTTGTGGAGTTGTTCATTTTGCGTGTGTTTCATCAATTGTGGCCCTGGTGGGCAATCGTTATGCTGATGTTCGTCAGTTTGGCCATGCTGCCTGGCCTAACGCCCAGCGATGCCGCCCCTGCCCCCGAACTGGCGCTCAATCGCGTATTTAGCCGGGTGCCTTCTCTAGCCTGGGATACCATTGGGTATGCCGATTACCAGAGAACCATGGAAAAACTCGGCACAGTCTGGCCCCCAGAGCAAGGCGCGAGTCTTTCGCCAACCCAGGCCACAGGCTGGCAAAGTGCCTGGAAACCACCATTGTTAGCGCAGGATGTCACCCAGCTTGGGTTTTCGCCTTATACCCTGCACTATGCGATTGAGGCGCGCCACCGCACAACCTTTGCCTTATGGCTCGAAGGGCGCTTTGATGTCGGCAGCATAGCGGCTGCCCTGGACGACCAAGGGTATCGGCGCGTCGATACCCTGGCCGTGGAAACCTACCAAGCCCCCGAGGATAGCATCTGGCACCAGGCAGCAGGGTATATCGCCCTACCCGATGGACAAACCCTGCTGATAAGCAACCGCGAGGAAACCTTGCGCGCCATGCTGGGATTATACGACGGGGTGTTTCCGCCTTTTGTCGAAGATAATCGCCTTTTGCAACGCCTAGAAGAAATTACCCCTCACCCGCTAAGTGGCATCATTCGGTTCGACCAAAACACGACAGCTTGCGCGTTAGTATCCAGCCGTTTGGCCCTGCATGGGGTGTATTATGATGCCGAACGCGCAACCTGGCAGTATCTACTAAACGTCGGTTACGACAATGACGCGCCGCGCGATCAGATTGGCACCTTGGCGGATGGTCTCGAATATTCCGTGCACCCCACACAACCCGCTTTTCAGGGGGTGTTGGGCCAATACACCACCGTTTTGGCCGAGAATTTATATGAAAACCCTGGCGGGATCGATATTATGCAGTTTCGGTTGCGCTTGCGCGATACCCCCGGCATCCAACAGTTGCCCATATTCCTGGGGCAGCAGCGCGATACATGCCAACTCTTTCGCGCACCGCCTGCTGCGGCTACTCCCCTGGCCCTGGCCTATCTGCCGGACCTCTCTGCCAATCGCTTGGATGTATTGCTGCGTTTTGGAAACGTAGAACAAGCGCTGTACAATGCTGGGCTCTCCGCTCCGTTGCGCGAGGCCGACCAGCGCCTGAACAATTTGCAACAAACCTCTCTGAATAGTACCTGGCGCACAGTGCTGGCCTATGAAACTGCATTTGGCGAGTGGTTCGGGTTTTCGCCGCAGAATATCGAGCAAAGCGTTGAACTCACCCTCGATACGGACGATTATGTCCGTATTTTGTGGGGGGCTTTCACCCGCGAACAGATCGAAGATGCGTTGCTCGCGACGGGTTATGTGCCGATTGAGCAATATCAGGGCGCGCGAATTTTTACCTTGCGCGACATCCCAGAAACCGGCGGCGTGATGCTGCGTAGCCTGACGCAAACCGCCGCCGCCCCCGCCCCCGGCATCCTGATTTTTACCAACAATACCACCAACATGCGCCTGACGGTTGATCTGATCAATGAGAATTTTCGTTCAGCGCTTGTACGTGACCCCGAACTTGTGCTGGTGGCGCAAGCGGTGGGGGATGCCACCCATGCAGCGGTGCGGCGTTTTGCCAACCGGGTCATGGGGGGGTTGGTGTGCGGCTTACCAGGGTATCGGGTGGATGCGCTGGCCAACGTCTTGCGCCCCAATGGCTGGCATTTTCTGTATGCTGTGGGCTTCAACACCGCCTTAGAAGCACCCCAGGCCCAACTCGACGCCTTAGCCGCCGCCTTAGAAAGCAGCGATTATCCGTTGCAGGGGCCCGGCAGCGAAACCTTCGGGCAACTCTCCGAGGTGGTGGCGACACATATCATCACCGAGGGCACCGCCACGGTGTTACTGGTGGATTTGCTAGTATCGGCAAACGCCCAACGCGCCAGTTCTTTTGCCCAGGATTTACCTACCGCAAACTTGCCGCCCTGCGTCTTGGGCGATATTACCCGATAGCGGGGGGTGCCTGCCGCGTTAGAAACGCCGTCAATCCGTCAATCACGCGCGGGTGATCTTCATCTGCCATGACGTTATGCGCACCCTGGGTTAAGATGATTTTTTCGACCGTGGCACTATTCACCTCTGCCTGGATGATGTCGGCATGGTGGAGCTTTGCCGTGCGGTCTTGCTGGGCGTATACCAACAAAAGTGGCGTGTTGATCTGCGGCAAACGGGCCCGCGCAGCTTGGGCCAGCCGATTGACCTCCACAATGCCTGCCAGCGCGGTGCGGTTGTAGGTCACGCGCCCGCGTGGTGGTTCGCCGCGCGCGCTTTGAGCTACTTTTAGGCGCGCCTCGAAGCCAGTTGGGTCACCGAAATTTAGAAAGCGCACCACGGGCCGCAGCAAATGCACCCGCCAGATGGCCGATAGGGTAATCGGGCAGGCCATCACGACCAGCGCCGGGGTCTGAACTTCTGTGGCCAGCATGATAGCGACCATCCCGCCCATCGAATGGCCGATAATAACGATTTCATCGCAATGCGCCTTTAGCACATGGTAGCCGTCTAGCGCATCTGCCACCCACTCGGGCCAACGCACATGGCGCAGGTGGGTGAAGTGCATGCCATGCCCGGCCAAACGCGGCGCAAATACGGTATAGCCTTGTTTATTCAACGCCTGGCCCACCCAACGATGCATATAAGGCGACCCCGTAAACCCGTGTATCAGCAAACAGCCGACCCGTCCACCAGGATAGAAAAAAGGTTCGGCGCCGTCCTTATACGCGAACATGAATAGCCTTTCTGCGTTTTGTGTGCTGCACATAACAAATCAAGCGGCCTTCATGAGCCGCTCGATGGTGTGTATCCCCACCAGGACTCGAACCTGGGCCTTTGGCTCCGGAGGCCAACGCTCTATCCTCTGAGCTATGGGGACATCTACGCTATAGTGTATCATGTGCGCGGATGCGGTCAAGGTCAGGTTAGCCCAGTGGATACCTGATGCTCGCTCTCGCCTACGGATGATGCCTAGGGCTAGTCTTCTTCAAACCAGGCACCCCGTCGCCGGCCCCGTCGCCCGGCCAGGGTGGGGTCAAAGCGGCGCATGAGCGCCAGGTCAATCTGCCGGGTGAGTTCTTCGCGCTGTTCGACCACCGCTTGCGGTTCTTCGGCCAAATGCTGGAAGGGCTCGCGGTAGCTCAACCATAAATAAATGTCCATGCAAGCGATAGACGCTTCGGCTTGTTTGAGGGTCGCGCCTTCGCGGATGTCATTCGGTGGCGGGGGCGGTGCAGGCATCATTTCATCGCGCAAGATGGCGGTAGCGCATTCGACCCAATATTCCCAGCTTTCTTTGCGGGTGGGGGCGTTGACCAGCGTCAGCGCGCGGTCAATACCCAAATACATCAGGTCTTCGTAGCTCAGCAAGCGCGCGAGTTCGATCTTCTCATCCATTTCGGTCGAACTGACGATATCGCGCAGTTCATCGGGGATGGCGTTGAGTTGTTGCCAGGTAATCAAGCGTTGGGCTAGGTCGCCTTCTAGCAATTCGAGTTCGTCCGTACGCGGCGCCAAGCGCGCATACTCCACGGACGGGACTTGCTGGTGCATCAGGTGGCGGATATGACGCAGCATTTCGTCATCAACCCCCGTAACCCAGCCCTTGTCCGACAGACCAAAGCGGCCCGCCCGTCCCGCGATTTGCTGGCATTCATTGGCGTCAATACGGCGCAATTCGCGCCCATCAAATTTGGTTAACGTGGAGAACACGACATTGTCGGCAGGCAAATTCAGCCCCATACCGACCGCGTCCGTGGCTACGCAGATGTCGGTTTCGCCATAGGCGAAGCGTTGCGCTTGGCGCAGGCGGACTTCCGGCGGCAACGCACCGTATACAACCGATACACTGCGCCCGCGTTGTTGCAAAACGTATTTCAGGCGCAGGACATCGCGCCGCGAAAAAGCAATCAGAATCGTCCGATTGGGCAGGTCTTCAATCGGCCAAGCTTCGGGCGCGACCTCTAACGGCACCAAGCGCTCATGGTACAAAATCTGGATTTCGATGCCCCGATTCTGAAAAATTTTGCTCAGCAGATTAAGCCCATGCGGGGCGGTAATCACGCGCATCTGCGGCGCTTGAGAATTGACCAGCGCGCGCGTCCAGGCCCAACCGCGTTGTTCATCGGCCACCATATGCGCTTCGTCTAGCACGACGCAGTTACCACTTTCGCCCGCGTTGAACATCTCCACCGTAGCCGCCGTAAACGTGGCACCAGGCACATTAATGCGTTCTTCGCCCGTCAGCAGATTACAGTAAACGCCCATTTTATTCAGGCGCTCGAACATCTCGCGCGCGAGCAAGCGCAACGGCGCCAGATACCACCCCGAGCCCGCCGCGGCCAATTCTTGCAGCGCATCGTGCGTTTTGCCAGAGTTCGTCGGGCCAACATGAATATAAGCGATTTGTTCGACTTCTTCTTCAGCGAGCCATTTCGGAAAGTTCTCGATCATCTGCGCGCGCAAGGCTTCGCGTTGGGCTTCGCGCTGCTGGCGCCGCCGTTCGCGTGCTTCGCGTTGTTGCTGCTTTTGGGCGTCAATTTCGCGATGGATCTCGATGATTTTATCGCTCCACCAGGCTTCTTTGCCCGCGCCGCCCGTCTCTTCGATGATGTCAATGTCGCTCATGGTGGGGTGGTCGCCTGCGGGCCAAAGCACCTTGCGCACAGCGCCCCAACGATAGTAGGCGCTGTTTTTACCCCGGTGGCTGCTCTTGCGGCGCGACCGCGACGACGGGCGCACACCGTCATTATGTAGCAAGGTGCGCAAATAGCTGATCTTGAGCCCGGTGAGGTTGCGAATTTGCCAGATGTTGATTTCGAGCTTGTCTTCCAGGGTTTGGCGCAGGTCTGGGTCATGTTGCAAGTGATGAACATCCGCCGCGCGCATCCGCTTGGCGCCATCCGGGCAGACACGGCGCGCTAAAATGCCATCCCGTAGGGCGATCCGAAAAACCCGTTCGGATATATCTAGCACGGACTCCGCCTGGCTGCGGCTATATAGCCGAGACAGCGCCACCGAGCGCGCGGTTTCGCCGGGTTGGGCGCCGACGCGCTGTTCGTCTCCGGCCCATTCGGCAATCTCTAGCCATTCGGCATCATGGCGTTCGGCAGCCACCGTCAACGCATGATCATACACCCTGTCGTATTCTTGGCTGCTCAGGTAAAACCATTCGTTATACGGCTCGAACAATTTTAGTTCCAGGGTATGCACGCCGGCTTCTTCCAGAATGTCGTCGCGCAACAATTGCACGCTGAAATAATCGCCCACTGCCGCTTCTAAATCTTGGCGCACCATGGCCGGGGCGTTTGCATCGGCCAGCGTTTGCCGGATAATCTGCGTGAAGTCGGGCAATTGGGCGACTCCGCGCCCGTTTTGATGCGCCAGTTGAATCGCATATTCCTTATCCACCCGTTGGGGGTCGTACACCAATTCATTATAGGTGGCGATATCCTCACGACGCCGCGCCTGGCGAATGGTATCGTTTATATCTTGCCAATGCCGTTGTAAATCACGCCGGTCGATGATGCCTTCCGGCGAATCCTTTATCAATTGCGCGAGTTCATCAGGTAGTAGGGTGGGCTTTTGTTTTTTCCTCGCCATGCGTCCTCTTGTTTGTTCGATGTCGCATTTGCTGCGCACACAAATTGTATCTATTGTAACTTAACACAAGTTTAAGCGCGTGGGCAGACCGCGTGTTTTGGGCTATGCTCCCCCGTATAAACCCTATTGTTGAGGCAAAGGACCCCGTATATGCAAGATTTACTGACGTATTTTCGGGCGCGGCAGGACGATCTCATCGCCGCAACCGAGCGCCTGGTGACCTATGAATCCTTCACGGCGGATAAACCCCGTGTCGATGCCCTCATCGCCGTGCTAGAGGCGGATTTACAAGCCTTGGGCGCGCACCTCACGCACCATCCGCGCGAGGAGGTCGGCGATATTTTGCTAGCCGAATGGCAGCGTGAAGCGCCCGGCGCGCCTATCCTGATGCTAGCCCATGTGGATACGGTCTGGCCACCAGGCACACTGGCGGACGCGGTGCCGCTGCAACGCGACGACCATAAGCTCCATGGGCCAGGCACAGTGGATATGAAGGCCGGTATCGTCATTGCTATCGAAGCCGTGCACGCCCTGCAAGTCCGCGACGAAATGCCCGCGCGGCCTATTCGCCTCTTGCTGACCACAGATGAAGAAACAGGCAGTTTGCATAGCCGCGATCTCATCGTGCAGACCGCGCAAGATTGCTGCCTGAGCTTAGTGTTAGAAGGCAGCGCAGAAGGCGAAAGCCTGAAGACCTCGCGCAAGGGCAATGCCAAATATTGGGTGACAGCCCAGGGCAAAGCTGCCCATGCGGGCCTGGAGCCGGAAGCCGGGGTGAATGCTATCATCGAACTCGCGCACCAGGCCATCGCCGTGAATGCGTTAAATGACCTGCGCGCGGGCACCTCCGTCACCGTATCTATTTTTGAGGGCGGCGGCGTGGCCAATGTCGTCCCGGCGCGTGCAGAACTCTTTGCAGATGTGCGCTATTTTTCTCAGGACGAAGCCGAACGGATTGATGCGGCGGTACGCGCCCTAGAACCTGCGACATTTGGCGCGACACTAGCTGTCCGGGGCGGCATCGAGCGCCCGCCCATGGAACGCACCGCGCAGACTGTGCGCGCCATGGCGCAAGCTCAACGGCTTGCGGAGGGGCTTGGCTTGCCCTTGGGCGAAGCGGCGGTGGGCGGCGTCAGCGATGGCAATTACACCGCCCAAGCGGGCATCCCGACCCTGGATGGACTCGGCGCGAGCGGCGCCGGCGCACATGCCCTGCACGAGCACATCTTAACTCGCAGTCTGCCGCGCCGGGCGGCGCTGGTGGCGTCCATTCTGCGCGACTGGGATGAATCGGCTTAGGCTTTTCCAGAAAAATAATTACCCCTCCCCATCCCCCTCCCCGAATTCAGGGAGGGGCTATTATGCGCACGAGTAAGTTCTCCCCCTGAATTCGGGGGGAGCTAGAGGGGGGTAAAATCAAGACGGTATCCTTTTCGACAAAAGCAAGCGGCATAGTTAAATACTTGGAAAAGCCTTAATCTGCCGTTTCCGCCTCGGTGCGCAGACGCTCCCGCGCGGCGAAGACTTCTGCGCGAGTGGTGATGCCGCGCATGAGCGTGATAAAGGCGTGCAAGCTGGGCGCCCGCGCGCGGATTTCGTAAATCGCCGCGCCGAGTGGGTCGCCGCCACCGCCTTCGGTTACAATCACCGTGCTGCCATCCGGCGCGGTTTCGACGGTGGGGTTGGCCTGGTAGCCCACATTAAACGCAAACCAGGCTTGGTTCAGTTTGCGCAGCCCGCTATGGCGCGCCCCAATGGCCATTGCCTGTTCAGCCGCCTCTACACGACCCAGGCCCAGCAGATAGTCTGCCATCAAACGGGTGTGGCCGATCCAGTCTTCGCGCGTGCGCGGCATTGGCGCGCCATCAGGATACGATAGGGGCGCGAGATTCCGCCGGGCCGCGTTCGTCTGCTGGGCGTCTAACACCGTCTGCGCGGCGGCGGCGTAGCCGGAGTGCAGCAGAAAATCAGCTAGGGCGCGCGTCTGCACACGTTGCGCTTCATAGGCGCGCGTCAGGGGGGATGTATAGGCCCCGTCCACCGCTGCAACTGTGCGCTGGCGCCCCTCGGCGGCGGCCAACAACGCGCGATAATCCGGGATGGGCTGCAAATAGACCTCGCCACGGGCGAGTGCCTGGGGGTAAAAGCGCTCGATCACCCGATTGCCGATTTCGTTGCCAAACAGCGTGGCGGTCGTCTCGTTGATGATGCGCGTGTCGGGATGGGTGAAATAATTGATCCCTAGCGGATAAAACACCAGATAATGATGCAGCCATTCGTGCGCGGTGACCTCAAAAGCGACCACCGCGCGGTCGGTTTCGCGGATCATGGCGGGCCAGACGCCCACGCCGCCGATGCGCGTGATATACACGGCGCGTTCAGGCACAGCCCGCGCGATGGTTTCTTCCAGCGCGACCCGTTCTTCAAAGGTCATCGCTTGCAGAGTCAGCGTAAAATTTTGGCGAATTTCATCACGCGGCGAGACGATCAGCACATCCGGCACTTGCAGAAAATGCATACTCACGGGCGGTAAGACCTGCCCCAGCAGCGCGAAACCTTCCTCAGCCAACACGGCGCTCACCTGTGTTTCGATAATTTCTTCGGCCAGCAAACGACTCTCGGCCAGGTCGGCTTCTAGGGCGCGGATGTTAGCATTTAGCTCATCGTCGGGCGCGGCGCCGGATTGCAATATCTGGTCGCGCTGGCCTTGGAGCGTCCATAACTGATTTTGGGTCGCGAAATAATCCAGCAGGTAGGCGCGTTGTGCGCCTTCGGGGATGTATGCGCCATAGCCGAATAGGGTCTGTTGAGCCTTGGCCCACAGCGCTTCGATTTCCCATTCGATGTAGTCAAAGCTCTGGTGGCGCGTTAGGGCATAGATGCGGCCTCGGGGGCTATCTTCGGGCAAGCCTTCGCCACTGAATAGCCAAGCGATGAGGAAAAACAGCGCCAGCAAGCGGAGGGCGGTCCATAAGTGGCGCAAAAGTCGTTTGATGCGATGTAGCATATGATGAGTTTAGCAAAAGCCGGGCGCATCTTTCGATAGGCCCGGCCCATTGGCTATACCGTCGCTATACGACGTTTATTCGTAGCGGAAATTCAGCACGGCCAGCCCGCCGAACACCACGCCCATCAGCAACATGACGCCCAACGAAGGCAATATATCCATTAGCGTGCCTTGCTGAAATTGCAGTTCGGTGAACGCATCCATGGCCCAGGCAATCGGGGCCAGACGGCCTATCGCCTGGATGAAATCTGGATTCAGTTCACTGGGCCACCACGCGCCCCCCAACGGTGCCGCCGTCAGGGCCAACATCAGCGCGATCCCGGCGGCCTGGTCGGCAGTACGCACCAGGGTACTCAGCAACAGCCCAAGTCCTACGCCTGCTGAACAAAACGCCAACACGATCCCAACCACGCCTAGCGGGTCATCCCCAAAGTTGACGCCCAAGAAGAAATAGCCTAGCAAAATGAACAAACCAAACTGAAGCACCGCGAAGACATATTCGCCCAATACTTTGCCCATCAAGATCACACCGCGCCGCACGGGCATCACGATCAGGCGTTGCAAGGTGCCGCGCTCGCGCTCGAAGACCAAAAACGAGGCCGTATTCATGAGCGTGATGAAAACAAACATGCTCGCGATGCCCGGCACACTCTGATTGGTGCCTGTCGCGACATTCGGCGCGGAAGAATCCACATTCACGATGGCGGGCGGCGCTTCAAGCGCGGCTTGGGCTTGGCTCAGCAACGCTGCAAACGCGCCAGCTTCATCCTCCGCGCCGAGTTGCTCGGCGGCGACCTCGGTGGCGGCGTTGGCAATGCGAACGCTGCTATTGATGCGGTCAACCGCCGTGATGACCGTATTCTGTGTCACGGTCGCGGCGTTGAAGTCTTGGTCGGCGCGATACACCAGCGACACGGCGTCGCCATTGCGTAGTTGCTCAGTGAAGCCCGCCGGGATTTCGAGCGCGGCAATCGCATCTCGGTCTTCTAGGCGCGCGGTGCCGATGTCCTCGTAGCGAGCATCCTCAGCCAGGCTGCATGCCTCGGGGTTATCATCCGCGCCATACACGCAAATGATGACCGCTTCGGTATCTCCGGCGACATCGCGCAAGGCCGCGATGAGTTCGGCAGCCTGCGGTTCGGGTTCTCCGGCGTCGTCCACATCCATATTCGCCACATCCACGCGCAACGCGGGCACTTCCGCCGTGATGGCCAAGCCGAGGATAATCATCATGACGATGGGCATCAAGAATGACGTCACAAAGATCGCGCCGCTTTGCAATTTCAGCAAGATGGATAGGCGGGTCAGATTCATGATTGTGTTTAGCATCGTAGCGTTATCCTTAAAAGCTCAGGCGGCGGTTGAAGCGCCATAAGGCAAACGCGAAAAAGAGCGCGCCCATGCCCAACAAAGCCGCCAGATTGGGCAATATATCGATGACAGAGGCGTCATTATTGGCTAGGTCGAAATAGCCTTCGATGCCCCAGCGGTTGAGCGTCAAATAGCTGAGCTCGTTCACGATGGGCACAGCATCCACCTGCACAAACGACCCACCCAACAGCGCCAAGATAAATATTGCAGCGGTTGCGATGACTTCGGCCTGTTCGGCATCGCTGGATATGCTGGCTAGCATCAGGCCGAGCCCCGTGGCGGCGATGACGACGCTGGCGGTGATCAAGATAATGCCCACGATATTATCGCCCCAAACATCGGGGTCTCCGGTCAGGGCCGCCGACACGGCAATCGACGCCACAATGAGCAAGCTCATCTGCAAGAAGCCCGTAAAGAAATTGCCCGCCAAGCGCCCCGCCAGATAGGCCCAGCGCGGCGTGGGGGTCGTGATGATGCGTTGCAGCGTCCATTCGCGCTGTTCTTCCAAGATGTGGCGCGTTCCGGCAGCCATGGCAAACACCATGAACAGAATCGCCATCGCGGGCGCGAAATAGCTCAGCAAATTGATCGCGTCGCTTTCGCCCTGCACTGTCACCTGCTCTAGGGTGACGAACTGATCCCCTTCTGGCGTACCCAGGCGGTTGGCCACCACCCCAAAGGCTTGCCCGGCGGCGGCAGGATCATCTGTTAGTTGGTTGTAATAAGCATCCGGCCCACCAATGAGCAACCGCTGGGCCACAAAAACGCTATTCAGGCCCGTGGTGATGCCTTCGACCACCGAAAGCGTGATCGTCGCGCCGATTTCGCTGCCAGGGTTATAGAATAAATCGACCTCGGCTTGTTGATCCGCGCTTTGAATCTGCTGGGAAAAATCGGGCGGGATGATGAGCGCTGCGCGGGCCTCTTCCGCGCGGACGGCCTCCCGCGCGGCGTCTGCATCTTCAGACACTTCACCGGTGATGAGGTCTTCTAAATCAGGCGGCGTATTGTTGACCATAAAATCGACATATTGCGCGCCGAGTTCGCCCTCGTCCTGATTCACGATCAGCACTTCAGAGTCCGGCAGGCTGATGTCATCCGCGCCACCGCCGAACACCGCGCCCAAAATACCGCTGATGAGCAAGGGCGCGGCAAACATAAAGATAATCGCGGTGCGGTCAGTAAACGCTACATACACGCCGTTATAGGCGATGGTGAGCACTTTGCGTAACATATTCGCTCCTTGGGGCTTAGTCGCGCAGCGCGCGCCCAGTCATGTGCAAAAAGACGGCTTCTAGGTTGGGCTCGCGCACTTCGACCGAATTCATCAAGTAGCCTGCGTTTTCAATGACGTTGATCACTTTGGGCATTAAACGTCGGCCATTTTCGGCGATGATATGGACTTCTTCTTCGCCTTGCAGGGTGGCGCTTTCTATGCCCTGTATGCTGGTCAGGCGCTGAATGAGTTCATCGGTGGCTTCGGGCACCTGGAAGATAAGCGTATCTTTTTGGCCGACCTGTTGGGTGAGTTCTTGCTGGGTGCCGATGGCGATAATCTGCCCGTGGTCAATAATACCGATGCGGTCGGAAAGCTCCTGCGCTTCTTCCATGTAATGGGTCGTGTACAGGACGGTCATATTCTGTTCTTCGTTAAGCATCTTGACCGTATCCAAAATACGGCGGCGGCTTTGCGGGTCGATCCCAACGGTGGGCTCATCCAGAAAGACCATTTTAGGGCGGTGCATCAGGCCAACGCCGATATTCACGCGGCGCTTCATGCCGCCGGAATATTCCTCGACCTTATCGCCCGCGCGGTCAGTCAGGCCGATAAAGTCCAGCACTTCATCCGTGCGCTTTTTTAATTCGCTGCCGCGCAGGCCGTATAACCGCCCAAAAAATTCCAGATTCTGGCGTGCGCTGAGCGTCGGATACAGCGCGATTTCCTGGGGCACCACGCCAATCATCTTTTTGGCCTCTAGGGGTTGGGCGCGCACACTGTGCCCGCCAATGATAATATCGCCCTCGGTGGGGGTGAGTAGGGTGCTCATCATGCTGATGGTGGTGGTTTTGCCCGCGCCATTGGGGCCAAGCAAGCTAAAAATCTCGCCTTCGCGAATGTCAAACGTCACGCCGCCATCTTTGCCGACAGCATATGTGCCATCGGGCGGGTCGTATTGTTTTTTCAGGTCTTTGATTTGAACAAAACTGTTCATTATGTCTCCTCATCAGGTGAATGATTGTTGAGTTGGTCTAATGTCTGTAGCGTGGCATTGCACCAATCAATTTGCGCCTGCAAGACCCGAATGCCCTGGTCAACGGTAATAAGCCAATAGGGCGCATCCTGAGGGTATTTCGCCATGTCTTGCTCGAGGATGTATTGCTGAGCGCCTCGGATGGCCGCCAAGCGTTGCTCGTATTCTGTGCGTAATGCGACAACTTGCTCGCGTAGGCGGTCTGGGGGGGCTAAGCGCCCGAAAAACAAACGCGCGAGGTCGGAGCGCCGAAACTGTTTGAGCTTGATGTCTGATGTTAGCCAGTCTTGCAAAGCAACGTCGCCAGTTGGGGTAATATGATAGACTTTGCGTTGCCGGTTGTTGTCGGGGTCGGGGGTGGAAAGAACCCATTCGGCTGCTTCTAAGTCAGAGAGCGCGCGATAGATTTGCGAGAGGTCAGCATACCAGAACATATTGATGCCGTCTTCGATAAGCTGCTTGATATCGTAGCCGGATAGCTCTCCTTCGGATTTCAAAAGCCCTAAGATGATATGGCGTAAACTCATGGTGCACTCTATATAATATATGCGTTTGCATATATGCATTCGCATATATTGTATAGCAAACAATAAAGATGTCAAGTACAGGGGTTCCCTGTACTTCGATAATGTAAGGCCGGTGAGGAACCGCGCCCCGCGCTAGCGATGGCCCCGGCTAAGGGTTACGAGCCAACGTCAATGTAGCGCTTCCAAGAGGCGTTGTCGTTGCCGAATTCGATCACCAGGTAATTTGTCCTGGGGCGACGGGCCTCCCAGCGCATTTTTAGACCTGCTTCATGCGGCAGTTTATTCCCTTTGCGATGGTTACAGCGCGGGCACGCACAGGCCGTATTCGTCCAGGTGTCTTTGCCACCGCGCGACTTGGGCAGAATATGATCCACCGTCATACTGCCGCGCGAGAGCACTTTGCCTTGCTGCACACTACCGGGTTGGATGCCACAGTAAATGCATATATAGCCATCCCGCACCAACACACCGCGCCGGCTCCAGGGGGCTTGACGACGCGGCACATTGATATAATGGCGTAACGCGATCACGGATGGGACTGAGAATTGGTCGCGTACCGTGCGAATGAACCGCCCGGACTCTTCTACCACGATGGCCTTTTCGGCCAGCAGCAGATTCATGGCGCGCGGGATACCAATCACCGCCAGGGGTTCCCAGGTGCTGCCATTCAATAATAAAACTTGTCCTTGAATCACAGACCAGGCTCCTTTCTGATCTGACGCGAAATCCTTCTCTATTATACGGAAAAGCGAAAAAGCGTTCTACACCAGGAGCTAACCAAGCCGTAAATTTTTCTTTACCTGTAGATCATCACTGTAAGCGAGCGTTGGTGAAGATCGCTTTTAGGGTATCTAGGGCAGCTAAAAGGGGCTCGGCGGTGAGGGCTACAGCGCGCAACTCTAGCACACCCTCAAGGCCCGCTTGGCGAAAGATCAGCAATTCGCTTTGCTGGCGCGTTTCGTCGCGGCGTATCTGAATAGTGATGCTGCGCCCGTCCGCCAGGAAGGTTTCTTCATCTTGCAATAAGCTGGCCAGGCCCGCCAGATAATCCTCGCGAGAGTCGATCCCGGTCAGAAAACGGAGCGCCAAGCCATAGGGTTGGGGCGCGGCTTCATCCCGCGCGATGGCGCGCAAGGCGTCCGGGTTAGGCGCAGCGTACACCGCTTCTAAACCATCCGAACTGGGCCACTCGGCGGGCAGATGCAAGCGCAGCGTGTCTTGCTGGGCGCTGAGGGCCTGCGGCAGCACAGCCACGGATTCGAACATGGCCGTCAGAGTCGGCGCGACGGCTAATAGTTGGTCACTCGGGAAATCCGCCCGCACCAGCGCGACCCGGCCCGGCGCTAGGAATAGCCCCACCGCCGCGCTATAGACCCCCTCGGCGCGCAAATCCGCGCCTTGGGCCAGCCAACCGGGATAGCCCCTATACGTTTGCGATTCGGCGGGGGTCTGGGGGGGCAAGCCCAGGCGGGCAAGCAACCAGGGGCGGACTTCTTCAGCCGTAGCGGGGGCTGGTTCAATGATCTGCGCGCGCACAAAAATCTGTGTATCCGGCCCCCCAGCGGCGCGGGGTTCTTCGCTGACGATGATAATGCGCGCTTGCGGTTCGTACAGTGTCCAATCTGCCGGATAAAACAGCGCGAGTAAGCCGGTTTCATCGGCTGCGACATTCACCAAGGGGGGCGGTTCATCAGGCTGCGCGACCGCCCCCCCCACACCCCATAGGCTGACCAGCAAAATGGCCAGCCCTGCTAAGCGTCTAATCCAGGCTGCGGTCATAGGTGATGAAACCACCCTGGGCCAGTTCGCCCTCGATTGTTTCCAGGATTTCGCCATCCTGGTAGATGGTCAACGTATAGGGGACGGGGTCTTCGGCGCCACAGGGGAAAACATGCGCGATTTCGATGCGATACTCCCCAGCGGGATAGTCATCATTCCACAAGGCGGCTTCGATAGGTGCTTCGGATGTCAGCACACAGCCGCCGTTCGCATCCCCGCTGAAGACGCCGCCGCTGGGTACCGAGCCTGTCACGAAATCCAAGCGATTGCCGTTCGGATCAACCACCGCCAGGTCGAAATCGGGTGCGCCATCCCAGGCGAGTTCGAAGGCCAAAGCAGCGCTATCTGTGGCAGGCGGCGGTGGGGCTTCAGTGTCTGGCGCGGATTCATCATCCGGCGTTTCTGTTTCATCGGATGTTTCGGCTTCGGCGGGCACTTCGGGCTCTGCGGCAACAGGCGGCGCATTCACCCCCGTTGTTGCCTCGGAGAACAGATGCAGGACGAACTCACCGCTAGAGCCTGCGTCCGTCAACACGGTAATTTGATACGTGCCATCCGCAGGCAGCGTTTCTTCGACAATGCGCGCATCGGCGGGGCTGTTGAATTGTTCGTTAAAGGTGCCGAAATCGACCGTGCTATCCTGCGCCATGAGCGCTACTGCCGGGTTCAGCAAGCTATCAGCGGCTTGTTTAACCGAAATGGTCACCACATCGCCCTGCTGGCCGTCAAAGAAATAGCTGATGGAGCCATTCTCCGGGAGCGTGCCGCGCACAAAATCGCCATATACCACCGCGTCCCCATCTGCCGCATCATCCATATCGGGGGGGGCCGGTTGTCCGATATTCGGCGCAGAAGCGGACGTGGCATCCGTGACGATCTCTAGCGTATAACCGCCCGATGTCGCGCCGGTGGCCTCGCCAAAGCGCGTCGCTTCGATGACATATTGCCCCGTATAAGGCAAGGTGAAATCAGTAATCGCGGCGTCTAGCGTGCCCAATTCGGCATCATCATTTTGCACAAGTTCGCGGCCTTGGGCATCGCGCAAGCGTAGCAGTGGGTCTAAATTGCTGCCGTCATCCTGGCGTTGCATATTGATCGAGATGACATCCCCTTCAAAGCCTTCGAATAACCAGCTTTCCACTGGATTATCATCATTCAGGGTGCCCGTGACGGGCTCGTTGTACAGAATGATGTCAGGCGGTGGCGTACTGGCGTCGCGTTGGTCGTCGCCGAGTGACTCAGCGCCGGGGCCGGGACGTTGGCCGCCGTCTAGGCGTAGCGAGAGGCGATATTCTCCGCTGGTGTCGCCTTCATCAAAGCGAAAGCGCGTGGCGATGATACCATGCAAACCATCTTGGTTCAGGGTCACCTGTTCGATAGCCGCGTTGGTATTCCCCGGCTCGCGATCATCATTCTCCGTGATGACCTCGCCGTTCGGGTCGAGCAAGACCACATACGGGTCGAGTCCATCCGGTGGTGGTTCGACGGCGGTCAGTTCGATGATGACCACATCCCCGGCTGAGCCTGCGAAAAACCATTCTT
Organism: Anaerolineae bacterium; assembly: GCA_034437075.1. Classification (GTDB taxonomy): domain Bacteria; phylum Chloroflexota; class Anaerolineae; order Aggregatilineales; family J027; genus DAOTVD01. The sequence continues at coordinate 63,456 of DAOTVD010000266.1, forward strand.
CGAACCAGGTTTCATCATTCAGGCTACCCGTTACTTCTTCGCCATATTCAATGAAGGGTGTGTCCTGAGGTTGGGCCAGCGCCGGGAGCGCCATCCCGCAGGCCACGACAATACATACACCAAGTAATCCTCGCCACAAGCGCATTTTTACCTCTCACAAAATCCGTTAGTATCTTGCAGAGTGTAACATACAAGGCTTCATTTGCGCTTCTTTTTCTTGGCCTTGCCGCGCTGGCTGCGGCGGGTACGTTGGTCGGGGGCCATTTTCACCAGGCGCGGTTGAAACTTGGCCACGCTGACGACCAAATCTTGCTGGGCCGCCATCACCTCGGTCAGGTCTTTGTAGACATGCGGCGCTTCATCCAGGCCCGCCGACATGAGTTCGACGCGCGCCTGTTTCAGCTTATGCTCCACTTGCTCCCAGCGTAGCGAGCGTTTCGCCTCGCCGCGCGACATCCGCCGCCCGGCGCCGTGGGCCGCGCTGTTGAGCGCTTCGGCGTTGCCCAGGCCGCGCACCACATGCCCCGCGTCGGTCATGCTGCCGGGGATGACACCATACACACCCGGCCCAGCAGGTGTGGAGCCCTTGCGGTGTACGATGTATTCTTCATCGTCGAACACCTCGCGCCAGGCATAATTATGATGATTCTCGACGCCGCCGAGCACATCCAGCCGCAGACGGTCAATGATGTTCTGGTGAATGATAGCGTGATTAGCGCTGGCGTAGCGCCCTGCCAGCGTCATAGCAGCCCAGTATTCCGCGCCAATACCGTTCATATCCAGCCAGGCCAAATGCTTATACGATTTAGGCAAATCGGGGTGCATGTCCATGGCGATTTTGGTGTAATGATCGGCAATTGTGGCGCCCAGGCCCCGGCTGCCACTATGGCTGATGAACGCCAGATAACGCCCGGGTGGCACATGCCCAAACGCACGCGAGCCCTCGCCCGTGGGGTCAGCGCTGCCCGTAATGGCTTCATTGACCAGCAATTCGCCAAATTCGACAAAATGGTTCCCGCCGCCACTGGAACCCAATTGGCGCCAAGCGGTGCCTTTATGGCCACGCGCGACGGGCAATTCATCAAACGCCGGATCGTCCATCACGGGGTGGTCGGGCGGGTTATCTAGCTCAGTGGCCGCACCAATGCCAAAGCGCGTGCTCTCTTCGATGATCTTGCGGAATTTCTCGCGTTTTTGTTCCAGGATATGCGGCGGGGTGTCGAAAACCGTCAGGCGCATGCGGCATGCGATGTCTACCCCAACGGCATACGGAATGACGGCCTCGCGCGTGGCCAGCACCCCGCCAATCGGCAAGCCGTAGCCCTGGTGCGCGTCTGGCATCAGCGCGCCGCGCACGGCAATGGGTAACTGGGCGGCCTGGTGCATTTGTTGGCGCGCGCCGTCTTCGATGTCATCGCCCCATACTCGGTATGGCACAGGGTCTTCGCGAATGTTCGGCATAAGATGCCCCTTTATGCTGAAAAATACGTTGGTGGGTGAATCAAAAAAGCAGCCACATATCGACTGCCTAGCTAGCCACAGGGGCACGAGGACTTGAACCCCGAACCTTTGGTTTTGGAGACCAACGCTCTGCCAGTTGAGCTATGCCCCTTTATCCTGCGGCGTAGTATGCCAAACTCGCCCAGGAAAAGCAAGGTACAGTCCGGCCTAGGGCAACCAGGCGGCCTGGGCACCCGGCACGAGTTCTAGCGGAGACGTACCTGCACGGCGCCAGATGTATAACACGGGCCGTTCTTCGAACAGGCTACTGTATAAAATCTGTTCGCCTGACGCATCATAGAAAGCCCCATTAGCACTGGCGGGTACAGTCGCGATTTGGCGGGCGGTGCCACCATCTAGGCCCATTTCATAGATAGCGGTTGCCTCGGCATCCGCGCGCATAAAGAGAATCCGGTCGGCACCTGGCACCCAACTCGGCGCCCAGTCCGCTTGGTCATTGTTCGTTAAGCGCGCGATTGTATCGGTGGCCAAATCCAGCAGATACAAATCCCAGCTAGCGCGGTCATCGGGCTGGCCCGCGCCAAAGACTACCCGCCGCCCATCCGGGCCGACTTGGGGCCCAAACAAGCGCTGACCAGGCACCGTATGCACGATCTGCGGCTCGCCATCGGGCACGGTTTGCACCACCAGGCGATAGCCCAGGATGCCGCTCATCTCCTGCGGATAGATGATGCGTTGCGCGTCGGGGAACCAGGCCGGCGCGCCTTCTTCCAATAGATTGCTGGTTAGCTGGCGCGGATTCTCACCGGTTAGACCTTGCACGTATAGCTCAAGTTGGCTGTTATCATCATCCTCGGCAATTTCACCATCTGGGTCATAGGCATAGACTAGGCGCGCGCCATCGGGCGCCGCCGCCAGATAGCCCTCCGCGCCTGCGGTGGTCGTTAGGCGGGTGATATGCCGGGTGGGAATATTGAGCCGGTAGAGTTCACTCGCGCTATTGTCATCCGGCGCGGCAATGAAAACGATTTGCCCGGCCCCGCTCTCGACGTTTGGTGTCGTTTCAGCCGTCGCGGTCAGGCGCGCTACGCCTGTCGCCGCAAAATCGGGCGGGGCGGCGGCATTATCATCTTGCGAAAGCGCGACATACCCCCCCAAGAGGGCCGCCCCCAGCACAAACGCCAGCAGAAAAGCGCCGCTCAAAAATAATACCGGATGCGGGCCACGTTGCGCGGCCACGGACGACACCGAAACGGGGGTTTGCGGTTGTTGTGGGGTCGGCATCTGATGGGGGGGCATGGGCGGTGGGGTATGTTGGATCGTCTGAGCGGCGATGAATAAATCCGCGTCATCAAGCGCCCCCGCTAAGATCACCGCGCTTTCAAAGCGTTCAGCCGGGTTTTTGGCCAATGCCCGTAGAACCACCGCTTCGACGCCTACCGGCAGGGCCGGGTTATAGTCGCGCGGCGAGGGCGGCGGCTTGGTGACTTGCAGCACAGCCGTCCCGTAGGGCGTATCCGCTTCGAAAGGACGCCGCCCAGTGAGCATCTCGAATAACGAAATGCCTAGCGCGTAGATGTCGCTGCGCTGGTCGAGCATATGGCCTTGCGCTTGCTCGGGCGACATATACGCAGGGGTGCCGACGACGCCCGTGGCCGTCAGTTTTTCATCGTAGGTCAGCAAGCGCGCGATGCCAAAATCTGTTAAATACGCATCGCCCGCGCCATCGAGCATGATATTGCTGGGCTTTAGATCGCGATGCAAGACCCCTTGTTGATGGGCGTAATCCAACCCGGCGGCCACCTGCCGGACAATAGCCTGCACACGCGGCAACGGCACAGGCCCTCGGCGCAGCATATCATCCACCGAGCCGCCTTCCATCAGGCGCATGACAATATAGGGCAACCCGTTCCATTCCCCAAAATCGTACACTGGCACGATGGCGCGGTGTTCAAGCTGAGAGGAAATCTGGGCTTCTTGTTTGAAGCGCTGGTGCGAGGTTTCGTCATCCAGAAATTCGCGCGGTAAAACCTTCACCGCGACATCGCGCTGGGTGGAGAGTTGGCGCGCGCGGTAGACCGTCGCCATGCCGCCCCGCGCCAAAACAGCCTTCAGTTCGTAGGCCCCGTTGATGATGACACCGAGTAAGCTATCTTGAATCATACTGCTATTCTATCCCAAACCTGGCCGACTGCATCCGGTCAGCCTCTTGACACATAACCAACGCTAGGGCTATGATTTTGGCCTATATTCAGGCAAAGTGAGCATAAACATGAAACTTATCATCGTCGGAACGGGTTTCGTCGGGTTGCCACACGCGGCAGTCTGTTCGGAATATGGGCATGAGGTCTATGCCTACGATATTGACGAAGCGCGTATCGCAGCTTTCAACAGCGGCCAACAAGCCGAAATCGAGCGTTATATCAACGAACCTGGTCTTGTGCCGATTATCCAAGAACATTTGGGAACCTCCCTGTTCTTTACCTCAGACGTCACAGATATTATTGAGGGTGTCGAAGCGATCTTCTTGTGCTTGCCCACCCCACCCCGCCATGATGGGTCCACGAACTTGGATTACTACATGAGCGCCCTCGAAACGCTGGCCCCGTTGCTGGCCCAACGCCAAGATCAGCGCCGCGTGGTGGTCATTAATAAAAGCACCGTGCCGATTGGCACCTTACGCCAATTGCAGGGCGTTTTGGCCTCGCACAATGTCCCGAATGTGGGCATGGCCTCAAATCCGGAATTTCTGCCCGAAGGCAAAGCCGTGGAACTCTCGCGCCGGCCCGACCGTATCGTCGTGGGGGCGGATTCCGAGGAGGATTTCAAAATCTTGCGGCGCGTGTATTCCCAATTCGTGAACCATGTGCGCATCAAGTATATTGAAACCACGCCCGAAACCGCCGAATCGATCAAATATGTGGCGAATACCCTTTTGCTCTCCTACATTTCTTTCTGGAATGGGGTCGGCGCCCGCTTGGCCGAAAACGTGCCCAACATCCGCATGGAAGATTTGAAGCTGGGTGTCACGGCGGATACGCGCATCAGCACCTGGGGCTCGTATGTCTCTAATGGGGCGGGCGGATCGTGTTTTGGCAAAGACATCCAGTCGCTGATTCATCAATTGAAGGGCATGGGGCAATCCGCCGCGTTGCTCGAATCGGTATACGAGATCAACGAATTTCAAAAAACATACTTGATCGACCGCGCCATCCTAGAAGCTGAAGCCAATTTCAATAATAAAGTGGTGGCCTTGCTGGGCCTGGCTTTCAAGAAGCAAACCAACGACATGCGTGATTCCTCCTCGCTAAAAGTGGTAGACGCGCTGCTGGCGCGTGGTGTGAAGCAAATCCGCGCTTATGATCCATTGGCCAACGAAGAAGCCAGCAAAGTGTTTGACCCTACGACCAACCATCTTTTCGAGAAAATCTCGTATCATGATTCCGCCGCCGACGCCTTAACCGGCAGCGATATGATGATCATCTCGACGGACTGGGAAGAATTTCGGGGCCTGTCTAGCGTCATCCAAAAGACGGTGAAGCCGCCCTATCTTATCATCGACGGGCGCCGCATGATCCCGGATTACGATATGTTGACCCAAGCCGGTTATGCCTATCTGGCCGTGGGGTCGTGCTATCAATCACCTGTAGAACCCTCCTAAGGGCATATCCTACCCCCCGGTGGATACCTCAATCCGCTGGGGGTGGTTGCTCGCGCCTCAAAAGCCCGCTATTATCGACGCTATGCCGCCCCATAAGAGGAATGCATGCGCCATGCCCGATAATCGCATCAATAGTTTTGTTGCCACGCTGGATGAACTCCTGCGTTTTCTGAAAGCCTACGAAGACGATCTATTCTATTTTGACATCAACGCCGAACAACCCCCGCCGGGCGCGCGGGTTTTTGACATCACGACCTTTTCGCCAGAGGATGCCCGGCGCGTTTTAGCCAACATCCATCCTGGGGATGACCTGCCGCGCCTGACACCCGCCGCCCAGGCTCTGATCGGCGCGCAACCGAAAGGCCAAGTCGCCTGCGGGTTAAACATCCAACCGCGCGATAACCAGGGCTGGCCGAGCATTCCGGCAGATTTTCGCCAAGTGGGCTGGGTGCGCTTCCCGTTCATGAGTTCTATCGCGCGCTTTCCCTCTCTGCAAGATGCCTTCGCGTTTTACGACCCCGTCATCGAAGCCTACAGCCAACTGGGCTCAAAGATTTTGTTGGTGCTAACCCACGAAGCCTATGGCGAGGGCGTGTTCAACTGGGGCGAGATGAATAGCCAGCGCTGGCGTGAATACACCGCCGCGTATGCCGATGTCGCGACGCAGATTTTCAAACGCTACGCGGGCAAAATCGCGGCCTATGAAATCTGGAATGAAGGCGATGTTGACCCAGGCAACCCGGCAGCCGTGGCCTTTCCGCCCGCCGATTATGCCAATTTTCTGGCGACACACGCGCGGCTCGTGCGCACCCACGCCCCCGGCGCCCAAGTCGTGATGCAAGGGCTTGTCCACAGCACATCCCGCAGCCTGGATTACATGCGCCAGACACTGGCCGCGCTGGATGGGCGCTTGCCCGTAGATGCCATCGCGCTGCATCCGTATGGCAAAGGCGCGCCGGATGATAACACGCCGTTTTCACGCTTTGGCGACATCGGCGCCGACCTGGACGCCTTTCGGCGTTTAGTGCCGGGTCAACCTATCTGGCTGACGGAAGTGGGCGCGACAGGCGCGAGTGCACCCCAGCATAAACCCCTGGCCGCGCGCTATCTGAGCAACTTATACACCTACCTGGCCCGCGCGTATGCCGACATCGCGCCCGTGGTGATCTGGTATGCGTGGTCGGATGCCATGCATGTAGAGGCCCAAACCAATGGCTTAGTCGGCTTGGATGGCCAACCCAACCCGGCGATTTACGAGGCCTTCTTTGAGGTCGCTTGCAGTTGAGTTGACTTGGCTATGCGGCAGGGGTATAATGCGTTCACACTGTTTCAACGCCTTGAGAAGGACTTGATCGGGAATGCCACTCAAAGGGAACCTCAGCGTTTTCAGCACAACACAGCTCTTAAACTTGATCAACCTAGCAAAAAAAAGCGGCACGTTACGCATTTATGAAGGTGTCGAGACCGGGAAGCAACTTACTCTGGGCGATGGTGAAACAACAATCCCAGAGATGGAACCCGGCGAACAACGCGCTGAGGTGGTCTTCAAAGAGGGTAAGTTGCTGTATGCCACGATGCAAAACAAAAACAGCGACCTCACCAGTATTTTGCATAAAGCCGGGCGCTTGAACGATGAACAAGCGCGCATCATCCGCGAGCGCGGCAAAAATCATAGCGACAAAGCCCTGGCCCTGATGCTCATTAATGCCAATTATGTCTCCAAACAGCATATTATCCAGAGCATCAAAGCCCATACCGTGGATATTGTCTTCGATCTGATCAGTTGGAACCAGGAGCCTTTCATCTTTGATGAACAAGCACCCGTCCCCAAAGATCGGATTATCGTTCCCATCAATCTGGAAAACGTGATTATCGAAGGCTCGCGCCGCATCCACGACCAAAAACGCTTAGAAGAAGAACTCCCGAATCTGGATTTTGCCCTGAAATTCCGCGAAGGGGGCGATGTCTTCAAAGAAATTCAACTCTCGACGGCGGAATGGCGCGTGGTTGGCTTTGTGAACCCGAAAAACTCGATCCGGCAGATTGCCAAAGCATGCAACATGACGGATACGGAAATCCGGCGGGTAGTGCACGCCTTGCGCGAAGCGGGCTTGGTGGATTTGGTGAAACCGCCGAACACAGCCGTCGCGAGCCGGCAAACCGCCGGGATTGCCGCGCGGCGCAAAGAAGTATCTGGCGCCCCCAGCAAGGCTGTGGTTAACAAGCTCATTGATCGTATCAAACAAATTTAAGCAGTTATCTTAGCCATTATCTCAGATATAGTAGCGAGGCAGCGTGCCCATGCAGACTCAGACTGTAAAGATGGTCATAACCGGCCCGTTCAGTGCAGGCAAGACCCAATTCATTCAATCCGTCAGCGAGATCGATGTCGTGACGACAGACCGCAAAGTGTCTGAAGAATCGCCCGAATCGCAAGAAAAGCCCGAAACCACCGTCGCGATGGACTTTGGGCGTATTACAGTGGATGATGACTTGGTGCTCTACCTGTTCGGGACGCCCGGCCAGCGCCGGTTCGATTTCATGTGGGAAATCTTGGCCGAAGGGATGCTCGGGTTTGTGGTGATGGTGGACAGTGCCAAGCCCGAAACCTTCCGCGAGGCCAAAAGTATTCTGGAAACCTTCCGCGCGTATGCCCCCACGCCCTATGTGGTGGCCGCGAACAAACAAGACCACCCGGATGCCTGGGCCCCTGACGACTTGCGCATCGCGCTACGCATTGAAGAGCACGTCAAGCTACTGCCGTGCGTGGCCAAAGACAAAGAAAGCGTGAAGCAAGTCTTGCTCGAACTGCTGTACTCCATCCTGGAAGAGATGGAAACCTAAGCAGACCAGTATGGGCCTGCGCATGGTATATATCACACGGTGGTTGCAAGTGAGCGCTTGCAACTTTTTGGGTGCCTAAAGCATGCCACTTCTAACCACTGACCCGCCTAGCCGGGGGATTATTCATTATGAAGTGTACGGCAAAGGCCGCCCTGTGCTTTTTCTGCATGGCTGGCTTGGCTCGTGGCAACTCTGGCGCGAGACCATCGCGCGCGTAGGCGAGCGCTACCGCACCTATTCGCTCGATTTCTGGGGCTTTGGCGAAAGCAAAGGCTTTGGCCCGCAGAATGAAGCCGTGCAAGAATTCACCGTCAGCGCCTTTGTGGATATGGTCGGGCAATTTATGAATAAGCTCGGCATCCCCAAAGCCGCCGTCATCGGTCACAGCATGGGCGGCACTGTCGCGATGAGTTCGGCCATTCGCTACCCCGAACGGGTTGTAAAAACCTGCGCCATCGGCTCGCCGATCAACGGCGAGACGCTCTATTGGGCGCTCAAAATCGGCGGTAATCCCTTTATGGCCTCCCTCGGTTTTCTCGTGCCGCCTGCCTTGCGCTTCATCATTGGCTCGTATGTGTATATGGCGGCCAATGATGGGCAGGTCGTGCGCACCATGGTTTTGGATGATCTCTCACGAACGACCATGCAATCCTTTTTTGAGAGCATCAACACGTTGCGCCGTACCGATCTGACAAGCGAACTCGCCCAAGTCCAACAACCATTGCTAGGCATTTACGGCAAAAAAGACATCATTGTGAGCCCTAAAAATCATAAAATAATGCAAAACCTGGTGCCCCATGCCGAGGTAAAATGGTATCCAAACTCTGGCCATTTCCCGATGATTGATGACCAGGAAAAGTTTATCGAAGATATTTTGGAATTTTTGGATAGCCGCGCTTGAAACACCCCCTAGGCGGCGCCAGGAGAAACCACCATGCGCAAATTCGTGATTAACGACCGCCTATTGATCCTCCCCTTTAATGAACCGGCCAGTGAACTTACGATCATCCAGAACAGCGAGCGCCCCGCCCAACTGGGCATCCATTTGGATGAAGTCGTTAATAGTGTGATCGGCCAAACATCGCTTGAAATGCCTCTGTCCAATATCCGCGACCTAGAAGCCGAGCTAGCCCGCCCGCGCTACGGGTTGGATGCCAATGACGAGATCGTTGTGTATCGCGATAATCTGTATTTTGACCGCGAGTTTTTCGATTATTTCATGCAAAAAGCGCGCGGCCTGGGCCAGCCTTGCCAGGCGGTGCTCCCGGCGGAGGATCGGGCCTGGCTGCGCTATAGCATCCCGCTCTCTAGCTTGGTGAAAGAAAGCGATAATGAGGGCGAATATTACGCCATCGAACTGTACTACTTCCCTAAAGGCTGGGCCGACCCCACGGGTCTGCATCGCGTGCGGGTGCCGTCGGATGCTGCCGAAGTGGGGTACTATAACGTACCCGACAGCATGACCAATTATAAGCTGGAAGAATACGAAGGCCGCACCGAACTGCGCCGCGAACAAGACCTAACGCATTACCTGACCCTGCGCACCTGCGTTCCGATTCAAAGCTGGGTGCATATCTACAACGCCAGCATTCCGCTGGGGGTCTTTTCGCGGGGGCATCGCTTCGAGCAAATGCTGGCCAACCATACCTTGCCGCTGCTGCGGGTGTTGTTCCGCGCGATGTTAGAGCAAGCCCAGATCGTGCAGTGTTCCGAACTGGTGAAAGTCGGCAGGAACTGCGACATCGACCCGTCAGCGGTCATCCAAGGGCCGACGACCATCGGCGATAATTGCAAAATCGGCGCGGGGGTCGTCATCGACAACTGTGTGATTGGCGACAATGTCACGATTGCCAACAACTGTCATCTGATGCTGAGCGTCGTGGGGCATAATTGCTTTTTGCCTTTCCGCGCGGCGCTGTTCATGACCATCATCATGGAGAATACCATCATTGCGCAGAATACCTGCTTGCAGATGTGTGTGGTAGGGCGCAATAGCTTCTTGGGCGCGGGGACGACCTTCACGGACTTTAACCTGTTGCCCGCGCCCTTGAAGGCCATCGACGCTTATGGTGAGCTCTCCGAAGTGGGGCAACCGGTGCTGGGCGGCTGTGTGGGGCATAATGTGCGCGTTGGGGCGGGGATGGTGGTGATGCCCGCGCGCATGATCGAATCGGATGTTATCCTGGTGGCCGACCCCGAACGGCGTATCATCGGCAAATCGGTTTCCTATGAAATGAGCGATCATCTAACATTGCCCGAACGCATCGCCCAACTGCACCGGCGTTTATATCCGCGTCGTGTGACGATGGACGAAGAACAAGTCCTGGAAGAATGGTAACACACCTATGGCCGCTCCGCCGTTTGCCTTCATCATTCATCCCATAGACATCAAGCGCCATGTGGCGTTGAAATACCCCTTGCTGGGGCGCATTCTGAGCGAGCGACAAATCAACTTTTTCTCGCGTTTCTGGCCGCCCGTGTACGTCAGCGCCATTCACGGCATCACCTCTGCCGCAACCGCTACCCAACTCAAGGGTTGGTTTATCGCCGCGCCGTATACCCCGCCGACGATGCTGCGCTTGCCGCCCAATGAAGTCTATAACAAGCTGGTGGCCTGTGGTCATATGGCTGAACGGCTGGGCGCGCAGATAATGGGGTTGGGCGCTTTTACATCGGTGGTGGGGGATGCGGGCGCCACGGTAGCCCAACGGCTGGACATCCCCGTGACCACGGGCGATAGCTACACCGTATATGTCGCGGTCGAGGCTGTGCGCCAAGCTGCGCAAGAAATGGGCTTCGCCCTGGCAGGCGCGCGCGTGGCAGTGGTGGGTGCTACTGGGGCCATTGGCGCGGCGGCTTCCCAGATTTTGGCACGCGAAGCGCAAGAATTGATTCTCATCGGGCGTCGCTCTGAAGCTGTAGCCGCAACCCGCGAGGCGTGCGAGGGGCTCGGCGCACGGGTGCGGGGCAGCACGGCCATTACGGATATTTACCCGGCAGATGTCATCATCTCCGCAAGTAGCGCGGTAGGGCCGCTCATCGAGCCGGAGCATCTGAAGCCGGGCGCGGTGGTGCTGGATGTCGCGCTACCGGCGGATGTCAGCCGCCGGGTATGGCAAGAGCGCGACGATGTGCTGGTCGTGGAAGGCGGCATGGTGGAAGTACCCGGCGCGGTCGATTTCGGGATCAATTTTGGGCTGCCCCCCGGCAAAGCCTATGCTTGCATGGCCGAGACCATGGCCCTGGCGCTGGAACATCGCCTGGAAGATTACACGATTGGGCGCGACCTGAACCCCGAGCGGATTCTGGAAATAGGTGAGATTGCGACGCGGCATGGCTTTTTCCTGAGCGGCTTACGCAATAATAACGCCACCCTAACCGATGAACAAATCGCGCGCGTCCGCGACCGTGCGTACCATAACCGCGCCCAGTGGCGCCCCGCCACCGACACATCCTAAACCCTGCGCTAGCCGCTTTGTAAAAGAAAACGGTTTGAATTTCGTTGAAGACTCGCTTGGTCTTGCGGCGGGACTCAGGTATCATTGATATGATAGGGCTATGGAGTAGATAGTATCCCATCGTAACCATCGGGTATGCGCCGTTCCTAAAGCGTCAGCGGGTGCGCACGTCGCACATCACCCGCCCTCGCGAGATAAAACGGCCACCAAGCAAAGCGCCCCAGAACTGGAGGGACCCATGAGCAAAGGCCGCATTCTGGTCGTAGAAGACGATTTTGACATCTCGAATATGTTGCGCATTTATTTTACGGGCCAAGGCTACGATGTGCAGGTTGCGCCCCGTGGCGGCGATGCCCTGACCATGACGCGCAAACAGTTACCGCAGTTGATTGTGCTGGATATTATGTTGCCCGACATGAACGGCTTTGATGTGTGCCGCGAATTGCGCACCACCACCCGCACCAGCCACATTCCCATCATTTTCCTGACCCAAAAAGACGAACGTGCCGATAAAATCGCTGGGCTAGAACTCGGCGCCGACGATTACATCACCAAGCCGTTCGATATTGAAGAACTGAAACTGCGCGTGAAAAACCAGATCGAACGCGCCGAGCGCGAGCAATCTACGGATGCCAACAGCGGCTTACCATCCAGCCAGCTTGTAGAAGAAAAACTGCGCCAACTGATCACTGAAGAGCGCACTTGGACGTACATGGACGCTAAAATTATGGGGGGCGACCCTTTCAAGGAAATCTATGGCTTTGTTGCCTGGAACGAAGTGTTGCGCTTCACCGCGCTGCTGATGGGCGAAGTGGTCGATCACCTAGGCTCGTCCGATGACTTTTTAGGCCACCCCGGCAACGACAATTTCATCATCATTACATATTCAGAACGCGCCGATGATCTGCTGAAAACGGTGGTGGAGCGTTTCGATGCGGAAGTGCAACAACATTATTCCTTTATCGACCGCGAACGGGGCAAAATTATCCATGATAATGATGAAAAACCCCTGATGACCTTCGCGGTGGGTGCCGTCTCCAACGCCCGGCAACGCTATTCCGATATTCGCGAGATCACCGAACTCGCGGCGGAAGTGCGCCGGCGCGGGGGGACGAGCGAAGAAGGCACCATTGAAACCGCCTGGTAAAGGCAGAAGGGTGATGTAACGCCACATGGAACCCCTGGCTATTATCTTAATTACGTTAGGGCTGCTGATTTTGGCGTATCTGTTCGTTTTGGTGCGTCAGTGGCTGCAAACGCGCGTCCTGATTATAGAAGACGACGAACGGCCTATTGTCCCGGTGGGCTTAGTAGACAACGATAATGGGGTTATCGTGTCGGAAGGGCGCGGTCGGCTGGTGT
>DAOTVD010000267.1:0-3377 GCA_034437075.1 Anaerolineae bacterium
CACATGTTCATCACCTGCATCGGGTCGCGCCAGGCCGCGTGTTGGTCGTGCCATAGCGCGTTACGGTCGTCGTCTATCATCCTGCCACATCCGATAGGCCCCGAGGTACATCTTGAGCGCAGAACGATAATTGGTGGTTGACGTACCCCCATGGCGCCGCGACGAAAATATCGGAACTTCCAATACAGGATAATTTTGGCGTCGGCAAACAACGTTGAATTCGAGATCAATCAGGTCATCTTCACGAGCAAGCGCCCGCAAATGCTCAAACTGCCGGGGAAAGACCTTGGGCGTACCATTGATGTCCCAGTAGGCTAAGTCGAAAAGCGCGCGGCATTCCAGGTTATAGAGCAATGAACCCAGCCGACGTTGCCAGCTTTCGCGAATCCGGCGATTGGCCTTGATCACTGCCTGCGGATTGGCGATCGCGTACAACACCAGCAATTGTAAGTCTTGGGCACTGGTGCGGGCGGAATTGGTATAACATAGCAGGTCGCCCCGCGCTGCCTGTATCCCGGCTTTGACCGCCAAGCCCCAGCCCCCTTTTTCGCTATTCAAGACGCGAATATTCTCGTATTCTTGGGCCAATGCTTGGCATACCGCCAACGAATTATCTTTAGAATTGTTGACGACCAGCACATACTCCAACGGTGTCGGAATGTCCGTCAACGCGGTTTCATAGTCGCGCACGATGTCACCAATATGGTCGCCCTGGTTATAAACGGGCATTATAATGGAGATGAGCTGATACATTATAGCGTTTGCTCGCCTGCTACCAGACCAACCAAAGCGTCAACATCCAGCCCATGACGCGCCTGTAAGCTTTGCGCCCCACCCGAAATGCCATCCGGCGCACCCCGCACCCCCGCGCGCATCAACTGCACATCTAAGCGGTTTTCGGCGATCACTTCGGCCACCAACGAACCGATGCCGCCCTGGATATAATGGCTTTCGACCGTGACCACTTTTTCGTAGTTTTGCAACAGGGCGATCAGGCTTTCGGTAGGGGGTGGGTTGATGCTGGCCAGGATGGCATGCCCGACGGGTATTCCGTTGGCAGCAAGCTGCGCCACTGCTTGGGCGACCGTCAGCGCGATGCTGCCCATGGAAATGAACAACGTCCCGCTGCCTGGCTGGATATGCTGTAATGCGCCCGTTTGAAAAGCCCCCGCCAGGCCGGGCACCACATCGCGATCATTTTTGCCTAGGCGAAAGTAGATCGGCCCTGGCGCATCCCAACTCGCGAGCAGAGCCGCGCGGGTTTGCTCGTAATCGGCAGGTGCAATGACTTGTAGGCCCGGCTGAGTGCGCATCACGCCAATGTCTTCTAGGGCGTGGTGGGTTATCCCGGCATGGCCGTATTCGAAGCCACCGCCCACCCCGATGATACGCACCGGAAGATTATGCAAAACTGGCCCATTCCGAATAAATTCATAGGGCAGCAAGCTGGCGAAGGTTGCGATGGAATAGGCAAAGGGGATGAATCCCGCTTCGGCCAGGCCGGTGGCCATACCGATCATGTTTTGCTCGGCTACGCCCACATTGAAAAAACGGTCGGGAAAGCGGTCAATGAAGGGTTCGAGCACCATAAAGCCGAGGTCAGCGGTCAGCAGAACAATTCGCGCATCGTCTTCGGCTAATTCTACTAGCGTGTTGATAAACTGCTTTCTCATGCCAATTCACTCAGGGCTTGTTGGTATTCTTCGTCCGACATGGGCATGTAATGCCATTTGATTTGGCTTTCCATAAAGGAAACGCCCTTACCAAATGTCGTATGCGCGATCACCATGTGCGGTTGGCCCTCCGAAAAATCTAACTGCTGGAACCTGGTGGTCAGCGCTTCCACATCATGCCCGTCAACCTCGTGGACATCCCAGCCCAAATCCTGCCAACGGGTTGCCATGGAGGTCGTGCGCAGAATATCGTCAGTGTAACCCAGGGCTTGTTGGCGATTGAGGTCTAAAATACAAACCAGGTTGGCCAACCCATGATGCGCGGCAAACATGGCGGCTTCCCAGGTCGAGCCCTCGTTGCATTCTGCATCGCTGATGAGGACGAACGTCCGGCGCGATGACCCTGCCAGGCGCGCGGCCAAAGCTGCACCAACCCCCAACGCAAGCCCATGGCCTAACGACCCGGTCGAAAAATCTATGCCCGGCAGATGGTGCTCTGGATGAACGCCCAACAGCGTTTCATCACCACAAAATGTTTGTAGGTCGTCTTCTGTGATCCAACCCTTGCTGAACAATGCCGCGTATAGAGTCAGCGCTGCATGCCCCTTAGAAAGGACGAAGCGATCTCGGTCACGATCGTCTGGGGCAGGAATGTGCAGAACGTGATCGTACAACGTGCCGACAATTTCGGCGACGGATAGACAAGACCCGATATGCCCAACATGAGCGCGTTTAGATTGCTCTAAAATGATGCGGCGAATATTGTTTTTCACGAAATGTCGCTTATGGTTGCTCTACAGTCGTCTTGTAGTTTAGCGCATCATCAATCATAGGTGTAGTGTATCGCCTCAATAGCTAGCGGTAGCCACTGGCCACGACGCGCTCAAGTTGAGGGATGTAGCGCGTAATCGAATGATCTCTGTTAGTGGCGGGATGCCCTCTTGGTTCATGAGCCGATCACGCAGATAATGGAAAAAGCTGATGTCGCGCGCTTGTGTCGTAGCCGCCAACGACATGAAGGTATCCCAAGCCCGCAAGCCCTGTTCAGAGTTCGGCCCATAGCTGACGCGGCGTTTGCAAACCCGTCGCCGGGCACCGAGTTCTGCCGGATTGTTATGTAGAGGGACTTCGGGATGGTGCAAGACCATCAGCAATTGCGCTTTGAAGACCGGTTCCCCATCGATGAACTCTAGCCGTTTACACATAACTCTTGACACTCCCCTTTTGAAAATTTCGGACTTGACCGATTCAAATCCTCCACAGCTACTGATACCGTTAACTTTAGAGTCACGTCGTTTACACAATTTATCTTACACTCTCCCTATCGAACAACCCTCATTGGGAGTGAGGGTGAATTGTAGTTCACTCATGTTTTACCGAACTCTGAATCATTTTTCAAAAGAAATAATGCACGGTAAAACGTATTCCTATGCCTCACGAATTTTCCCACAAAAGAACCAATATTGTCCCTAAAAACACCCGAATCCATCAGGCTTTATGGACTATTCCTGAGACAAAACAATCACAAATCATCTTCTAAACCTTTCCAACCAGTCTATTTTTATTCAAAGAGACATTTTTTCCCCGCTCAGAAAATTACCAAACGAAGCAACTAAAAACCCATGCTCTAATACAGCCAAAGCCCGTCTGGTGTTCCATTCCATTACCATAAAAGGTGTAATGCGGTGATCCAGCCTACACCCG
>DAOTVD010000268.1:0-7380 GCA_034437075.1 Anaerolineae bacterium
GGTAGGCTCGATCCTGCTCAAGCCCGCCCACCAAACCAAGCTGGATGAATGGCACGAAACCCTGGCCCTAAACCTGACTACCGCGTTCGGCACCGTGCGCGCAGCGGCCAAAGCCATGCGCAAAAGCGGCGGCAGCATCGTCCTGATGTCGTCGGGCGTGGCGCGCGCGGGCTATGCCAACCACGAAGCCATTGCCGCCGCCAAAGCAGGCGTCATTGGCCTGATGCAATCTGCCGCCGCGACCTATGCCGGCAGTAAAATCCGCGTGAATGCCGTGGCCCCGGGCCTGGTGCGTACCCCCCTGGCCGAGCCTATCCTCAGCAGCGAATCCGCCGAGCAGGCCAGCCGTGCACTACATGCTCTGAACGAAATCGGTGAGCCGGAGCAAGTCGCGGATATGATCGCTTGGCTGCTCGACCCCGCCCACAATTGGGTAACCGGGCAAGTCTTCGGCATCGATGGCGGGCTGGGCACTGTCCGGCCTCGGATACGGGCCTAGCACGATGCCGACATTCAGCAAACGCAGCCCCATCGACGCCCCGCCCGATGCGCTTTTCGCCTATCATGAAAATCCGGGCGCGTTCCGCCGCCTGAATCCGCCCTGGGAGCCCGTCGAAATCGTCCAAGAAGCCGAGAGCATCCAGGATGGTAGCGAACAAAAAATGCGTATCAAGATCGGCCCGGTGCCCCAAAAGCTAGAAGTCCGCCACCAGGGCTACATCCCTGGCGCGCAATTTCAGGATCAACAGACCGCTGGCCCTTTCGCAGACTGGTTGCATACGCATCGCATGCTGCCCGACGCCAATGATGAAAGCAGAAGCATCTTAGAAGACACCATCGAATACCGCCTGCCGCTTGGCCCCCTGGGGCAGATATTTGGCGGGCGCTTCGCACATGGCAAGCTCCGGCGGATGTTTAACTATCGCCATGCCATCACCGCCGAGGACATGCGCCGCCACCAAACCTACGCGGATCAAACAAGTAAAAAGATCGGCATTACGGGGGCCAGCGGGTTGATTGGGTCGCAACTAGCCCCCTATTTGACCACCGCCGGCCACACCGTTTGCCACTTTGTACGCGGTCGCGAGGCCGCCCAGGCCCCAGACGCCGCCTACTGGAAGCCATCCGACGGAAAAATCAACGCGGAAGACCTGGCCGGGCTGGATGCGCTGGTGCATCTGGCGGGCGCGAGCATCGCCGAAAAACGCTGGACGCCGGCCCAAAAGCGTCGCATCATGGAAAGCCGCGACCAAGGCACACGCTTGCTAGCCGAAACCATCGCGGCTATGCCCACCGAGCAACGCCCCAAAGTAGTGGTTTCGGCTTCAGCAATTGGCTATTATGGCGATGGCGGCGACACCCCCCTGGCTGAAGATGCCCCCCCCGGCGATACGTTTCAGGCGCGCGTCTGCCAAGCTTGGGAGGCCCCCTGGCAAACCGCCATTGATGCGGGCGTGCGGGTCGTCATTTTGCGAATTGGGGTGGTGCTGGCCTGGCAAGGCGGCGCGCTCAAGCGAATGCTACTGCCATTTCAACTCGGCATCGGTGGGCCGCTGGGGGATGGCCAACAATATTTTAGCTGGGTCGCTCTGGACGATGTGCTCGATATTATCTACACAGCCATCATGCAGCCCGACATGCACGGCGTATATAACGCCAGCGCGCCCCAACCCGTGACGAATGCCGAATTTACGCGCGTCATGGGGCGTGTGCTCCAACGCCCGACGGTGATTCCGGTGCCGCCCTTTGGTTTGCGCCTCTTGTTCGGCGAACTGGCCGATGAACTCTTGTTGGCGAGCTTGCGCGTCGTGCCGCAGCGCCTCGAAGAAATGGAGCATCGCTTCCGGTACCCCGACATCGAAAGCGCTCTGCGGCAGGTGTTAGGGCACGTCAAGCAACATGATTAGACGAAAGATACGCGACCATGACAGCCATTGAGAGCATCCTCATCGTAGGAGCAGGTATGGCGGGCCTCACCGCCGCTAACCGTCTACGGTTGGCGGGGAAAAAAGTCACGGTTTTGGACAAAGCGCGCGGGGTCGGCGGGCGCATGGCCACACGCCGCGCCGAAGGTGCCCAGTTTGACCACGGCGCGCAATATTTCACCGTGCGGGATAGCCGCTTTCGCGATTACATCGACACCATGCGCGAAGCCGGGGTGGTGCAAGCCTGGGCCACCGGCTTTCGGTTGGCGGATGGCACCTATAAGGCAGATGGCGAACCGCGTTACCGGGGCACAACCGCCATGACCGACATCCCGAAATTTATGGCCCAAGGTGTGGATGTCATCTTGCAGCAGCGCGTCCGGCATATGGCCTACGACCGCGATGGCTGGGCCCTAACCACAGAAAGCAACGACACATTCCGCGCGGATGCCGTCCTCTTGACTGCCCCAGTGCCCCAAGCCCTCGCCATTCTGGACAATAGCAACATTATGCTACCCCACGCAGACCGGGCTGACCTGGAGGCCGTCACCTATGACCCGTGCTTGGCGGTCATGGCCCTTACCGAAAGCGACACCGCCCTGCCCGACCCCGGCGGGATGTGGCTGAATCTGCCCGAACTGACCTGGGTAGCCGATAATTATCGTAAAGGGATTTCGGACGTACCGTGTGTCACACTTCACGCCAGCGCGGATTACAGCCTGGCAAACCTGGACACCCCCCACGAGGACATCGCGGCGGAACTGCTCGCCGCCGTGCAACCGTATATCGGCGTTCAGGCCACAGCGGTGAGCATCCAGCGCTGGCGCTATAGCTCGCCAGTCGAAATGTATTACGCCTCAACCCTCTGCGTGGCCGAGCCAGGCCCCCTCGCCTTCGCCGGGGATGCCTTCAATGGGCCGCGCGTCGAGGGCGCCGCCCTCAGTGGCTTATCTGCCGCCGAGGCGCTGTTGGGCTGACTCGCCCCTAAGAGGCTACATACAACGGGATTTGGATGGTAATGCAGGTATTTTTGCCCGGGGTGCTCTCGATACTAAACGTTCCGTTATAGATTTCCACGAGATATTTGACAATCGCCAACCCTAAACCTGTGCCTTGTTGCTCGTAAACCCGGCGCTCGAACTGCACATTGGCGGCTATCTGCTCAATTTGCTCGACGGTCATGCCACGCCCGCTATCCTGCACGCTGATCTGATAGTGCGTACCTGTCACCTGGCCGCGCACGACGACATTCGTATCTGGCGGCGAAAACTTAAAGGCATTATCGACCAACTCGTAGACCGTACGGCGTAGATCATTGGCGTCTATGGCCAGCGTAGCATTCACAAACTCAGCATCTAGGTTATGGCGACGATTAAAAAAGTCTGCCCGTTGCGCGGCAGTTTCTTCGAGCCCAGCCTGGGCGATATGGCCTTCAAAGCCACGCATCTGGGCCAATTTAACCGCATCTTGGCGCAGCACTTCCAACTGCGCATACAGTAAATAGTTCTCGACCAGACGAAAGAGACGCTCGCCACTGCGGTTGATCGCCTTCAGCATGCTAGAAATCTGCTCGCGCTCTAATACATCCAAGTCTTCGATCAGCATAGCGCTATAGCCTAGGATGCCTGTCAGAGGCGTGCGCAGTTCGTGCGGCAGCGTATGCATCACACTCGTGCGCAAGGTGTCGATTTGGCGTTCGTACTCCTGCTCGCGGATGGATTTCACCTTCAGGCGCGAGCGCACCATGTCGAGTAATTCCCGCGTGCTGAAAGGCTTTGACAAGTAGTCATCCGCGCCCATATTCATCCCGCGCCGGACATCCTCGCGCGAGCCTTTAGCCGTCAGGAAAATGAAAGGTACGCCAGACAAGCGGCTATCTTTCTGCACCTTCAGCAATACCTGATAACCATCGACTTCCGGCATCATGATGTCGCACAGAATCATATCCGGCGGATCATCATACGCTGCGTCGATACCGGCTTTTCCCCCCGACACACCAACTACGTCGTAGTCTTCCATTTCTAGGGCTTCGACCAGATTCTCCAAAATCGGGATAGTATCTTCAATTACGAGAATACGCGGCTTTATCGCTACTGCATCGCTCATCACTACTCTACTCCACAGTTTATCTGTGTTCGTTTTTTGCCCCATAGCACATCTTACAGGGTATACCATGCGCTACATATAGAAAGCATAAACATCCCATAGGGGTTTGTCATATGAGATGATGCTGTGGCTCTATTGTTGAACCCGCACAATCGTACCGATTTGCGCGAATTCATAGAACCAAGCGGCTTCATCTGAGGGCAGATTAACACAGCCATGGCTCATCGGCTGCCCAAAGTTATTATGCCAATAGGTACCATGAATCGCATAGCCCCGGTAAAAATACATCACCCACGGCACACCAGGAAGATAATATCCAGGGCCAGACATGGCCTGTTGGGGCAATTTGGAGTAGACCGCGAATTCGCCCTGTACTGTTGGCGTGCTGGCTAACCCTGTCGAAACCACAACCTCACGCATCAGTTGGTCATTTTCATACGCGCGGATCATCTGGTCACTCAGGTCAACCACAATATAGCGTTCTGTGTTGGCTATTGCCGGGGGCGGTTGGCCATAATCGGCGGGCGGGGTGCGGGTCGGGTTGGGGATGAGCAGTTCTTGCCCGGCAAAGATCACATCCGGGTTGCTCAGGCTATTGACTTGGGCAATCTCGACCCAAGACACCCCGTATGCCTGCGCGATGCTGGATAATCCCTGGTTAGGCAACACCACATGGATGGTTGGGCCATCGGCTGGGGTTGGTGAGTCTGCGGATGCTGTTTCAATGGCGACATTTTGCTGGCCTGCGGCGACTTCATCCACTGCTAGGGGTAAGACCAAGACTTGCCCGGCATACACGCGCGTGGGGTCGTTGATGTTGTTGGCACGCGCCAGGGCGTCTACACTAAAACCATAACGCAACGCGATACGAAACAGATTTTCACCAGCTTGAACGGTGTGGGTGGTGCCAGGTGGATCAGCAGATTGAGCCTGTGCGATAGTCGGCACAATCATCAACCCCAGGACAAGAGACAGTATGATGAACCAGCGATAGGGCATGGTGTGCTCCGTCATTCAATTTGAGTAACTTTAGATTACAACGTCCCGGAAGATGGCGCTACTTTTCTCACTCTACCCGCTTAACAGGTTAACGCGCAAAACAGGTGCTTGACAATGCAAACGAAAGTGCTAAGGTTAAACCGGCCATTTGATAAACAGAAGGAATCACCATGGTGAACCGTCCGCGCAACACACATAGCGCCTTGTATGTCGTCCGGCGCATTTTAGATTATGCGCGCCCCTATGCCCCATTCCTTATATTAGGTTTTTTGGGCGTGGCTGGCTCTCAGGGCTTGGCCATCGCCATCCCAGGTATTCTACGCTTTGTCATCGACCGGGGCATCGCCGAACAAGACCGCGAATTCATGTTCGCCGCTGGGTTGCTGGTGGTGGCCCTGGGCATTTTGCGCGGCCTGGCGGGGTTCTTGGCGCGCTACTTCACCGAAGCGCAATCGCACCGTGTCGCGTATGACATCCGCAACGAATTTTACAACAAAGTTCAGCGCTTGCCGTTTAGTTACCACGACCGCGCCCATACGGGCTCGCTCATCACGCGCGGCATCAGTGATGTGGATGAAATCCAGCGCTTTTTGGCCTTTGGCGTATTGGATGGGCTGAACACAGCGCTCATCGTCATTTTCGCCACCATTATGATGTTTATCACCAGCCCCGTGTTGGCCATGATCGTTATCCTGCCTTTGCTTCCGCTGATTTTATATTCGGGTAGCTTCGCTAGCTTTGTAGACCGCGAATGGCGCAAGGTCATGGAAAAACTCAGCGTCTTGGGCGATCATCTGCAAGAGAGCATCGTCGGCGCGGAGGTGGTGCGCGCCTTCGCGCGGGAACGCTACGAAATTGACCGCTTTGCAGATGAAAACCGCGAATTATTCGACCAGCATATGAAAGTCATCCGCAAATGGTCGAACTATATTCCGTTTAGCGGGGTGATGGTCGCCATTAGCACGGTGCTGACGCTGATCTTTGGCGCCATCTTGGTCGAGCAACCTGGCTCTGGCGTAACGGTCGGCGTGGTGGTGCAGTTCAACGCCTATGTTCTGCTCATGGCTCAGCCGATCCGCTTCGTCGGTTTCGTCATCATGCTGGTCAACCAGGGCATCGCTAGCGGGCGCCGCGTCTTCGAAGTGTTGGACGAGCCCGAAATCCTGACCGACAAACCCGACGCGCAACCACTCCCGCAAGTAGAGGGTGTCGTGCGCTTCGAAAACGTGCAGTTTGGGTATACCAAGGACGGTCCCCTGGCCTTGGAAGATATTACCCTGGAAGCGCGGCCTAACGATGTCGTCGCGTTAATGGGCCATACGGGCGCGGGTAAATCCAGCCTCGTGAATTTGATTCCGCGCTTTTACGATGTCAGCGGAGGGCGCATTACGGTCGATGGGCACGACTTGCGCGACGTAACGCTTAGCAGCTTGCGCGCCCAAATTGGGATTGTGTTGCAAGAATCTTTGCTATTTTCGGCAACCATCCGCGAGAATATTGCGCTGGGCAAGCCCCACAGCACGGATGAGGAGGTCATCGCCGCCGCTAAAGCCGCCAATGCCCACGCCTTCATTATGGAATTTCCCGACGGCTACGAGACGCTCGTGGGCGAACGCGGCGTCACGCTCTCGGGCGGGCAGCGCCAGCGCGTCGCCATTGCGCGCGCCTTGCTCATCGACCCGCGCATCCTGATTCTGGATGACGCCACCAGCAGCGTGGACACGCGCACCGAAGCGCTCATCCAAGAAGCGCTCGACCGCTTGATGGCGGGCCGCACGACCTTCGTCGTTGCGCAACGCATGACGACTGTCCTGAATGCCTCGCAGATTCTCGTGCTCGATCATGGGCGGGTCGCCGAACGCGGCACCCATCACGAACTGCTGGCCCAAGATGGACTATATAAAGAAATCTACGACTTGCAATTAGCTGACCAGGAAAAAGTACGCCGCGAGACCATGCGCCTGGAAGACCTGGCCGACATCGTGAGCAGCGAAAGCACTAGCGCAGACTAGCGCAACGCAAGCCTGGCCCAACATAAGAAAGGGAAACACATATGGGTATGCGCGGCGCCGCCCTCGAAACGGGCAAAGCCTTCGACTGGGATGTGACCAAGCGCCTCTTTGGCTATTTGAAGCATTACCGGCGCAATATCATCATCGCCATGGTAGCCATGATCGGTTCGGTCGTCGCGAATGTCGCCGGACCGCCGCTGATCGGTTACGCCATTGATGAGGGCATCCAAACCGGGGATATGACCATCGCTATTGGCGCGGCCTTTGGTTATTTGTTCATCCAAATCTTAGGCTTCATCGGCTTTCGGATGCAATTGGTCTATATGGCCACAGCCGGC
>DAOTVD010000269.1:0-9141 GCA_034437075.1 Anaerolineae bacterium
GTAAAATCAAGACGGTATCCTTTTCGACAAAAGCAAGCGGCATAGTTAAATACTTGGAAAAGCCTTATTCGATGGGCAAGGGCGTGTTGTCTTCGAAGACATCCACAAAGAGCAATTGCACATTCTCGCCCGCATAATTCATCAGGTCGCGCCCTGCGACCGTCCCGGCTTCGGAGGTCAGCGCGGTGTCCAGCGCTTCGAAGTTCTCGAAATAAAATTCCAGAACCCGGTAGTAGGGTGACGCGCCGCCCGGCCCGCCGCGCACAAAATTTGCCTGGCGGCGCAGGATGCCGGGCATTTTCTCTAGCAGGGCCAGATTTTTCACGTAGCCATCTGCAAAGGCTTCTTTGTCTTCGGGATGCGTAAAGAGCAAAATCAGCTTAACCATATTAGCCCTCCTCGGCGGGGCGGGTGGTGTCGGGCAGGCCAGCGGGGGCCATGTCAGGAATCGGCAGGCTCATAAACTGGGGCGGATCGACCCAAACGCCATACACCGCCAGTTCCATATGCATATGCGCGCCCTGCGAGCGGCCCGTCGTGCCGACCGTGCCCAGCATATCGCCCACCATGACCCACTGCCCCGGTATGACCATAATCTCGCTGAGGTGCGAATAGCCCGTAAAGACGCCGAGCCCATGGTCGATGATGACATGATTGCCGCGAATGGGCAAAAAGTCCGCGAAGACCACGCGCCCATGCCCGCTTGCCATGGCGGGTTCGCCTGTCCCCGCGCGGTAGTCCGCGCCGGTATGGCGGCCTTCGTAAACCCCGCCGTTATAGTTGCGGATGCCGCCGAACTCGGAAATCAGCAAGCCGACCACGGGCGGTTGCAGGTTGCCCTGCCAGTATTTCTCCGGCGTAATGCGCCGATGCGCGCTGCGCAGGGTGGCTTCTTCGCGCGCGTTCAAGTCGGGGTCAAGCAAATCGGAGAGCGCGAACGGCAATTCGATGTCTTGATAAAAGAAACTGCCCCACACAATGTTAAAGACCTGGGTTTGGGGTGGGTAGGCTTCTGCGCCATCCCGGTAGGTGTAGACCGTAAAGCGATTTTCGCCGCGCGTGCTGTTCATCCCAGCGGGGATGAAGCCCACCCAGTCGCCATCCACAGAAGGGTAGAGCGGAATGCGGCGGCCCTCGTAGCTGATCTCGGCGGCGTCGATGGGGCGCGGGGGCATCACGCGCAGCAAGCCCGTGCGGCCCTGTTGTAATTCGCCGGGCTCTAGTTGGATGAACAAAACGCCTTGGGCCTGGCTATCCACCAGGGGCACCAGACTTAAAAGGGCGAGGGTCATGAGCAGGGCAAAACGCAGCATACGGTCTCCGTGGGTCTCTATTTGCGCGGATACTTAGGCGAAATTGTACCGAGTTCGTCCGCCCTCTGTCCATGGGCGATGGGCAGGCGTCATGCTTTTGTAGTACAGACCCGGCGCAAAACATGTTAAGATATGCGGGAATGACCAAACAACGCGCCGGTAATGTGAGTAGACTATGACGGAACAACACGGAAGCCTTTATGTTCACCCACGCGCAGAAGCCGCCATCGAGCCCGCGCGCAATCCCTGGCCGCTGCGCTTGCTCTTATTGAGCCTCGCGGGCGCTGTTTTGTTGCTTTCGATGGTCGTCGCGCTGGTGGCGGGCTATCAATTCATGACTCAAGACCAAATCTACCCTGGGGTGTCCTCCATTTATGGCGTGGACGTGGCCGGAATGACCCGCGCCGAAGCGGTGGCGGCGCTCTCTGCGCAGGAATCCTACGCCCAGCAGGCACAATTTACGTTTACCTACGCGGATGAACAATGGGTGTTTAGTGGCGAAGAACTGGGCATTCAGTTTGACGCCGAAGCCACCATCGACGCGGCTTATAATGCTGGGCGGCAGGGCAGCCCCGCCCAACGCCTGATGGATCAATTCGACATGTTCCGCGATGGCCACGCCGTCTCTCCGGTGATTACCTATAACCGCAGCCAGGCGCAAGCCCGCCTGAATGAACTGGCCGAAAATTACATTAATCAAGGCATGGTCGATGCCACGCTGATTATCGAGCAACGCCAGATCAGCACCACGCCCAGCCAGGTGGGGCGTCAGATGGATGTCGCCGCCGCGCTGAGCGCGCTAGAAGGCGAGATCATGGCTATGCGCACCGCTAGCACGCTCGAACTCAGCGTGGACGTGACTGAGCCCGCCCTAATCGACGCCGCTGACGCCGCCGCGCGCGCCGAACTCGCGCTGGATGAACGCGGCGTGACCTTCTTCGTGCCCGCCGAAAGCGGCGCGGACGCCGGGCCATGGATCGCCCAACCCGAATCGGTTGAAAATATGCTGCGCGTCGAGCGCGTCGAACGCGAGGACGGCAGCGCCTATTATGATGTATTCGTGACGCTCGACCAGGCGCGCGACTTCCTAGAAGGGCTCTCCGAAGAACTGACCCGCCCCGCCACCGACGCGCGCTTCGAATTTAACGAGAACACAGGCGAACTCGTGGTCATCGAGCCCAGCCAAAACGGGCGCCGCCTGAACGTCGAATTGACCTTGCAAGGCTTTCCGCAGGCCGTGTTCAGCACCGAAGACCGCACCGTGCCCCTCGTGTTTGATGAAGTCGTGCCCACGCTGAACAACAACGCCACCGCCGAGGAACTCGGCATCACGGGCTTGGTGTCGGAGGCCACAACCTACTATTACGGCTCTACGGCGGCCCGCCGCGCGAATATCCAAGTCTCCGCCGCGCGTTTCCACGGCGTGGTGATCGGCCCCAACGAAGAATTCTCATTCAATGAATGGCTGGGCGAAGTGGACCAGAGCGAAGGCTTCGAAGAAGCGCTGATTATCGTCGGCGACCAGACCATCACCGGGGTGGGGGGCGGCGTGTGCCAGGTTTCGACCACGGCTTTCCAGGCGGCGTTTTATGCCGGGTTCCCCATCCTAGAGCGCTACGCGCATGGCTATCGCATAGGCTACTACGAACAGGGCGAAGGTGTCGGCCTGGACGCCGCGATTTACTCGCCTGTGCTGGATATGCGCTTCCTGAACGATACGCCGCACCACTTGCTCATCGAGACGTATGTGCGCCCGGCCAATAGCACCATCACCTTCCGGTTTTATAGCACCGACCTGGGCCGCCGCGTCGAGCGCTCCGCGCCGGAGATCATCAACGAGCAACCTGCCCCGCCGCCGGTCTACCGCGCCAACCCAGACTTGCAACCCGGCCAGGTCGTGCAGGTAGACTCTGCCGTGAGCGGTGCGGAAGTGCGCATTTATCGCACGGTCTACCAGGGGGATGAGGTCATCATCGAGCGCGAGGAATTTTACAGCAATTATGTGCCCTGGCCCGCGCAATTCGAGGTCGCGCCGGGGGATTCTCGCCTGGAGGGCTGATTCATTAATTTTGCATGAAAAGTGGCGAAGCGTGCGCTTTGCCCTATAATAGCGGTACATGAGAGAACAAGCAGACCGCACATTAGGCACCACGGGCCTGGTCGTTTCGCGCCTGGGGCTGGGCATGGCCGCTTTAGGGCGCCCTGGCTACATTAACCTGGGCCATGCCGCTGATCTAAACGAAGATTATGGCGTCGGCGCGATGCAAGACCACGCCTTTGCAGTGTTGGATGCCGCCTGGGCCGGGGGCGTGCACTATTTCGATACGGCGCGCTCGTATGGCCGGGGCGAATCCTTCTTGGGAAACTGGCTAGCCACGCGCGATATCGGCCCGGAGGCCGTCGTGATCGCCTCGAAATGGGGCTATACCTACACCGCCGACTGGAACGTGAATGCCGAAGTCCACGAGATCAAAGAGCATTCGTTGCGTGTGTTGATGCGCCAATGGGGCGAAACTCAGACGAATTTGGGCGATCACCTGAGTCTGTACCAGATACACTCGGCCACGTTCGAGAGCGGCGTGCTAGAAAACCCCGAAGTGCTGAATGAATTGGCGCGTTTGCGGGTCGGCGGCACGCATATCGGCCTAACCGTCAGCGGCCCCCAACAGGGCGCGGTGTTGCAAGCCGCCATACATCTGAGGGTGGATGGCGAACCGCTTTTTGAGAGCGTCCAGGTAACCTGGAATGTGCTGGAAACCAGCCCGACGCCCATCTTAGCAGAAGCCCATGCGCGCGGGATGGGGGTCATCGTCAAAGAGGCGCTGGCCAATGGCCGCCTGACGCCCAAAAACGACGCGCCCGACTTCGCCCCCCAGCGCGCGGCCCTGCAAACCCAGGCCCAGCGACTGAGCACAAGCCTGGATGCACTCGCGTTGGCGGCAGCCCTGGCCCAACCCTGGGCGGATGTGGTGCTCAGTGGCGCGGCGACCGTCGCGCATGTCGAATCCAACCTGGCCGCGTTGGATGTCGCTTGGGATGACGAAGCCGCGCATGCTTTGCAAGACCTGGCCGAAGCGCCAGAAGATTATTGGCGCACGCGCGGCAATCTGGCCTGGAACTGACCGTCTTCTTCGCGCACACCGGGAGCCTGCGTCATCGCGAATACAATCTGCCAAACATCATCACGATTGGAGAAACAACCCCATGCCTGAGATTCACCCCGATGCTATCGCTTCCCTCATTAATGGCGACCACGGCGCGCCGTTCGACTTGCTCGGGGCGCATCCGGCAGGCGACGGATTGCTGTCAGTACGTGCGTTTAGGCCCTGGGCCAAAACGCTGAAGATCGTCGTCGCCGGGCAAGCAGACCGCCCCAAAGAGATGACTCGCCGCAACGATGCCGGATTCTTTGAGGTCATCGTGAAGGGCGAGCCCGGCCTGGAGTATCACTTCCAAGAGACGACCCAGGATGGCGAAACGCGCGACATCCACGACCCGTATCGCTTCTCCGCTACGCTGGCCGAACTCGATTTATATTTGATGGGTGAAGGCCGGCATTGGACCGTCTACGACAAGCTCGGTGCGCACCACGAAACAATCGATGGGGTAAGCGGCGTGCGCTTCCGCCTATGGGCGCCCAATGCCTATCGCGTCAGCGTCATCGCGGATTTCAACCGCTGGGATGCGCGCGTGCACCCGATGTATCATTACGCCGATAACGGCTTATGGGAGCTTTTCATCCCCGAAGCCGAGGTCGGCAGCCACTATAAATTCGATTTGCGCTGCAAGAATGGTTACCATACCGAAAAAGCAGACCCCTATGCGCGCTTTTCCGAGCTACGCCCCCGCACAGCCTCGATTGTGTGGGATATTGACGCTTATGAATGGGGCGACGCCGCCTGGATGCAAACCCGCGAAGCGGACGACCCCTTGCGCCAACCGATGAATATTTACGAAGTGCATCTGGGCTCGTGGCGGCGCAAAAACGGCTACGAATGGCTAACTTACCGAGACTTGGCCGATAAACTGGTGGCCTATGTGCGCGACATGGGCTATACGCATATCGAACTGATGCCCGTGGCCGAGCATCCCTATGATGGTTCGTGGGGCTATCAGGTGACGGGGTATTATTCCCCGACGAGCCGCTTCGGCACGCCGGATGACCTGATGTATTTTGTGGATCAATGCCACCAAAACGGCATCGGCGTGCTGGTGGATTGGGTGCCCGCCCATTTCCCGAAAGACGGTTTCGCGCTGAGCTACTTCGATGGCACATTTTTATATGAACATGCCGACCCACGCCAGCGGGAGCACCCCGACTGGGGCACGTATATCTTTAACTATGGCCGCAACGAAGTCCGCAATTTTTTGATCGCCAATGCGCTATTCTGGCTGAAAAAATACCATATAGACGGCTTGCGCGTGGATGCGGTGTCCTCTATGTTGTATCTGGATTTTGGGCGCAGCAATGGCGAATGGGTGGCCAACCAATATGGCAGCAATGAAAACATTGAAGCCATCCACTTTTTGCAAGAAGCCAACCACATCATTCATCAAGAAGCGCCCGGCGGCATCACCATTGCGGAAGAATCGACCTCGTGGGGGTTAGTCTCGCGCCCGACGTATTTGGGCGGGCTGGGCTTCACCTTCAAATGGGATATGGGCTGGATGCACGATACTCTCTCCTATATTCAAGTAGACCCGGTCTACCGCCGCTATCATCATAACCAGATCACCTTCAGCATGATGTACGCCTATAGCGAGAATTTTGTGCTGTCGCTTTCGCATGATGAGGTCGTGCATGGTAAGGGGTCGCTCATTGGCAAGGTGCCGGGCGACGATTGGCAACGCTTCGCGACCTTGCGCTTGCTATTTGGCTATCAGGCCACCCATACGGGCAAGATGCTCAACTTCATGGGCGCGGAGTTCGGCCAGCGGCGCGAGTGGACCGAAGCGCATAGCCTAGATTGGCATCTGCTGGACTACGCGCCCCACGAGCAATTGCAAAGCTGGGTCAAAGACCTGAACGCTTTTTATAAAGCCCAGCCTGCATTATGGGAACTCGACTATGATGCGAGTGGCTTCGGGTGGATCGAGCCCAACGACGCGGACAACAGCACATTTAGCTATATCCGCTACGCAGCAGACGCGCGCGACTTCATCATCGTCGTTTGCAACTTTACGCCCGTCCCCCGCCACGATTACCGCATCGGCGTACCGGAGCATGGCTTCTATGAGGAAGTGCTCAATAGTGACGCGGCGACCTATGGCGGGGGCAATGTCGGCAATTATGGCGGGCGCTGGTCAGATGAATGGGGGACGCACGGCTACCCGCATAGCCTCAGCCTGACCGTTCCGCCCTTGGGCATGGCATTGTTCAAAGTCCGCCGGGACTGAGCTAATGGTGAACAGAAAACGAACCCATATGAACCGAGGGCTTAAGCCCTCGGTTAGAGAGCCTGAGATACTCTGGATTTGTTTTCATTTATCCATAAGCGTCGCTTTCGGTTAATTCTTTGCGTAGGCGGTTGGCCGCGACCCCCGCACCCGCGAGCAAGGCCAATGCGGCCAGGCGCTTGGGCAAAGATGCCCCCTTGGGCAGGCTGACGGTCAAGGTCTGCTCACCGACCTTTAGATTCTTCCACTCCAAAATTTGTCCTTGGCGCGCGTCTAAGATGCGATGTTTGCCACTGCTGACTTTCACCTTATAGTCGGCTTCGCCATACCAAGCATGCGGCAGGTAGATCAGCGTGGGCGCTTCGGCACCTTCGTAGAGTAAATCGACCGTAAACGTGCCATCGGTAGCATCAAAATGCATGCGCCGCAGGTCGCCCGCTGCGCGCTGAACATAGGGACGACAGAACCCGACCAAGGCCCGCGCGCCGCTGTTGATGTCTTCGGGGTTGGTCTGCGCGTCTCGGCTGAAGATGCTCAAATCTTCACGATTCCAGTTATCGCCCCATTGGTTGGTATGGTCGGGCGTGTAATTCCATTGGGCACTACTCACCAGATTGGCATCCATGGCATCGTAATATAGGCTCAGCGCGAGTTCGTGCAGCGAAAAGTCGCCATCGCTATACGCCGAACGGTCGTTTATGGAATACATCACGCCAAATTCCCCGATGAGGGTGGGCGCGTTGTGCATATTGTCTGTCCCGGTGCGCTTGACCGACCCGACCGCTTCGGTAAACATTTGCGCGACATTCTCGCGCCCTTCCACCAATTCCATTGTAAAGGGGTTCAGCGCTTGCTCACCATCGAATTGATGCGCAAACAACATCAGCACATCATACCAGTGCCCGGCGTTGACGATATTCGGAATGTCGGCGTCGGATAGCGCGAGATCGTTGGCATCGAAGGGTGGCCCTTCGTAGAAGATCATGGCATTGGGGTGCACGGCCTGCATAGCGGCGGCGTACTGCTTAGCGAAATAAGCCAGGCCCGCGCCCGCGAAATCCCCTTCGGCGAAATAATCTGGCAGCAGAATAGCTGGTTGGCCCTCATCATCATAGCCCCAGACGCCTTGCTTGCGCCAGATGTCGTGGTCGGGGCTTTGCCAGGCAGAAATCCCCTGCGGGTTGAGGGTCACCATCTCGCCTGTAGGATGCGGGATGAGGCCATTTAGCGCCATGATCGGTGCCTCGCGGGCGTGGCCCGCGCCCAAGAGTATCCCCTCGCCAAAGGTGATGAGCGGGCCTTGCTGCGGGAACGGCCCGGTGTCGGTCAGGCTGGCCAGGCCGATATAACCGCTGGCGGGTTCGTTCATGGTGCCGTAGCCCAGCACATGCGGCATGTCTTTCAGGCGCTTGGCGACCGCCACCATGGCATTGATGTAATGGCTTTGCAGGTATTCCTGCGTCATTTTGCCGTCGATGGTAGTTTCGGAGGCGAAGCGATTGCCCGCGAAAAATAGCGTGAACATCGTGGCCCCAGCCAGGCGGACATAATTGGTCGGCCAGATCATATGCGGGTATTCGGGGTAGCGGCGCTGCATGGTGATGGCCGCTTCGCTGAGTTCGAGCGTTTTCAAGTCGAAGCCCGCCGCTTCGAGTGTCCACCCTGGCGCACCATCGCCGCCGGTCATGCGGCTCCAGGCATCTTGATGGGGGTCGATATACACGTAGAAGCCGTATTCGCCCGCCAAAGCGACGATCTCTTGCAGATAACTCAGGTAATCTTCGTCATAAGCGCCTGGCCCAGCATGCTCGATGGCTTCCCAGGTGATAATCAGGCGCAGGAGGTTAAACCCCCAATGGCGTAAGCGCGCGTAATGCTCGTGGGCCTCGGCCAGGGGGAAGGGCCGCCCCACGAAAGACACCTGGCGATGCGCTGCGAAATTGTTGGCGATTTGCGTTTCTTGGCCGATGGGAACTTTGCTGCTGCCGCTCAGGTTCACGCCGCGCAAGATGACCCGGCGCCCTTCGCTATCCACGAAATGCCCATCTTGTATCTGTAGCTGATCCATGGGTGATCCTTTACTGTGCGTTGTGTGCTTCTTTCAGGATACCGCAGAACCCTATGCGAGCGATAGGGCGCAAAGCGGACATTTTAAGGCCGAAATGGGCAAAATGCGGCGAAAATGAGCTTTTTATGTCACTTTATGCACGGTAAAATAGTTTACCATCAGCAATCCTGGTCTGGCTGGCGATGCCTGACGCATCTGGCCAGACCGTCTTGCCGATGGTAAGCGGGCTTCCACGCGGTCAAGCGATACTCGGTACCATCGGCAAGACGTGGGCCTCCTAGTGCCCGGCCCCACACGATTGCCAATGGTAACGTCGCTTGACCGTGCGTAATCCTAGCCCTACCACCTCTTATCCCTGAGGAC
>DAOTVD010000270.1:0-2237 GCA_034437075.1 Anaerolineae bacterium
ACTATAACCCGTGCCTTACACCCTAGACAAGGACAGTGCCCATTTTCTTAGGGCGATTGCATCAGTATCTATCCAGCGATCCATGCAAACAAGGGGCTTAAGCCCCTTGTTTTTCAGGAGATATGGCGTGCAAATCGGCCAATTTTGCAGCGATAGGTGAATAGCTAAGGCTTTTCCAGAAAAATAATTACCCCTCCCCAGCCCCTCCCCGAATTCAGGGAGGGGCTATTATGCGCACGAGTAAGTTCTCCCCCCGAATTCGGGGGGAGCTAGAGGGGGGTAAAATCAAGCCGATATCCTTTTCGACAAAAGCAAGCGGCATAGTTAAATACTTGGAAAAGCCTAATGGAGAACGCAAAACAAATCCGTATGAAACCGAGGGCTTAAGCCCTCGGTTTTGGCAGAAAAAACATTTGTGTTTGTTTTGAACTGTCCATAAGTTGTTTCAAACAGAGGGGGTTTGTGGGGGGCAAGGCATGTCTCGCCCCCGGCCCGATTTTAATTGCTGGTAGCAGCTTCGGGGTCTTCGATCTCTACCAGATGATGCTGCACCGCAAAGACGACCGCTTCGGTGCGGTTGTCGCAGTTGAGCTTGCTCAAGATGCCGCGCACGTGCTTCTTGACCGTCGAGCGGCTGATGAACAGCGCGTCGGCAATATCCGCGTTAGTCAGGCCCTTCACCAGCAGATTCAGCACGCCAAATTCGCGCTCGGTGAGGTTAAAATCTTGCACATCGGGCTGGCGCGAGAGACGGATGAGCGCCTGGGTGGCCTCGGGCGAAAGCGTCGGGTGGCCCCGGTGCGCATCGCGGATAATATCGGCCAGTTCTGCCGCCGAAACGTTTTTCAGAATATAACTGGATGCGCCGGCTTGAATGGCTGCATCGACCATTTCTTCATCGCCAAAGCTGGTCAGCGCCACGATGGCGGCCCCCGGCACGCGCTCGCAGATGATGCGCGTGGCCTCCACGCCATTCATGATGGGCATTTGCAAATCCATCAGCACGACATCCGGCTGGGTGTCGATACAAATATCGACCGCGTGCTGGCCGTCGCGCGCCTGGCCTACGACTTCGATATCCTCGCAGTTTTGCAAATACAGATTCAGCCCGGTGCGCAGCAAATCGTGGTCATCCACGAGCAGAACACGAATGGGGTTGGTTTGGTCTGGCATAGTCCGTCACTTTCTCACTAACTTTTGATTATTCCATATTTAATCGGATAACCACACAGTTTCCTAACTAAAAAGGAGCTTTTGATTAGTCCGCATTTAAGTCGGATAATCACAGGTTTGCCTAACAAGGGGCTTAAGCCCCTTGTCATTTTTGGGCCAGGCGCGCGGGGCCAGGTTTGCTGGCTACAATCGGCTACGCCGACCGCCATGAGCCGTCACCCTTACCTCCTGCGCGCTGGATTGATTATGGCGCATATCTCGCAAACCGGGCTTACTTACGAACGCAGATTGTCGATAATATTATCGATGCGTTCGCGCAGTTCGGGCGCGTCGTTGCGCAGTTGCTTCAGGGCTTGGCGGGCGGCGTCGCGGCCCTGGTCGTAGCCATCTTCCATGGCATGTTTCAGCATCTCGCGCGTGTCGGTGCCTTCTTGCGGGGCAAAGAGCAGGGCCAGCGTTGCGCCAACACCCAAGCCCAGCGTCAATAGGGCGATCCCGGCGGCGATTTCGCGGCGGCGCGCGATTTGTTCGGCCTGGTCGCTATAATAAATGCGGCTGGTCATCGTTGTTTGTTTCCTTACTTGTGTTCGTCAGTCAGCATGTACGCCCGCTTCAGTTTCAGCATAACGGGCGCTCTCTTTCTATTCAACTATAACTTGCGGGGTCTCGGATGGGCCATATGGCCCATCTGAATACCAGACGAGACGAATTTGGGGCGTATCGGGGACCGAAACATAGGCCAACTGGCCACCGATGCGGTCGGCATAATGCGACATACGCGGCCAGACGTTGCCATCCGTGGCGATGCGATCCGCGCGAATCGTCAGCTTGGCGAAGTCTTGCTCGGCGCGCAATGTAACATTGACCCAGCGCGCCTGGCTGCGCTGATTGAGGTCATATATCGCTAGTAAGGCCACGCGGAAAAACGCCTGTTGTATTTCTGCCTCGGGGACGTGTTGCGCTTCGGTGACGAGCGATATATCCATGTTGGAGGTTGCGCGGACTGCTGCCAAAATATAATCCAGCTGGATAGGCAGGTAAAAGCAATTGGCGGAGTCGAGTTC
>DAOTVD010000271.1:0-9428 GCA_034437075.1 Anaerolineae bacterium
AAGTGATGATCGACGGACAGGATATACTGCCCAAACGGCCCGATCAACGCACGGCGATGGGCTTGGTGCAAGTGCCAGAGGGCCGCCAGATTATCGATAATATGAGTGTAGCGGAGAATCTGCAAATGGGCGCCTATGCGCGTGGCAATGATAAATCTATTCCGGCGGATTTAGACGCCATCTACGATCAATTCCCGCGTCTCAACGAGCGCCGCACCCAAATTGCAGGCTCGCTGAGCGGCGGCGAGCAGCAAATGCTGGCTATCGGGCGCGCGCTGATGGCCAAACCGCGTTTGCTCATGCTGGACGAGCCCAGCATGGGCCTTGCGCCGATTTTGGTTAACGAAGTCTTTCAGATTATCCGGCGCATTCAGCAGCAAGGCATGACCATCTTGTTGGTAGAGCAGAACGCGCGTAAAGCGCTGGGTGTGGCGGACTACGCTTATATCCTGGAACGCGGCACGATTCGCCTGCACGGCCCGGCTGCCGAATTACAACATGATACCGAGGTGGTAGCCGCCTATCTCGGGTGAGCATACTCGTAGTTCTTCAGCTTGTGATATACTGGCGAGTGCTATGATTTTCCAGTCAATAATCACCCAATTGCACGCTGCCGAGCCCCAGGAGCGTCTAACCGCGTTGCGCGTTCTGGCGATGCTAGAAGAAACACGCGCGCTAGATGCGGTCTATGTGTTGTATACCCAAGACGATGACGCGGCAGTACGCCAAACCGCGCAATGGGCGGGGCAAATACTCTATGCTGCTCAGCAACGGGGCTATAGCACCGCTGAGGCGATTCAAACGCACTTCGCAGGCTCGGGAAAAGCCGTGCAAGAACAATGGCTTGAAACCATGCGCCAGCAGAGTGAAAGTGTCTCTGGCATCGATAATTGGCATGTAGACCGCTCATCCGGGCAACACGAGGTCCCCAGACACGCTTCATCAAGCCCGCCGTCGGTTGCTGATTTGGATTTACTGGATGCCGGATTATCCGACACATTTTGGGATGCTGATGGCTGAATTTCATATTACGGTGTGGGCGCGCAAACTGCAACAGCCCGACCCCGAAGCACGTCTGAGCGCGATCCGAGAACTAGAGATTATGGGCGATGTGCGTGCCTTGCCGCTTCTCGCCGAGGTCTTTGCTACGGAAGGATTACCAGAGGTGCGTGCTGCTGCGCAACAAGCCGGCAAAGTGATCTACTTCCAGGCCCTACGCCGCGAACAAACCAGCCAGGGAGCCAGCCCAGCCGAACGGCGCCGCGCGGCGGAGATACTGCAACGCGCGCAACAACACAAGCACAATCGTCCGCGATGAATCGCAGGAGTTGACTATGCCGAGTGCAGAAGAAAAAATAATCGAATATCACATATCCCGTTTGCGCGCTAATCGCCCAGATGTGTTGCTGGATGCTATCGCGCAACTTGAAGCGATGGGGGCAATGGCCAAACCTGCGTTGGATGCCCTACAAGCCTTGCATGATCGCAGTGTCGATCCAGAAATCAAAGAAGCCGCGCGCCAAGCGGGTTTTAATATTTTTATGGCGGCCAAGGCCGAAGAATGAGGCGTACGCCTGGCCCGTGTTTCTTCTGCCCATGGCCCACGCTCCTGTGACGCACATGTACAGCCTATAAGCGGGTTGGTATAATCGCCACGCTATGACGATTGACCAACAAACTTGCCCAATCTGCGGGGCCATTAATCCTGCCGAGGTGCGCGAGTGTGCCATTTGTGGGGCACGCTTAACGGGCCGTGCCTTTGCGTCTGCCACCACTGAGGACGACGAACAGCCCATCAACGGCTTCTATCGCTCTGAAATGGGCGAAGATGATCTGATGGTCGCGCGTGCGCCCATCATGGCGTATCTCATCGTTGGCGTCTTACTGGTGGGGGTGTTGGCTGCGGGCGGGGTATTTCTGGCCTTTACCTGGGCAGTTGATGACGACCCAAGCCCGAATCGTGGGGGGCAAACCACTCTTGAAGACTTGGGAACCGATACGGCCACCCCAGACTTGACCTTCACGGCGCTGTATTTTATGTTTCAACCCAGCCCTACGCCTACCATATCGCGGACACCGCCGCCACCGTTGCCCACCGTCACGCCGACGATTGCCTCCACCGAAACGCCCGGCCCGTGTGTGGTGACCGTGCGCGAAGGCGATACACTCTATGGCCTGGCGACAGTCTGCGGGCATCGTGATCTGGCAATTATCCCGCAGATTGTGGAACTCAACGGCCTAGCGTGCGACTCCTGCCAGCAAA
Source organism: Anaerolineae bacterium (assembly GCA_034437075.1). Taxonomy (GTDB): domain Bacteria; phylum Chloroflexota; class Anaerolineae; order Aggregatilineales; family J027; genus DAOTVD01. The sequence continues at coordinate 2,264 of DAOTVD010000271.1, forward strand.
TCGGCCAGGAGCTACAAATCCCACGCCCAACGCCTCTGCCAGATGCCGAAGGCGAGTCGTCCCAACCGTCTGATGCTGCCGCGCCACAAGATATTGCCGATCTCTCTGTGGAAGAATTGGTGGAGCGTCGTCAAGTGGCGGCGGAACCTACGCTGGACTCTAACTTGCAATTTCACATCATCCAATCTGGCCAAACGATGTTTGATATTGTGGCGATGTACAACATTGACGTGACGCTACTCTCGGAAATCAACCCCGAAGTTGATTTTTTGCAATGCGATTTTGGCGAGCGCTTTGGTGGGCCGAATTGCTCAGTGATGTTCTTCCAAGGGCAGCGTATTCGGGTACCTGCGCCCACCGCGACGCCAACTATCCCGCCCACACCTTCTGGCAGCGAAACGCCGACCCCCAGCCCCACCCCTACGTTTAATGTGCCCTCGGCCTTTGCCCCCCCGGATGGGGCCGACCTACCCGCGTCGCAGATTGTCACCTTGCGCTGGGCGACAACGGGCACCTTGGGAACCGACGAAGTTTATCAGGTGACCGTTACGCATCTCGATTCTGGCCAAACGTATACGGGCATCACCTGCGATTTGTTGTTCGACTTGCCGTCAGATTGGCAGGCGGATGAGCCGACTTTTGAAGCTTATGAATGGACGGTCAATCTCGCGCAACTCACGCCATTTCCCACCACCGAAGGGCCGGTAGCCGTCCATGCTTCGGGTTTGGAGTTATGTGATTTGTCCTTCGCGTTGGATGTTGAATGGCGCGAGACGCCGACCGGGTTACCGAATCTGGGCTTCGTGGATGGGGTTACACTGGCTGATCCACGCTATGCCACACAAGCGCGTGAGTTCTTTTGGCAAGGCCGCGCGCCGGAGGATGCATCGTGATGAAGCGCCAATTTTTGATCGCTTTTCTAGGCGTGTTGCTTGTATTAGCGGCCTGTGCGCCTGCCGAAGAAGATACCCAAGAGCCGACGGTCGCGCCGCCCGAACCCACCGTGGCGCCGACGGCTACAACATCCGCGACGCCCGCGACACCCGCGACGCGCGCCCCAACCGAGCCAGGTGTTCCACCGACGGCCACTTTTCCGCCGACGCTGACTTTTACCCCATCGCCCACCTTGGGGCCGCCGACGGGCTCGCCGACGCCCACCGGCACGCCTGGCCCCTTTGAGCATGCTATTCGTCCTGGCGATGATTGCATCAGTATTGTGTATGGCTATGGGCATGTCGATCTGGATGTTTTGCAAGAGTTCTACGAGCTAAACGAGATGACCCGTTGCGCCTTGGGTAGCCCAGGGCAAGTGGTGCTGGTACCGCGCCCTACCGGCCAGCCGGATTTCGTGCCCGAAGGGGCTACCCCCATGGCAACGTCCCCGTTTGTTGGAACGCCGTTCTTTGAAATCGGGCAATATTGCGCCGAAAGTGACGATACCCTGACCAGTATTGCGTTGCGCGTGGGGTCTTCGCCGCGCCAAATCTGCGAGATGAATCCCTTGCCAGATGGGCTGAACTGTAGTGGCTGCGATTTTAGTGGCTCAGATGTGGGGTCTTGCCCTGATCCGCCGTTGATTGTAGAAGGGCGCTGTTATAATGTCCCCGCACCCACCCCCGCGCCCACCGGCACGCAGCGCCCCACCGGGGATGAAACACCAACGCCTACCCCGACACTGCGCGCGCCCTTGGGCGTCTATCCAGTTGGGGGCGATACCGTGAGCGGCACCATGCGCTTGCAGTGGGTATCTGTGGGGCGCTTGCAGCCCGACCAATACTATGTCGTCAACTTGGAAGACCGCACGGCGGGCACGCTCTTTATTGACGCCACTAGAGATACATTCATTGATGTGCCATTCGATTACGTCCCAACTGATGGCATCGCGCGGGATGTCGTCTGGTGGGTGTCGGTGCAGCGCCAGGGTGAAGACGGCCTGTTTGTGCCGGTCGGCCCGCGCTCGGCGGAGTATCGCTTTACCTGGGAATAGATGGAGATTGAGGCATGTTTGATGCCTGGCAACGTTTTTTAGAAAATCAACACCCGATTGTGCGCAGCCATCTCGGGATGGGGATTGGCGCTGTGGTGCTTATGCTCGCGTTGCATGTGGCTTTGCGCCTTCTAGGGGGTATCGTTGCGCCACAACTTCTGTTTCAGCTTCAATTCGGGCTGCAACTCTTGCAGACCCTGCTGCTGCTCATGCTCGCGTTGATGGGCTTTAACTTACTCAAAGTGACGGTCGCTACGCTAAGGCGTCGTGATGTATTTATGCCTCGTTCGGTTATATTGGTCCTCTTAGGGATGTTTTTGTTTGCGGGGGGCGTTTGGATCATGCCAAATGTCTTCGAAAGGGCAGTTGCCGCGCGGCTGAATATGTCCTACGATGCAGCCTATACGGACTTTCGGGCCGCGTGCGATGATCTGCATAACCAGACAGCAGCGGCGGGCGAAATTGTCTATGATGAAGCTGAATTAGACCTGGGTGTGCTGAGAGACACGGTTGACACATTTCGGGTGCGATCCACCATCATTTTTAATGTCGGTGATGATGATCTGGATTTTGGCTGGGCATGTGCCTTGCAAGGCGATAGCCCCAGCAGCGCTGCCCGGGCGCGCCATTACGAATATGAGCGGATCGAAGGGCGCTACTATCGTTTTGTGGAGCGCGCGCCTGATGTGCCTTAATCGTCTGCGGGTTGGCTCAGCCGCCGATGCACAACGCTTTCGTGAGTGGGCAACGTAAATAAAAATGTGGTGCCTACGCCTAGCTCACTCTCTAACCACATATCCCCGCCATGGGCTTCCACAATGCGCTTAGCGATGACCAAGCCTAATCCCGTACCCTGGGCTTGCTCTGCCGTATCCGACACGCGAAAGAATTTCTGAAACATCCGCTTTTGGTCCTCTTCCGAGATGCCCAAGCCTGTATCCTGTACGCTGATGAGGCAGTATTCTTGCGAAGCGTCTACATAGCGCGCCGCAGCGATTACCTCGCCACCGCTAGCTTTGTTGTATTTGATAGCATTGGTCATCAGGTTGAGCAATACTTGCTTGACCTTGCCCCGGTCGGCATGCACGTTCACCGCATCACCCTGGGTTTTCAGCGTTACATGTTTGTCTTCGGCCTGGTGCGAGACAACCTGCAAGCTTTCTTGGATGAGCACTACAATGTCGAAATCTTCCAGTTCCAGGCGCGCGCGGCCCGATTCTAACCTGGCGAGGTCTAAAAAGCTGGTGGTTAAGCTGATGAGGCGTTCAATTTCACCACTCATGGTGCGTACGACATCTTCGCGCGCTTTTTCCGCCAGCGTCGGGCGCAAGAGTAGATTCGCGCTTAGTTTAAGTGCCGACAGCGGGGTGCGCAGTTCGTGCACCATTTCGGCTACGAAGTCATTTTGCTGGAATAGCCGCGCGTTTTCGATGGCAATGGCCGCTTGGGCCGCCAAGGCCGACAGCGTATTCACATCGTCTTCCGTCCAGGGCTCGTCCTCATTGATCTTGTTGATGACTTCCACCACGCCGATTACTTTACCGTGGGCAATCATCGGGACGCCCAGCAAGTTTTTGGTCTCGAACTGAATCGTCTGGTCAACCTTATTGAAAAAACGGTCATCCGTTTTGGTGTCTTCCACTAGCACCGGCTCGCCATGGGTCGCAACCCAGCCTGCCAGGCTACCTTCCATCGGGACGACAATTTCTTCCATCGCGCCACCACTCAGGCTAGACGAAGCCTCGAAACGTAATTCGCCTGAGTTGGGGTCAATTAACAGAATAGAGGCTTGTTCAGTGCGGGTTAATTCGCAACTGGCGTCAATGATGCGTAACAACAAGGTGTTTAGGTCTAAAACGGAATTGAGCTGCCGTGTGATTTCCATCAGGCGCTCGTAGCGAGCCATCAATTGAAGATATTTGCTGACTTGAAAATCGCCAGGCGTTGAGTCATTGCTCATACGACATCTGCAACACGACCGCCGCCGCGTTGCTTCTCCTTTCGCTATTTCCTACAGCTATCATTTTGCCAGGCGCGTGCGCACCAGATCGACCAGGCGGGGCAGCACTTCAGCTACATTCCCCTGGATGACCACGTCGGCCATTTTATCATAGGATGTCGGATGGTAGTTCACCAGAATAAGCCGTGCCCCATGGGCTAACGCTTTACGCGGAAAATCGGCCACCGGATAGACTTCCAAGGATGACCCTGCCACGAGCATCAGGTCGCAGCGCCGCGTGGCGCGTTGGGCGGATTCTAGCACGCGCGCCGGAAGCTGCTCGCCAAACAAGATCACATTCGGCTTTAAGATGGATGGTGCGCGGGGGTCGTTACACGCGCAACGAATCGCCGATTGAGCGGGGTCATCGACAAAGGCTTGCATCAAGGGCGGCAGGTCAAACCGTTTGAAACAGCTAATGCAGGTGGCTTCTCGTAAATGGCCATGCACTTCATAGACATTCTGAGAGCCAGCTTGTTGGTGCAGCATGTCGATATTCTGAGTGATGATACTCTGGAGCTTGCCCAGGCTTTCTAGCTGAGCCAGGGCCACGTGGGCGGCGTTGGGCGTGGCGTGCAAAAAAGCCGGCGCGAGGCTACGCATCCAGGCGAAAAAGCGCTCTGGTGCTTGGCGAAACCCCGCCAGGCTGGCTACCGTCATGGGGTCGAATGTGGCCCATAAACCGGATTCCGGACTGCGGAAGTCCGGAATCCCGGAGGGGGTACTCATGCCGGCCCCGGTTAACGCGATGCTGTATTCCGCATCGCACACCAGCGCGGCGGCGCGTTCGAGCTCCGCCTGGGACATCTTTAGCCTCCTCGCTTGGTCAATTCCTCGGCCAATTTGCTAATCTGCCCAGCGATGATCGATTCGGGTTGGAAGCTCGTGATAGGGGCATTGGCTTCGGCTGCTTGGTAGGCAATATCGGGTGCTGGCGAGATGATCGCGCTGACCTCATGGTTCAGCGCACTTTCTACCTCTTGCCAGGGCATCTGTAGGTTAGATTGGGCACGGTTGGCGATGACGAGCGAGATTTTGCCCGCCCCCATGCCTAGGTTTTGCAGTTCTTCCAGGATGCTTCGCCCCAACAGGACCGCGACTTCGTTGGGCTCGATGACAAACACCAGGCGCTCGACTTCGCGCAGTAAGCGCACATTGACCCGGTTAAGCCCTGCGCCCAGGTCGTAAAGTTGATAGTCGAACATACCTTGTAGCTGGCGGTATAGCTCGCTGAGCGCGTCTAATGAATAATTCAGTTGCACTTCTTGGGGGTTAATGGACGACAGCAACATATATAAGCCGCTTGAATGTTGGGCGATATGGTCTTGTAGCAATTGCTGGTTGATCTGGGCCATGGGCTGGCTGAGCACCGCCGCCAGGCTCTGCGCACGGGTGGCGCCCATTTGCAGCCCCAGGGTTCCTTGGCCGGGACGAATATCGACCAGCACGGTCGATCGGCTTTTGGCATAGAGCGCGCCCATGCTCGCCGCCAAGGTTGTCGTACCGACGCCACCCTTTACCCCCAGGAACCCCATAGATAACCCTTGTGCCCCCGCGCCGCTAACGTTGCGTGCGCTCTGGCGACGACCTAGCACCGCCTTTACCCGAGAGGCCAGTTCGGCAGGATGGGTGGGTTTAGTCAGATAGTCATCTACGCCCGCTTCGAAGCCAGCCACTTTATCATCAACCAGGGTTTTGGCCGTAAACATGATGATCGGAATATCAGCAGTGGTGGGTTCTTCGCGTAAGCGTTTCGTGACTTCATAACCGCTTAGGTCGGGCATCATGACATCCAGAATAATCAGGTCTGGCTGTTCGGCATAAGCTTTTTGCAAGGCGGGTTGCCCAGCGTTGGCTGCGATGACTTCATACCCCTGGCGCTTTAACATTAACCCGATCAGCTTAAGGCTATCGGTATCATCGTCAACCACTAGAATTTTCTCTGGCATGGTGTCCTCGATTATCCTGCTGAATGTTGTCCGCAATAGGGCGGGTATGTGGATACAGTGTCAAGTATTTGGGCAGTTTAGCACGTAAAATCGGGGGGTGCAACACGGGCGTCCATACGTAAATATAACAATTCGTGGGGGTCTGTGCTTGTCGAGTGCTTCCTCCCCGTTGTATAGTTAGAGGCAACTTCGGCACCCAGAAAGAATTGTCAGTCAAGGCGACCATGACCAATACACAGATTGACTCCGACCCGCTTAGCACAACCCAGCAGACCTATCTGGCCGCTGTGCGCCAATTGAGCACGCAAGGCTTGACCGTTCGGAGTGCGCAATCGCTCCTAGAAGTGGCGTTGATGGTCAGTGGGCTGCCGATGGCTGGCCTTAACATTTGGCCTAGCGGCCCCCAAGCGTGGGCAGGCCAGGCCGAGCTTACCCAGACCATCGCTCAGGCGCCTTTCGCCTGGCCTGCTGGGCATGCGGATTTCCCCGATGCCGAGCCGCGCGTATGGTCGGTAGAGCAAGCGCCCGAGCCCTTGCAAGAAGCGCTACGTAGGGCTCAGATGCAAGCGCTGGTGATGTGCCCGGTTCAGGTAGCGGGGCAAAATGTCGGCGTGTTATGGCTGGTAGCCCCTGAAACGCCGGAAATCAGCCCGCAGATGGCGTATTGGCTGGAGTTAATTCTGCATCAATTGCATGTGGTGCTCTCGCAAGGCCAAGAGAACGACACGTTAGCCGTTCAGAATCAGGAATTGTTGGTGCAGGTACGGCAATTGCGCGCGATCCTAGCCAGTATGCGAGATGGCGTCATCCTGATGGATACATCCGGCACGGTGCATGAATTTAATGCCGCTGCTGAGATGATCTTGCAGGTTTCGGCAGAGGATGTGCTGGGGCAACCGTTTGAGCAGGTCGTCCAAGAGCCGGAACTGCTGGAGTTAGTCCGCAATACCCAACTTCAAGACCGGCATCGGCTTTTTCTGAGCCACGATGAGCGCCAATACCAGCCTGTCTTGCTCGAAACGCCTCATTTTGGGCATCTGCTCATTCTGGCGGATGTCAGTCACTTTAAGCGGCTCAACGACAATATGCAGATGTTTTTGCAGACAGTCTCGCACGATTTGCGCTCGCCCTTGACCGCCGCCAAAGGTTTCTTGGATATGTTACCAATGGTGGGGCAGTTGAACGAAAAGCAGGCCACCATGCAAGAAAAAATCCTCACCAGTATTGTGG
>DAOTVD010000272.1:0-3085 GCA_034437075.1 Anaerolineae bacterium
ATCGATGAAATCTTCCGAGGAACCAACAACCGCGAGCGCTTGCTCGGCAGTCAGGCGTACATTCAACGCCTACAAAAGGCGCACGGGGTCGGCTTGATTGCCACCCACGATTTGGAACTTGTCAGTTTAGCCGACGACAATCCATTCATAAGCAATTATCATTTTCGAGAAGATGTGCAAGATGGCCAAATGATTTTCGATTACATCCTCAGGCCGGGGCCTTCCCCCACAACCAATGCACTCAAAATTATGGCCCTGGAAGGTTTGCCCGTGCCTAGTGACATCTAGTGACATACAGATTAGGGAGACACACAAATGACACGCAGCATGATTATTGATACCGATACGGCGTCAGATGATGCCGTCGCGTTGTTGATGGCCTTGCGCACACCAGATATTGACGTTAAAGCAATTACCATTGTAGCGGGTAATGTGGACGTGCCGCAGGGTAGCATCAATGCTCGATACACTGTTGAGTTATGCGACGCTGACGTTCCCGTATACGATGGCGCGCATAAGCCCTTGGTACGTGAACGCTACCACGCGCAATGGTTCCACGGCCAAGATGGCATGGGGGATATGAATTACCCCGCGCCACAACGGCCCGCTGAAAGTACGCATGCGGTTGATGCGTTGATCGAGCATATTCTGGCGAACCCAGGCATTATTTTGGTGACGCTGGGGCCATTGACGAACGTGGCGTTGGCCGTCGCGCGTGCGCCCGAAATAATTCAGAATGTCAGTCGGTGTGTGGTGATGGGCGGCGCGGCGAATACGGTCGGCAATGTGACCCCCGCAGCAGAGTACAACATCTGGTGTGACCCAGAGGCCGCGCGCATGGTCTTTCGCTCGGGCTTGCCTATCGAAATGGTGGGCTGGGAGCTCTGCCGAGGCGCTGCAAACCTGACCGAAGAAGAAATGGACTACTGCAAAAGCACCATCAATACGCCCTACGCGCATTTCGCTATCGATTGTAATGCCCATGCGCTAAAGGCCAATCGCGAATGGCTTGGCGACCCTGGCCTGGGCCTACCCGACCCTGTGGCGATGGCCGTCGCGATTGATCCGAGCATATGCACCCGCAGTAGCCAACATTATGTTGAAATAGAATGCGTCGGCACACATACGCGCGGCATGACGGTTGTTGATCAGCTTGGCGTCGTGAATGAGCAAGATGAGAGTATCGCGATGTGGCGGCCTATAATACAGTCCACCAGCCAAGTGACGGTCTGCTGGGAAATCGATGCGGCGCGTTGGAAAGACCTCTTATATGCTCGGATGACGTGATTTTATTTGTGTTTGCTAAAATCACTATACGAAATTGATTAAAATAACCTTAGCTGGTTTTAATTGACTATGCGAAAATCATATATCGGGGTAGATATTGGTGGCACATTTACGGATTTCATCCACAGCGATGGCCACCGCCTGATCGTTCATAAACGGTTGAGCACGCCGCAGAATCCCGCCGAGGCGATGTTGCAAGGCTTGGAGACCTTGCAAGCAGCAACCGATGCGCGCATCGCGCATGGTTGCACAGTCGCGACAAATGCCATCCTAGAACGTAAAGGTGCGCGCACAGCTTTACTCGTAACCGCTGGCTTTCGGGATATTTTGGCTATTGGCCGCCAAAATCGCCCTGCTTTATATGCGCTTCAGCCCCAACTGCCCCCTGCCCTCATCCCCCGTGAGCACTGTTTTGATGTTCCCGAACGGCTTGACGCCAATGGAACGGTTATCCACCCCTTAGACCTGGTCGCGCTAGACCACATCTTGGATGACATCTTAGCGCTAGGTGTCGAAGCCATCGCCATTTGCTATCTATACAGTTTTTTGAATCCGGTTCACGAAGAACAAACGCGCGATCATATCCTAGCGCGCGGCATTCTGCCCGCCGACAATATCTCGCTATCGTCGGCGGTGTTACCCCAATTTCGGGAATTCGAACGGGCTAGTACTGTCGCGCTGGATGCATATGTGCGCCCTGTAATGGGTCGCTATTTGCATCAACTGGAGGAGGCTTTACCGTCCAGCGCTCGTTTGCTGATGATGAAATCCGATGGTGGCGTGGTGGGGGCAGGAACCGCTCGGCGTGAAGCCGTCCAGACGGCGCTCAGTGGCCCAGCAGCGGGGGTCATCGGGGCGCATCATGTGGCATCAGTCGCAGGCTTCCCAAACGTGATGACTTTCGATATGGGAGGCACGTCATCAGATGTAGCCCTCTGCCCAGGCGAACCCCGCCGCCGGAGCCATACAGAAATCGATACGTTACCGTTACGTTTTCCGGTCATCGATATCGAAACAGTAGGCGCAGGGGGCGGGTCTATCGCGCGGATTGATGCGGGCGGTGCATTGCGGGTTGGGCCTCACAGCGCGGGAGCGCACCCCGGCCCCGCGATTTATGGCCTAGGCGGGGCAGATTTGACCGTTAGTGATGCCAATGCGCTGGTCGGGCGCCTGGATGCCCACCATTTTCTTGGCGGCAACTTAACATTAAGCCTAAATACGGCGGAGATACTCGCCCAACAGCTGGCGGCTCACCTCGGGAGTAGCGTGCAGGATGTCGCGCTGGGTATTCTGGAAGTGGCCAATGCCAACATCGAGCGCGCCTTGCGCCGCGTGAGCATTGCACGCGGCTACGATCCGCGTGATTTCACGCTGATGGCTTTCGGGGGTGCGGGGCCTCTGCACGCTTGCGATCTCGCAACGCGCTTAGATATGCCGCGCGTTCTCGTTCCTCGGTATCCAGGGGTGATGTGCGCATTGGGCCTGCTACTGGCTGATATACAACGTGATTATACGCACCCCATCCTATCAGAATTAGATGATACGCTCTTAGAGCGGCTAGCGGCCCTACGCGCAGCGCTCATCCAGCAAGGGCAAGCCGACCTAAGAGCGGAAGGCGCATCCGCACAGGATATAGAGATGCGCGCCATAGCCGATTTGCGTTACACGGGGCAATCATATGAACTGCCTGTTCCGTTTGAGGATGTCGCGACTCTAGCCGCAATCTTCCATGAGCAGCACGCCGCACACTATGGTTACGCCATGCCGGATCGCCCGATTGAGGTCATCAATATCCGCT
>DAOTVD010000273.1:0-9432 GCA_034437075.1 Anaerolineae bacterium
CCCACCCCGGAACCCACCGAACCGCCGACCCAGGAGCCAACTGAGGAACCCACCCCGGAGCCCACCGAACCGCCGACCCAGGAGCCAACTGAGGAACCCACCCCGGAGCCCACCGAACCACCGACGGAAGAACCACCCGCACCGAATCAACCGCCCGTGGTGCAGCCTATCCCAGATCAAACCCTGGTGACGGGCGAAACGGCCATTGTTCCGGTGCAAGCCAGCGACCCCGAAGGCACGCAGGTCTTCATCGCTGAGCTTCAGTCCGGCAGCACTGCAATCGTAGCCGCCGAGCCGGATGGCGATGGCAATATCCGCCTGGAAGGCATCTCGCGCGGGCAGGTGGATGTCGTAGCCACATTTGCTGATGGCGAAGGCGCCCGCACGACCGCGCGCTTCCGTGTGGTGGTGCAAGACCCCACGCCCGTGCCCAACGACCCGCCCGCTATCGAGACGATCCCGGCCCAGGAAGTGCCCGTTGGTGAGCAGATCAGCGTGCCCGTGCAAGCCAGCGACCCCGAAGGCACGCGGCCCTTCTTAACGGATGTCGAATCCGGCAGCACGGAAATCGTCACCGCTGAACCCGATGGCGAAGGCGCTATCCTGTTGACGGGCGTTTCGGAAGGGCGCACGACCATCACGCTGACGGTCAGCGATGGCGCGGGCCTGACCACCAGCACGCAATTCGACGCCCTGGTGCTGCCTCCCCCGCCGGATGAACCGCCCAGTATCGAAAATATCCCCGACCAAACCCTGCGCGCAGATGAGCAAACGACCGTCTCGCTAACCGTCAGCGACCCCGAAGGCGAAGCTGTGAGCATCCTGAGCGCGGAAGCCGACAACCCCGACCTTGTAGAGATCCAGCCCGGCGAATTGAGCCTGACCCTCATCGGGCGCGCGGCGGGCCAAACCACCGTCAGCGTGTCGGTCGCCGACCCGGCAGGCCAAACCGCCGAAACGAGCTTCGGTGTGACGGTCGAACCGCCACCGCCCAATGAGCCGCCCGTCGTGCAGCCTATCCCGGCCCAATCGGTCGAAATTGACCAGACGATCATCGTGCCCGTGCAAGCCAGCGACCCCGAAGGTCGGCAACCCTTCTTTGAGGATGTCTCTAGCAGTGCTACGGAAATCGTCGTGGCCGAGTCGGACGGCGAAGGGAATGTGCGCTTGGCGGGCGTTTCGCCAGGGACGGCCACCGTGAGCGTTGTCATCGCAGATGGCGCAGGCGGCACGACCACCACACGCTTCGAGGTCACCGTCCCAGCACTGCCGACGCCCACCCCGAATGCGCCGCCAGTGGTGCAACCTATCCCGAATCAGACGGTGCAACTGAACGAGACGATCATCGTGCCCTTGGAAGCCAGCGACCCCGAAGGCTTCCGGCCCTTCTTCGACTCCGCCACCAGTAACGCGACAGAAATCGCGCGGGTCGAGATTGACGGCGAAGGTAATTTGCTCGTGACGGGCGTTTCGCCGGGGACGACCACCATCGATGTCGTCGTGACCGACGGCCAAGGCGGCACGACCTCCGAGGTCTTTGAGGTGCGGGTCGAAGACTTGCCCACGCCCACGCCGGACGCCCCCCCGGTAATTCAGCCGATTCCAGAACAACAAGTCGAAGTGGATCAGACGATTAACGTACCTGTCCAAGCGAGCGACCCCGAAGGCACGCGGCCCTTTTTCGAGTCCGTGACCAGTAGCGCCAGCCAAATCGTCACTGCCGAAGCGGACGACGAAGGCAGCGTGCGCCTGACGGGTATCTCGCCGGGGACGGCCACCGTGACCATTGTGGTCGCGGATGGCACCGGCGCCACAGCCAGCACCGAGTTCAGCGTGACGGTCAGCGAAGCGCCCGAACCCAATGCCGCCCCCACCATAGAACCCATCGCCAACCAGCAAATGACGGTCGATACCTTTTTGCCCGTGGCCGTGCAAGCCAATGACCCGAATGACGACCCCTTGACGGTCAACGCCACCAGCAGCGCTGAATCGGTCGCCGCCGTGCAAGTGGACGACGCCGGTGCGGTGGTGGTCTTTGGTGCCAGCCCCGGTACGGCCAATATCACGGTGACGGTCACCGACCCGGCAGCCGCATCGGCGTCGGCAGTGTTCGCCGTGGAGGTCGTCCCGGCGGAAGAACCGCCCGCCGAAGAACTACCCGCCGGGCCAGACCTAGCCAGCATTCCGGTCATCCCGCCCTTAGACGGTGACACCTTGAACAACATTCAGGCCATCGCGGCCAATAGCGAGGCCCTCGCCACTAGCGTGATCGTTGTGGGCGACACGCCGCCGGGGGCCTTCTTGGCAGATGCTGCCACGGCAGGCTATGACCTGAGCGCCGCGCCTGGCCTAGAAGCCACCCTGACGGCTTACCTGAATCAGCCTGTGGGTGGGGGCGAGGCCAGCGTCTTGGCGGAAGGCGGCGCACGCGCCACCGACCCCGGTTGGACAGTCGCGGATTTGCTGAACGCGGCCAATAACGCGGGCGATTGCGCCCAGGCACCCAACCCGGTCGCGTGTAGCGCTATCTTCCAGCAGCCGAGCGTGGCCGTGGTGGCAGTCGGGCGTAATGATGCCCTAAACGGCACCCCGCCGGAAGCCTTCGCGGCGGATTACCAGGCCGTGCTGGATGAACTCGTCGCGCGTGGGGCAATCCCCGTACTGACGACCCTACCCGGCGATCCGTCCGTCGTTGGCCCGTATAACGCGAGCATCGTCGCCCTGGCAGAGGCCAACGCCCTGCCTCTGTGGAATCTGGCGCGCGCGATCCCCGAAGGGCAAGTCAACACGGACTTAACGCTTACGTCGCCGGGCGCGGGCCAAAATGCCCAACTCACGCAAGCCAATGTCGAGAGCTTCGGCACAGCCCGCCGCAACCTGAGCTTGCTGCGCCTGCTGGACGCCTTGCGGAGCGCCGTTCCTCTGGGCTAAAGCTCGCGCGCCACATCTCCCCAGCCTCGGATGTCTCATCCGAGGCTCTTTCATTTATATGCTTAACGGCCCGAAAGGCCCGTTTGACCTGGGCCATTTTCCCCAACTTTTACCTGAAGGCTTGCACCGGGCATCCCGCGTGTTTTAGGGTGAAGATGTGTGTAACCCTAATCCTCAAGGACATTATGCTGAAACGAATCCCGTATTTGCTATTGATCGTGGTGCTGATGGCGCTACCTGCCGCCGTAGCGGCCCAAACGTCTGCGGATGAAATCGAACTTGAAACCTACGAATTTGACCTGAGCAGCGGGTCTGTCAGCCTGCAAGCCCCTGCCGAATGGACTGTACAGGCCGCCGAAGGCGCGGATAATGTCACCGTTGCTTCTAGCGAAGACGTCCTGATGATGGAAGGCGACCTGACCACCATTGAACTCGAAAGCGACGAATCCGCGATGACCTTCTCGTTCTTCCCCATTGAATTGCTCGGCCTGGAAGAGCCCACCGCTATCGAAGCTGTGACGGTCTTCACCGAGCTACTTGGCAATTTCCAGACACCCGAAGTCAGCGAAACAAATGACGAAATCGCCAGCGCGTCCGTTATGGCTGATGGCCTAAGTGGCGGTATCTATGGCGAGGTGCGCGAAGATACGGTCTTCTTCATAACGGCCTTTGCCGCGCCAGATAACGCCGAATTTATTGATGATCTGGCCCTGCGGCTGCTGCCTGAATTCCAAATGGCTGATATGATGGCCGAAGACGGTGATACCCCCGCCGATGCGGTCGAAGGGGACACCACCGAGGATACGGACGTGCGCCCCGCGCCAGATCGTGAAGAAGACACCGGCGTGGCCACCGCAGGCGATGATACATTGATCATTACCCCCGGCGAAGCCGCCGATGATGTGACCCTGGAACCCTTCGTAACGGACGATAATCTGATCGCTACGGAAGTCCCCGCCGACGCCCAAGTGACCTTCCAGGATAGCATTCTGATGATCACCAATACCGAGAATTTTGACATGGACGCCGTGCGCCCCGAACTCACGGGCGACGAATACGGCATCACCATCACGCCCTTCCCGCTGGAAATCGCGCAGTTGATGGCCGAAGACCTGGAAACCGACACCGGCGCGCAAGCCGTGATACAGACCATCATCCAGGGCGCGGACGCCACCGTTAGCCTGGGCGAGGTGACGATTGTGAATGACGAAGCCGGGCGCGATATCGCGCTGACCAATGTGGAATATGAAAATGGCGCGGGCATTTCCATCGTGGAAGTCACCGAAGATGGCGTTATCATCATCACGGGCATCTCTGCGCCGGATAACCTGAACTTCGTGCGTGACCTGGCCCTGCGGATGCTGCGCAATACGACCGTTACCCTGCCAGAAGCACCCACGACACCCTAAATTCGGCTCGCATAGCGGATTTTCCCGGCCCTGGGGCGCTCATCGAGTGGCCCTAGGGCCTTTTTTACTCCTCAACCATGCTTTTCTGTTCGCACATCCCCGACTACAATAGGGCGGTTACACAACGGAGTCCACAACACACCCATGTTTGAATTTCTCGGCGAATTGCGCGTCGAAGCCACGCGCGAGAATCTGCGCACCATTTCATTCTTTATCCAGGGCTTGGGGCAACGCCTGCGCTTGGACGAAAGCACGCTGTTTGATTTGGAATTGGCCGTGGAAGAAGCCGCTACCAACATCATCAGCCATGCCTACAGCGACCAACACGACGGCGCGATGGCGCTTCACGCCGACCTTATCGGCAATTCGCTACGCATGACCATCAGCGATTGGGGGCGCTCGTTTGACCCCGCCAGCGTCCGCCCCTTCGATATTCATGCGCCTGTGGAAACGCGCATCCAAGGCGGCATGGGCTTACATTTCATCCATAACTTGATGGACGGTGTCGAACGCCACATCAGCACCGGTGCGGACGACCCTAACCGGCTCACGCTGATCAAGACCATCCAAACCCGAGGCCGGAGCGCGCCCTTGCGCCTACGCCAGACGCAAGAACTCAGCGCTATGCAGACCATCAGCACGGTGCTAACCAGCGGCATCGAGCTAGACCAACTGCTGCGCATTATCATCGACAAACTTGTGGAAACCATCGGCGCGGAGCGCGGCACCCTGTATATGGTGGACGAAGAACGCGGCGAATGCTGGTCGCGCGTGTTATTAGAAGACGCCGCCGTACTGCCCGAAATCCGCATTAAAATTGGCGAGGGCATCGCGGGCACGGTGGCCCAAACGGGCGAAACGCTCAATATCCCCGAAGCGCACGCGCACCCGCTGTTTAACCCCAGCTTCGACCACGAAACCGGCTACACGACGCGCAATATCTTGGCCGTGCCCATGCGCGACCCCCGCCAAAAGGTGATCGGCGTGGTGCAAATGCTGAACAAGCGCGACGACGACGCCTTCACCGCCCAGGACGCGCGCTTGCTGAGCGCCATGGCAGCCCAAGCGGCGATTAGCATCGAGAATGCGCGGTTGTACGAGCAAGAACTGGCCCAGAAGCTGGTCGCGCGAGAGCTAGAAACCGCGCATGGCATCCAAAAAAGCTTTCTGCCCGAACACGTGCCCGAAGTCCTCGGCTGGGAAATCGCCGCCTATTGGGAGCCCATGAGCAACGTAGCCGGAGACTTCTATGATTTTCGGGTGTTGCCGGATGGGCGTCTGGTGGCGGCTATCGCGGATGTCTCTGGCAAGGGGATTCCGGCGGCGCTATTGATGGCCATGTGCGTGACGCTCTTGCGCTTCGGCCTGACGTTGGGCCTAACCCCGCGCGAACTCATCGCCAACGCCAATCACGCGCTCATCGAGCAGCAACGCTCGCGGATGTTCGCTACCTTGTTCATTGCATATATCACGCCGGAGGATGGCCAGGTGGCTTATGTCTCCGCCGGGCACAATCCGCCCTTGCTGTATCGTGCCCAGACGGGCGCTTGCGATTTGCTAAGCGCGGCAGGCGTGGCGGTCGGCATCTTCAAAGCCGCCCAATACGAGCAAAAATCAGCCCAGATGGCACCCGGCGATATTCTAGTGATGTACACGGACGGCATTACCGAAATTATCAACGAAGCCGAAGAAGAATTTGGCGAGGAACGCCTGCAAACGCTCATCTGCGACCACGCGAGCGCATCACCAAGCGAGATCGTCGCGCGGATCCGCGAGGCCGTGCACGGCTTTAGCGGTAGTCCCGCGCGTTTTGATGATGAAACGTTGGTGATTATCAAACGCCAAACCGCCTAGGATTCGTGCATTCGACCCCAAATAAGCTATGCTCTTAGGCGTAGCAAGTTCGCTTAAGGAGCCAAAAACCAACCACAGAAAGGAACCTCATGGCTGCTAAAGATGATCTCAAACCCCTGGTCGATGACATTATCGAAGGGATGACCAGCAACGAATTCACGACCTATGATTATATGATGGCTTTCGGGCGCTTTCAGGAAAAAGCCTTTGTCAAAGCCCTGCACGAGAATATCGACCATGCCGCCGGGCCGTTTGGCGCCGTGCGCGAAATCATGGAGGCTTTGCTGGGAGCAAGCGAAAAAGCTAGCAAGCTAAAAGACGACGCCCGCGCCATCGATCTATTCGGCCTGCCGGGCACGACCAAACTGTGGCAAAAGAAGAAAAAGGCTTAAGACATGACGGGATTAACGCGCTGGAGCGCCCTGTTGCTATGGCTGTTGCTCGGCTGGCTGCTGGTCGTTCCGGCAGCGCGCGCCCAAGCCGATGAAGGGGTGGTGCAAGGGCTAAGCGGAACGCTCGTGCCCGCTGAGGGCGTGGCCTATTACATCCTGCCGGACATGCAAGCCGGGGATACGCTCTACGCGCATGTCGCATCAGATGATTTCGACACGTTCATAGGCGTGGGGGACCTCGCTTTTGATGCCGTCTACGCGCATAACGATGACATCGACTACAACGGCGGCAATTTGAACTCGGCCTTGGCCTATACCTTCGCCCAAGATGGCGATTATACCCTGGCGATCACCGATTGCTGCGACCGGGACGCGGGCGGCGCTTTTCGGCTGGTGGTGGGCCTCAACGCGCCCGAGGCCGAGCGCGGCGAAGTCGATGCATCTGCCGTGGCCCAAATCGCGCGCCTGCCTACTGATGGCCTCGCGCGACCGGCGCGCTTCGGCCTGGGGCTCATCCCCACGGATTGTTCCGTGCTAGAAGACCGCCCCGAACTCAGCGGGCCACCCTTGCGCCGCGAAGGCGATGACTTCGTTATACACTATACGACCCAGGGTTTTGACGCCGCCACCGAAAACTACATCAACGAGGTTTATATTGCCCTCCAAGCGACGATGCAATACCAGATCGACCGCGCAGGCTGGGCGCATCCCCCGCGCGATTGCGGCGAAGGCGGCGACGACCGCTTCGACCTGTACATCATGGATGTGGTCGGCGAATTGGGGGGGGTGCTCGGCTATAGCAGCCCCGAAGGCTTGCTGGGGGATAATCCTTACACCGCCACCGAGGAAGAATGGGCCGCGTATAGCTTCTTGGTGATTGACAATGATTTTGAGGGCCTCGGGCGCGATCCGTTGGCGCTGATGCGGGCCACGACCGCCCACGAATTTCATCATGTCATTCAGTTTGGCTATGATGTCGATGATGGGCTAGAGTGGGTCTACGAAGCGACGGCTACTTGGATGGAAACCCAGACTTTCCCCGAGGATGAAGACGCTTCACCCTATGTCATCGACCTGTTCAGCACGCCGCAGCACTGCGTAGGCTATAACGATGGCTCGTTGCGCATCTATGCCGAATGGCTGCTGTTAGATTCCATCGCGCAGGATTACGGGCCGCAGGCCATCCTCAGCTTGTGGGACTACATGGCCGAAGAAGATGGTATGGCGGTCTATTACAATTGGCTAGAGTCCCTCGGCACCACGCCCCAAGAGGTTTTGCGCCGCTTCGCGGTGCGCAATATTCTGTTGGGTTATGACCTGAGCGAGCGCTTCGACGCGACTGTGCGCCTGGAAGCCCAAGCGCCCGGCGTCGGCACCTACACCCCGCGCGGCCAGGGCGTTGAAGAATTGGCCGCCAATTACGTGCAGATCACCCAACCGGGTTTGTATCACCTCACGCTGCAAGAAGCCGACTTGGCGCTGTTGCTCGTGGGCGTGGACGAAACAACCGGCGAGGCCGAAGTCTTCGACCTGAGCGACGGCGGCGGGGTGGTCGATACGCGCCCCTTCACGTATACTTACGCGCTGATCCTGAACGAGGCCGCGCACACATCCCCCGATGAATGCTTCGCGCGGAATTGGACACTCAAGATCAATAGTGGCGAGGGCTTGCCCTTGCTCGCGCAGACGCCGCTAGCCTTTGATGCGAGCCGCTTTGTGCCCAACGGCCAACGCGCGGAGGATGCCCCGCCGCCCGTGGAGAAATAAGCGGGTTTTGAATCTACTGACCCCACCCCAACCCCTCCCCGAATTCAGGGGGAGAAATTGCTCTCGCGCAGAGTAGCCCCTCCCTGAATTCGCGGGGAGCTAGAGGGGGGTAAGGGTAAAATGAAATCTGTTCCCCATCAGCCCGGATTCAGGCAAGGATAGGGACACGACATAATCTAAGAGAAGCATAGTAACCTAACCATGACCGACCAAACCACTTCGCAAACCGTCATCATCATCAACAAGGCCGGGATGGGCGACGCCCCGCCCGACTTACAAAGTAAGCTTATCACCGTCTTTATGACCCTGCTCATCGAAGGCGACGACCCGCTGCCTAGCGCGATTTGCCTTTACACAGAGGGCGTCAAGCTCGCCGCCCAGGATTCGCCCATCCTGGCCCAACTGACGGAACTGCAAACGCGCGGCGTGCATATCATCATCTGTGGCACCTGCTTAGATTACTACGACCTGCGCGACCAGATCGGCGTGGGTGTCGTCGGCGGGATGCACGACATCATGGAAGCCCTGTGGCGGGCCGACAAGGTCATCACGCTCTAGCCATGACGACGCACACCCCCCAGCGCGGATTGGCGGCTTTGCTCGCCATTTTTTTTGCCTTGGCCTTGCTGTATAACTGGGCCAGCCCGCTTTTTGAGAATTCCGACGAATTCTTTCATTACCCCTTTATCCAACATCTAAAAGAAACCGGGCTATCCTTGCCCGTGCAAAGCGGCGATGACCTGCGCGATTGGCGCCAGCAGGGCAGCCAACCGCCCATTTATCATATATTGTCGGCAATCCTTATCAGCCCGCTAGACACCAGCGACTACCCCGAAACGCGCCGCATCAACCCCCACGCGCGCATTGGCGTCGTCAGCGAAAGCAATATCAACGCCGTGATTCATCCGCTGGATCGTAGCGCAGAATTTCAGGGCGGCACGGCCTGGGCGGTGCGCTTGGTGCGGCTGTTTAGCACATTCCTGGCGGCGGTCGTCGTCGTGATGACCTATTGGCAAGTTACGCTCACCTTTCCAGATATCCCGCGCTGGGTGGGGTTGCTGGGCGCGGCGCTGGTCGCC
>DAOTVD010000274.1:0-20066 GCA_034437075.1 Anaerolineae bacterium
TTCCGCCGCCGAGGCGACTTGCTCCGGCGTGGGGGAGGGCGTCACGGTGGGCGTGGGCGAAACGAAAGGCGTGGGCGTGGGCGTGGGCGCGGGCGTGGGCGAAACATACACCGCGATTTGCTGTGGCGCGTCCGGGTCATCGAAATCGACATCCGTGCGCAGCACAAAACCTTCCTCGGTCAGGCCGGATTCAATGCGCAAAAAGCGCCCATCCGGCGTGCGTTCATATACAAAAACCGGCTTGCCCTCTGGCAGGGCCTCCACCACGACCGTCGCATCACGCGATGGTTGGTCGTACAGCGGCACATTCGGGCCGTTGATGCGCCCGATGATGAACTCGGCCAGCACCGGCCCGGCCTGCGGCGCGCCCTCATTATCCTCCTCAGATGAGACGATCAAGAGCCCGACGATCACCAGCACCGTGATGGCCAGCGCGGCGGCTAGCGCGCCCGTGATGGCGCGGCGGCGGGTCGTGGCGCGTTTTTCGGCTTCGATCTCGCGAATGAGTTCGCTAATGATGCTGTGCTGGGCCGCGTCCATTTTGTCATCTTGGGGCGCGAACGCGACCCCCACTTTATACAGCGCGCGGATGAGGTCTTCGTAGGCTAGGGTATGGTCGGCCCGGGTGAAGTCGATGCGCTGCAAGCGGTTCAGTTGGTAATGCATTTTGGCCTCGCGCACCATAATCGGCACGATGGGCTTTTTGGCGTCCAGAAAATAGGTAAATTCGTCTTCGACGTTGGCCGAGGCCATAGAGTCTGGGCTGACGACCAACACCATCGCATAGGATTCTTCCAGCGCTTGCTGGATGGCCGCGCTCCAGCGCTCGCCGACGGAAATCCCGGCTTGATCCATCCAGACGGTGACGCCAGCGGCTTTTAGATCACGCGCTAGGGCTTCCACCAGGCGCGTATCGCGGCGACTGTACGAGATGAAAACTTTGGATTTATCCGGCGTAGCCATGCTGCTCCTTCGGGCAATATGCGGGCAAGATGCGCGTCATGTCTATCATACAGGTTGGCCGCGCGGATGGCCAGACAATCGCCCAATCGCCCTGGGGCCCATACGCAGGGCAAATGCATCAAAAATTTTTGGTTCACAAGGGGGCAAATAAGGTCAAAATGCGTTCAATCCGTAGGGGCGAGGCCCCGCAAGCGGGATGCAAGCACATCCGCGCCCCTACACGAACTAACCATATGAGCAATACGCCCAAAGACCCAAAATCTCTGCCAAGGCCCAATTTGATGCAATCGCCCTGGGAATCGCCTCGGCA
Source organism: Anaerolineae bacterium (assembly GCA_034437075.1). Taxonomy (GTDB): domain Bacteria; phylum Chloroflexota; class Anaerolineae; order Aggregatilineales; family J027; genus DAOTVD01. Next base: position 1,274 of record DAOTVD010000274.1, read on the forward strand.
ACACAGGCACGAAACGCGCGAATCTGGTAAGATCACAGTTGTAACCCGTCCCCTAAAGAAGGATAAAGACCCGATGACTAAAATCACCGTTATTGGTAGCGCCAACGTCGATCTGGTCGCGCGCGTGCCGTATATTCCCGAACCCGGCGAAACGATCATCGGCGCTGATTTTATGCAAGCCATGGGCGGCAAAGGGGCCAATCAGGCCGTCGCGGCGGCGCGCCTGGGCGGGGATGTGACCTTCGTCGCGCGCGTGGGGTCAGATGCCTTCGGCGAGGCGTGCATCCTGGCCTATAGCGCGGCGGGCATCGCTACACACGGCGTACTGCGCACCACGGGCATGACAACCGGCATCGCGCTCATCGGCGTGGCGGATAATGGCGAAAATAGCATTATTGTCGTCCCAGGCGCTAACCATGCCCTCTCCCCCGCCGACATTGACGCCCAGGCCGAGGCCATCCAGAGCGCGGATGTGGTGCTCTTGCAATTGGAAACGCCGTTAGAAACTGTTCAGCGGGCCGTGGACATCGCCTATGCAGCGGGCCGTACGATTATCCTGAACCCAGCCCCCTACCAACCTCTGCCGCGCGCCCTGCTAGAAAAAATCAGCGTGCTGACGCCCAACCTGACCGAGGCCGGGCAATTATTGGGCGATGCGCTCTACGAAGATAGCATGATGGCCCAGAGTTTGCTGGGCCTGGGCGCGCAAAGCGTCGTGATGACCGAAGGCGCTAACGGCGCACAAGTCGCGGGCAGTTTGGGGCATGTCAAAGTGCCCGCCTACCCCGTGCAAGCCGTGGATTCTACCGGGGCGGGGGATGCCTTCAACGCCGCACTGGGCTTGGCCCTGGCCGAGGGGCGTTCGTTGCACCAGGCGGCAGAATTCGCGGCAGCGGCGGCGGCCCTTTCTGTGACCAAAATTGGCGCTCAGCCCAGCCTGCCCACCCGCGCCGATGTGGATGCCTTCCTAAACCGGCAAACCACCGCATGACGCTTCGCCTGCGCCGCCGCTCTCGGGATGGTCTTCACGCCGAACAAGCGGCCCTGACCGCGCGCCTGGCGGAGGCGTTCGGCTTTTCGGATGATGATCTTTACCGGAATCAAACTGGCGGGCTCAGCCGCATTCAGCGCCAGCGCTTGCACCACCACGCGGGCCGCCTAGAACGGCGCGGCGCTTGGCTGATCGTGAGCATCGCGGCGGCGGTTATGCTCTTAGGTGGCCCTGAACGCTGGCCGATGGCGGTCGGTTTGCTGGCGCTGTATGGCCTGGTGTGGGGGGGCGTGGGCCTCTTACGGCGGCACTATACCCCCCTGGCGCGCGACCTGCGCGCCGAAACGGTCATCTGCGTGCAAGGCCGCATCAACTTTCGTTTTCCGGTGCGCAAGCGAGACACCTACGACCTACAAGCCAGTTATGCGATGGTGGAAATTAACGGGGAAGGCTTTCGCATCTCCCCCGCGCAATATATCGCACTCTATCGTCTGCACCAGCAAGACCCCCACCAGTTTTACGCGGTCTATTACCTGCCCCACGCGCGGACGGTGCTCAGTATCGAGCCAATCATCGTGAACGTGGAGCATTTTTTCATCGCGTAGGCCGCTCTGGCACCGCCAGCCCCTCGGCCCAGGCGGTCGCGCGGGCCAGTTCGCCATCCAGCAAGGGGCCTTCGGTATCCGTGACGAAAAAACCCGCCGGGGGTGCGATCTGCCGCGCGCCTTTTTGCGTCAGGACGTTAGCCAAAGGCCGGGCGGCATAGCGCCGCAACACATAGCGCATCAGCCAGCGCGTCCCGCGTGACTCGAGATGCTCGATTGAAATGCGCGTATCGAACGTCGCGAAGGGCACGCCGGGTAAATCGCCCACCCGACCCAAAAATTCGCCCATAGCTTCGGTATAGTTCAGGGCCTGGGTGGGCGAGCCCAGCACCAGTAAATCGAGCGTCGCGAGGTCATCCGGCGCGGCGTCGTTCAGGTGCAGCACGGTGACGGTATGCTGCGCGGCCAGCCCCGCGCCGATGGCCTGGGCAATTTTGGCCGTGTTGCCATATGCCGAATCATAAATGACATGTGCGTTCATGGTTTGTCCTCCCTGAATGAACTTGTTAACCCCCTATACGCACCAGGAGCGCGCCGGGTTGCGGTTCATCCTGCGGGGGGCAGGTATTCCAGCGTCGGCAATAGGCCGTTCAGAATAGCCTCTAAGGTATCGATTTCAGCCTGGGCGGCAAAGGCGATCACATCCGTGATGGTGCCGTCGGGCAGGCTGTAATAGCCAAACACGCCTACGAAGGTCTCGCCCGTAAACGTCACATACACATAATCGCCGTTTAGGGTCGTGATGATGTCGTGATAGAGATAGTCTAGTTCGCGCTCGGCTTCTTCGATCTCAAAGGCCAGTTGCTCAGCCAGGTCGCCCGTGAAATCGACGTCGGGCAAAATCAATAGGCTGACCAGAAAATCGCCCGGTTGCATGACCGGGTCGTCGCCCGTAAATTCGATATCCCAATCGCTGATGAGCAAAATATCGCCTTCTTGCGGATCATCCATGAGGATGTCGTGTTCCCAATCTGTGGGCGCGAGGATGCGCACCTGGCCTGCCGCGCCACGCCCGCTGATCGGCTCCACAGCCAAGCCCGCGATAGTCCCCGGCGGCGCGTCGATACTCTCGTGCACGCGCAGGGTCAGCGCGTTGATGGTCGCTTGCTCGAAAGGTGAGGCCGCGCCAACCAGCACATAGGCTATATTTGGGCGTTGATCCACAATCAGCGTGCCTGTGCCGTCAGCGTGGGTAATATCGATTTGCACGACCGTGCTAGCGGGGCTACTTTGCAGGGTCTGCACTTCGCCATAGGTGGTGGCGTTAGGTTCAGCCTGCTCCCACTCGCTGATGAGCAACGCCGCCACTTCGGCTGCTGTGGCATCGCGGTTTTCGGTGGTACTACCCACCGAGATGACAAAACGGCCCTCTTTAAGAGGAGGCAATACCTCGTCAGCTTCAACCGTTAGGCTCTCGTCGTTGGACATCGAGACGACCCTGCCGAATTCGCTAACCCGCCACCCTTGGGGGACGCCCAGGCGCAAGTTGCTATTCTCGGCAGCGTAGGGTTCTAGCGGCGTCGCGGCGATGTCTTCCGGTTGGGCATACCCCAGCGCGGGAAGCATCAGCAACAGCGCCAGGCTCAGCGCGATCAATCGTTTCATAGGGTTGTATCCTTCTCTTAGTCTAAGCGCAGGCGCGCCGCACACATCATCCTAAACCATACATCACGTTATGCTGCCCAGTCTATCCCATAGCTGAGCGCGGTTGCATCCAATGAGGATTTATGTGAGGGGTGTGCCTAATTCGTAAAATCTGTAAATACGCTCGGAAATTCCCCTTCCAGCCGCCCTAAGGCTTTTCCAAGTATTTAACTATGCCGCTTGCTTTTGTCGAAAAGGATACCGGCTTGATTTTACCCCCCTCTAGCTCCCCCCGAATTCGGGGGGAGAACTTACTCGTGCGCATAATAGCCCCTCCCTGAATTCGGGGAGGGGCTGGGGAGGGGTAATTATTTTTCTGGAAAAGCCTAACCGAGCGCTTCAGCCCTCGGACGCACCGCGCCCTAAAGGACGCGGTTAGGGAAAATATGATAAATCGTAACTACTCATGGACAGTTCAAAACAAACACAAATGTTTTTTCTGCCAAAACCGAGGGCTTAAGCCCTCGGTTTTATACGGATTTGTTTTGCGTTCTCCATCAGCCCTCACCCCAACCCCTCTCCCAAACGGGCTTTCAGCCCTGGGAGAGGGGCAAAAAGTGTCGGTTTCGGGTCGTTTTCCTCCTCTACCAGCCGCAAAGCGGCGTTTGGGAGAGGTTGGGGAGGGGTAAAAAAAGGCAACACTAGCCCAAATGCTTCGTCAATGTTTCCCAGGCTGCATGGATCGCTGAATAAATACTGATACGATAGCTCTGTTGGCGTGCCGCCTTGGGTTATAATGTGAGCCAAAGCCCATACAGAAAGATTGAGCCTATGCGCCTGATGCGCCTGATTATCGCGCTGCTTTTTGGTATCATCGTTGGGAGTGTGTTGGTGATTGGCGTGTGGTTTTTGGTGCCGGTGCGCATCACCACCACGCAGACGATCACCGCAGCCCAACTGAATAACCTGGATTTAACGGCTTCCGAACGCGCGCGTCGCCTGGACGATTTGCCCTTTTCCGATTTGGTATTGGTGCTAGAGGACGGCCAACTCGTGGCCGAATTACGCGGGCCGGTCGGTGTGGCGGATGCCCATAGCGCGTTCGATATGGTCGCGCAGGATGACCGCGTGCGGGCTGTGCCGCTGGGCACGGGCGCATCCATTATGGGCCTCTCGGTGCAAACAGACCGCTTTGACTCGCAACTTGTGCCCCTCATCGAGGCGGATATTCACGCGATTTTGCAGGATACCGTCGGCGAAAGTTACCGCGTGGAGCAGGTGACCGTGCGCGCGGGCGAGATCGAGGTGCGGCTTTCGGCAGTGGTGCAAGAAATTGTCACGAGTGGGAGCTTATGAGCAGCATTTATGAACGTATCGGCGCGGAGGGCTTCCGGCAGTTGGTGGCCGCATTTTATCGCCAGGTGCCCGAGGACGACATCCTCGGGCCGATGTACCCGGCGGACGATTTGCCCGGTGCCGAGGCGCGCCTGCGCGACTTTTTAATCTTTCGCTTCGGTGGCCCGCAGCATTACATCCAGCAACGCGGCCACCCGCGTTTGCGGATGCGCCACGCGCCCTTCGTCATTACCCCCGCCGGGCGGGATCGCTGGCTGGCGTTGATGGAAACGGCGCTGGCCGAGGTCGCTTTTCCGCCGGAGGTCGAAAGCGAATTACGCGCGTTTTTCGAGCAAGGCGCGGCCTTTATGGTCAACGCGCCGGATCAGGATTAGGCGCATGTTGGCCTTTTTGGTGCAGGGGGCGGGCTTCGGTTTTGCGGCGGGGTCGATCCCCGGCGCGTTGCATACCTTTCTCATCAGTCAGACACTCGCGCAGGGCTGGCGCGGTAGCTACCTGATTCCCTTTTCGCCCTTGCTGACCGACGCCCCCATCATTTTGCTGATGGTGTTGGTGTTGGGCGGTTTGCCCGCGTGGGTCATCAGCGGCTTGCAGATCGTGGGCGGGCTCTATATTTTGCATCTGGCGCGGGTGGCCTGGGGCCAAGCGCGCGGGCCAATCCTAGAAAATGTGCCGCCTGCTGGGCGCACCACGCTCTGGCGCGCGATGGTCGTCAACTGGCTGAATCCCGCGCCGTATATCTTTTGGGGGGCCGTCACCGGGCCGTTGTTGGTCGAAGCCCTGGATGAATCGCTCTGGCATGGCGCGCTGTTTTTGGGCGGGTTTTATGGCGTCTTCATCGGGATTATGGTGCTGGTGGCGCTGGTGTTTCATCGCCTGCGCGCGCTGGGCGAGCGCCTGGTGCGCGGGATGTTGCGCGTTTCGGCGGCGCTACTCGTCTTTCTCGGCATCACCTTTTTGCTGAGCGGCGCGGGCGTGCTGGGCTAGGGGGCTATCAGCGCGTGACATTGGTTGGGGCAATGGGGGACAATTTGTGTTAAATTTCCTTTATTGACCCTGCTGGGGATGAAAAGGATGCGTTTCGCATGTTAGATTCGACATTTCGCCTGGGGAAGGTTTTGGGCATTGAGGTCGGCATTAACATCAGCCTAATCTTTGTGGCGGTCTTGCTGCTGTTGACCTTCGGCGGGAGCGACAACGCCTATTTTCCGTCGCGTTTCCCCGATTTAGCCGCGCCGATCATCTGGACGCTGAGCATCGTCATGGCGCTGGGCTTTTTCGGCTCGATTCTGTGGCACGAATTCGCCCATTCGCTGATGGCGCTGTATTACGGCATTCCGGTCGCGCGGATCGTGCTATTTATCTTCGGCGGTATCGCGGAAATTGAAGAAGAAGCGCGCAACGCTGCTCAAGAATTTTGGATTACGCTGGTCGGCCCGCTGAGTAGCGCGCTGCTGGGTGGGCTGTGCTTTGTGGGGGCTATCCTGCTGGGCTGGGGCACGCCCGTCGGCGCGATGTTCGGCTGGCTGGGGCAGATCAATATCGCGCTGGCCCTGTTTAACATGATCCCGGCCTTCCCGCTGGATGGCGGGCGCGTCTTGCGCGCGGTGCTGTGGTGGGGCACGCGCGATTACCTGCGCGCCACCACGATTGCCGTCGGCGGCGGCAAACTGTTCGCGGTCGGGTTCATTCTGCTGGGCCTGTTAGATTTCTTGAACACGGGCGATCTATTCAGCAGTTTGTGGCTGGGCTTCATCGGCTGGTTTTTGTGGCATTTCTCGCGCGGGCAAATGGCCTTTTCGCGCTTGCAGCACGCCCTACGCGGCATCTCCGTGGGGCATGCCTTGCGCAAGCATATCAAACTCGACCCCGATTGGTCGATCATCTACGCCCTGGACGTGATGTCCATCCAGGGGCCGACGCGCGTGGCCAGCGTGGTCTATAATAACCAGACGGTGGGCATTTTCGCGCTAGATGCCGCGCTGCACGTCCCGCGCCTGAACTGGGGCCAAACCCGCGTGCGCGATCTGATGCGCTCGGTGGTGGGCGTGCCCAGCCTGCATCCGGACACCGACGTGCTCAATGCGTTGCGCCGCATGGAGCGTGACGACATCGACTATATGCTGGTGGATGATGGCCGCGAGACGCTAGGCGTCATCGGGCGCGGCGAGTTGCTGCGCCTGGCCGAACAGCAGCAACGCACCCAGCAACTCGTACCGGGGGCCTGAACAGAACCATAAAAAGGGGGGGTATCATGAGTTTAAGCTACGAAGATAAATTGATCCTATACACCCACGCGCTACTCGCGGCGGTGCAAGCCGTGCCCGAACAACTTGAATACACCTACGAGGCCGACCCCGAGGCCGTGAAATTGCCCTGGCACGAACAAAGCTACTTTTCGCGGGATGATCTGCTGGGGATTGTGACGGACTGGCTGGCCCGCGCGCCCGAGGCCGAGCGCGAGAGCCTGCAAGCGGATTTATACGGCCTGGGCGAAAAGCTCATCGATGGCGCGGTGAAGGCGCTCGCCCAGGGCGTTACCATGGCCAAACAAGACCGCTATCACTCGGACGAGGCGCTCTGGCATGCATATTATGCCTGGTGGCGTGAGGTGCTCGGCGCGTATAATCACCTGGCGCGGGAATTTGACGACCCGCACAGCCCCGCCGGGCAACGCTACCGCGAGACGCTCAACGCGCTGGCTTATAGCGCGCGCATTTTGGCCTTGCACCAGACCCTGCCCACGTTCCACGCTTTGCCCGACCCCATCAAGACGCGCTTGCCGCATCTGGCGCGCTCGCTCGCCTACGAATGGTCGCAGGCGATCACCAATCATAGCCGCCGCTAATTTTCAGGAGGTTTTTGCATGCTCGCGACGCCGCCCCGCACGGATTATCTGACGCCGTTCAGGATCGGTGATGTGCCCATTGACCCGCCCATTGTCCTCGCGCCCATGTCGCAAGTGACCACCCACGCCTATCGGGTGCTGTGCAAGCGCCTGGGCGGCCTGGGGCTGGTCGTCACGGAATTGGTCAGCAGCCAGGCGCTTCAGTATCGCAACGAGCGCACCCAAAACATGCTGCATTGGACGGACGAAGAACGCCCGCTGAGTGTGCAACTGTTTGGCAACGACCCCGCGATTATGGCCGAGGCGGCGCGCTTTGTGGTGGGCGACATCGGCGCGGAGATTGTCGATATTAACATGGGTTGTTGGGTGCCCAAGGTGGCCGGCAAAGGCGCGGGGGCGGCCCTCTTGCGCGATGTGTGCACCGCCACGGCGGTAGTGGATGCGGTGGTGCGCGCGGTGCCCGTCCCCGTGACGGTGAAAGTGCGCGCGGGCTTTGATATGGGCGTAGTCACTGCGATAGATTTTGCGCGCGCTGCCGAAAATGCCGGGGTGAAGATGATCGCCGTGCACGGGCGCTTCGCCGCACAGGGCTTCGGCGGCGAGGCGGACTGGTCGATTATCCGGGATGTGAAAGAGGCCGTCAGCATCCCCGTGCTGGGCAATGGCGACATCGAAACGCCCGCCGATGCCGCGCGTATGTTGGCTGAAACGGGTGTGGATGGCGTCATGATCGGGCGGGCGGCCATGGGTAATCCCTGGATTTTCCGCGAGATCGAACATTATTTGCGCACCGGGGAAGAACTGCCCGCCCCCACGCCCGCCGAGCGGGTGGCCAAAGCGCTAGAACACGCGCGCTTCTCTGTGCAGACCTCGCGTTTTGGCGAACTGCACACCAGTCGCCGCATGCGTAGCGAATTGCCGCGCTATCTGAACGGCATCCCCGGCAAGCGCGCGGCCAATGAAGCGCTCAAGCGGGCCGAAAGCCTAGCCGAGATCGAGATGATCTTGCATGGCCTGCTGGCCCGCTGCGCGGAATGAGACTAGGCGCGTTCTAAGAGGAACACGTTGGTACTGTTGGGCTGCGCGGCCACGTGCGCGCCGATTTCCCCCTGGAATTGTCGCGCGAATTCGCCCAGCGAATAGGCCGCCGTCAGGCACCAATCCGGGCTGACGACCCGTTCCATATCCGCGATGCTGCGTCCGTAAAACGGCACGCCCAGGCGATCTTCGGCCAGCGCGAACAGGCGCGGGTCAGCATCCGAGCGCAGGTTATTGGCGACGACGCGCTGCACGCCCACCTGCGCAAATTGTGCCATCAGGTTACGCAGGGCGGTATCCGGCACGAAATGAAACAAGCCGGTCGCGATGACATTCTCTACACCGCGTAGGGCGCTGAAATCGCCATCGCGCACATCGAATTGCAAGACGTTATACCCGGCGCGCTCGGCTTCCGCCACGACCTCGGGATGACCATCGGTGAAATAGGCCACATCTTCGGGCGCGGGGCTGAAGGGGTGCGGGCGCCCACCACCCAAGATAGCCACATTTTGCAGCTTCCAAATCTGAATGGCGGTGCGGGCGATGAGCGTTTGGGCCACGTAAAAGGCATCAAAATAGCCGTAAGCGGCCTGAAAATCGTGGGCGAAATCGCGCGCGGGTTGCGGAATATCGGCCACAAGCTCGGATGGCCACTCTGGGGCGCAATCGGGGGCGTGGGCGTGCACCCATTTATGCACCATATAAACGGATAACAGATCAGTGCGAATCATAGTTTATTTCCTCCGTAACACGCTCTTGTAGGAATTCGACGGCATCGGCACGAACCTCGAAGAATTTCACCTTAGTACTGCGTCTGGAAAGCTGGATGACAAATTTCAGGAAGGGGTTGTGCCCCACCAGGGCGAACCATCGCGTGTTTGGATGGTCGAGCAGGCGATTGAGCGAAGCCAGCTTCAAGATATTGGCGGGCCAAGAGGTGGATGCGTGCATGTCGATGAGAAAGTAAACGGGGTTGTTATCCGCCGCCGGAAGGCAAAATGCTATCACAGCGTCCAGGTCATCAACCGAGACCGGGCCGCTATAGTCGGCGGAGATGAGGTGTGGTTCTTGGATCCAATAGACGTCGTAAGCCATCAGTGCGTAATCCCTATCGTAAACTCTAGCTCAAGAGTACAGGGTTTACGTAAGAAAGGATACATTTACAATTGTACTAAAATAAATCCACGTGGGTATAATTGCACTATTTTAATGAATAATTCAGGCTTTTTGGGTATAAAGTACTACGGAGAGTAAACCGAAAACAAAGCAGCCGTATCCCTTCAGTGCTTCGTGCATTAGGTTGTTAACAAGGGGTTTCAGCCCCTTGTTAAAGAAGTATGGTAACTGCTCAGGCTATGCCAATTCTTCCCCCTCACCCCCTTAGGCTTTTCCAAGTATTTAACTATGCCGCTTGCTTTTGTCGAAAAGGATACCGTCTTGATTTTACCCCCCTCTAGCTCCCCCCGAATTCAGGGGGAGAACTTACTCGTGCGCATAATAGCCCCTCCCTGAATTCGGGGAGGGGCTGGGGAGGGGTAATTATTTTTCTGGAAAAGCCTTAGAAGCGTAAATTCAGGCCGCGCACATGTTCGCTGAGCAAGCGCGCTTCTTGGCGCCAGCCCCAAAAATCCATCAGGCTACGGATGTAGGTGACGGTGGCATCGGTGGCCACGACCACAAAGCCCGAGCGCGCGGTGGGGTTGAAAACTTTTTGCAGCTTATATTGCTGGTACAGGCTGAAATCGGGGTCGGCCAGCACGGGGCCAGTATGGCCAATCTGTCGGGCGAAGGTAGCGGCCAGGGCTTTATCCCCCTGCACAACGAACACGAGTTGCGCATTTTCGGTCAGGAAGCTATCTGCCCGGCGGGCCAGGTACGTCCCGAATTGTTGCATGGCGGGGTCTTGGGGGGCGGCCATAAAGCATAAAACCGTGTGGTGATGGTTCCAGGCATCGGATAATTGGAAGGGGGTGTCGTGTTGGTCGGGCAGGGTGAAGTCGGTGGCAAGTTGGCGTAGTTCAAGGGTTTTGGCGATGGCCATGCGGGTTATCCTTATCGTGTTGTCGGGTTATTTACGCGGCGGGTGATTGTTTGTCTTCCAGATGCGCGATGAGGTCTTGGCTTTCGGTGCGCCAGCCCCAGGGGTTTACAGCGCTGCGGATATAGCGCACAGTGCCGGATTTATCGACCACGACCGAGGCCGTGCGGGTAGAAAACAGGAAGACTTTATCCAGCCCGAATTGCTCGTAGATGCGGTGGTTGGGGTCGGCCAAAACAGGAAAGGGCGTATCGCAGATATCCGCATAGCCTTGGACGGCGATCTCATCGCCATTCAGGATGACCAACACTTCGCCATCTTGGGCCTGGATGCGCTCGTAGAGCCGCGCGAGTTGGCGCACGTGTTCGCGGCAGGCATAGCAGGCGTAGGTACGCACAAAAAACAGGATGAGGTTTTTCTGGCCAGCGTAATCGGCCAACTGAATCGTCTGGCCGTGTTGATCTTTAAGGGCGAAGTCTGGGGCAGCTTGGCCCAACAATGCTTCTGGTTTCATGATGTTTCCATAGGTGCTATGTTTTGAATGGTTATCTTTTTCATTATGGTGGATCAACCTCAGTGGCAGATGAATCCTCGCCCAAAAGCAGGTGAGAATGGTAACTGCCCGTAGCTTGTCACTCTGGGGTACAATCGAGGTACCTATATTCGGATCATTAAGGGGGAAATATGTCCAACGGCAGCACCACGCGCGCCCTCAACGCGCTTAGCCGGGGCCTGGTCGAAGGCCCGAAGCGCGCGGCCACGCGCGCCATGCTCAAAGCGGTCGGCTATACCGACGACGACCTGCAAAAGCCACTCATCGGCATCGCGAATACCTGGACGGAGATTGGCCCGTGTAATTTTCATCTGCGGGTGTTGGCGCATGAGGTCAAGAAGGGCATCCGCGCAGCGGGGGGTACGCCTTTCGAATTTAACACGGTGAGCATCTCGGATGGCATCACCATGGGCACGGAAGGCATGAAGGCCAGCCTCATCAGCCGCGAGGTCATCGCGGATAGTATCGAATTGGTGGCGCGGGCGCATTTGCTAGATGCTGTCATCGCGTTATCATCCTGCGATAAAACCATCCCTGGCACCATGATGGCCCTGATTCGGCTGAATGTGCCCAGTTTGATGCTTTACGGGGGCACGATCATGGCCGGTCGGATAGAAGGCGACGATCAACCGCTAGACATCGTGAGTGTTTTTGAGGCCATCGGTGCGCATAGCACTGGCGAAATTGACGACGCGCGCTTGAAGGCCATCGAGGATAATGCATGCCCTGGTGCGGGGGCCTGCGGTGGGCAATTCACGGCCAACACCATGGCGACGATTTCGCAAATGATTGGCATCTGCCCCATGGGCATGGCCGACGTGCCCGCCGAAGACCCCGAAAAGAAAAGTGTGGCCTTTCGTGCAGGCGAAATGCTGCTGGATATTCTGGCGCGCGATGTACGGCCCGATCAATTGTTCACGCGCACCGCGCTGGAAAACGCCATCGCCAGCGCCGCCGCCACGGGTGGTAGCACCAATTCGGTGTTGCATACGCTGGCTTTCGCGCGCGAAGCGGGCGTCGAATTTACGCTGGATGACATCCAGGCCATTAACGACCGCACGCCCATCTTGGCCGATATGCGCCCAACCGGGAAATATGTCGCGGCAGATTTGTATAACGCGGGCGGTGTGCGCTTGCTGACCCAGCGCATGCTCGAAGGCGGCTATCTGGATGGCAGCACGCCCACCGTGACCGGCAAAACCTTGGCCGAAGAAGCCGCCAGCGCGCAAGAAACGCCCGGTCAGCAGGTGGTGCGCGCGTTGGACAATCCCATTAAGCCGACGGGCGGCCTGGTCATCCTGCGGGGTAATTTGGCGCCGCGCGGCGCGGTCGTGAAGCTCAAGGGCGACGAACCGCAGCATCATAAAGGCCCGGCGCGCATCTTCGAGCGCGAAGAAGACGCCTTCGAGGCCGTGCAGAATCAGCAGATTAAGCCCGGCGATGTGGTCGTTGTGCGCAATGAAGGCCCGGTCGGTGGCCCTGGCATGCGCGAGATGTTGCAAGTGACCGCCGCGTTGGTCGGCCAGGGTTTGGGGCAAGATGTCATGCTGCTGACTGATGGGCGTTTTTCGGGCGGCACGCGCGGTTTGATGATCGGGCATGTGGCACCCGAGGCGGCGGTCGGTGGGCCGATTGGGTTGTTGCAAGAAGGTGATACGGTGGAAGTCGATGTCGCCAGCGGGCAGTTGACCGTGCATGTGAGCGAGGCAGACCTCGCGGCGCGGGCGGCGGCGTGGCAAGCGCGCCCCGCGAATTATCGCAGCGGCGTGTTGGCCAAGTACGCGCACACAGCCCAGCAGGCCGATGATGGCGCGGTGAGTAACGTCTGGTCGCGCTAAGCGCGCGGGGGGGCAGCCCGGGCGGGGTCGCTACGCGGCCCCGCGAGGGCGAGCTTGCTCGCCCTCCAGCGCGTACGCGCTGCCGGGCTGCCCCACACGCGGCCTGTGCAAAAAAATACGCCATGAGTCATTGATGGGGGCGGAACTCACGGCGCGGCAATCGGTTTTGCTAAAGCTATATGCCATCTTATTGTACGCGCTGGCGCGCGGCGCAAAGTAGTCAGAAGGCCCGTTTGACAGTAGCCACAGGGATGCATCCGGCGCGCCAATCTACACCGACATCAACTTTACCCTGCTTTTCGGTAGGCACGCCCACTATAATGAACTGTACTGAACCCGGTGTGAAAGCAAAAAACCGTATGAGCAACAGCCTAAACCGAACCATTCTGATGATTGATGATAACCACACCGTGCAGGAAAACGTGCACGACATTCTGAAATTCGAAGGGCATCATGTGCTGCGCGCCCACAATGGCGAAACAGGCCTAACCATTGCGCGCGCACATTATATCGACCTGGTCCTGTGCGACATCATGATGCCGGGCATCAACGGTTACGAAGTCTTGCGCCAACTGCGCACCTATCCACCGCTTAAGCGGGTACCTTTCGTGATTATCTCGTCAAAATCGACCCAAGAAGACATTGAGTATGGCCTGGAATTGGGCGTAGATGCTTACGTGCCCAAGCCCTTTACAGCGGATGAACTGCTGTCGGCGGTCAACCAGGCGCTAGCGCGGGCCGAGCGGTAAACACACCGTGAAGGTCGTGCCCACACCTTCACGACTTTCAAACTGAATCTGGCCGCCGTGCTTGTCCACACATTGTTTAACGATGGTCAACCCCAACCCCGTACCCGGTAGCTTATCCACGTTGCGCCCCCGGTGGAACGGCTCGTAAAAAATGTACTTTTGGTCTTCTGTCGGGATGCCAATGCCTTGATCCGCCACATCAACCACCGCCTCTTGCCCCTCGATGCGGGCTACGACGGTGACTTCCCCTTGGCCGCGCGAATATTTCAGCGCATTGGCAATGAGATTATAAAATATGCGCTCGATTAAACCTTTATCGAACTGGCCCGGCAGCGTAGGGGGCATATCCAACACCAAGGATGCCCCGCTGGGCGTGTCTTGCTGCGCGCTGCGCGCCAGATGCGCCAACAATAGGGTCAGATCAGCCGCTTGCAAGTTGGGCTGGTAATCCACCACCTCGAACTTGTTAATGTACGAGACTTCATCCAATAGTGTCGTCAGCCGCTGGACGTGCTCGCGCACGGCTTCGAACTTCTGGGCGCGTTGCGTTTCGTCTAGCCGATCGGCGTAGTGATCTAGCAATTCGACCGTAGACAGAATCGCGGCCAACGGGTTGCGGAACTCGTGCGATACCATCGAGACAAATTGTGTTTTCATCTGGTTGAGTTCGCGCTCGCTTTCCAGGTTGCGCTGGATGTCGGTTTCCAGGTGTTTATGCTCGGTGACATCCGAATGCGAGACGATAATATGCCGCTGCTCGGCACGCTGAAAGAGCGTCATAGTCACTTCATACCAACGTGGCTCGGTGCCCGTCGTGCAAACATACTCGTAACGCACGACATCGCTTGTCCCCTTCAGCAGGGCCTGCAACCGTTCGGCACCGGGCGTTTCATTCCAGGTTTGTATCAAGTCCGCGTAGTTTTGGCCCGTTCCCTCGACCTTTGCGGGGTCGGTGCCATGCGCACGCGCATGCGCGCGCCAACGTTCATTGGCCGAGATGACCCGCCCGGCATCGTCTAATACGACGATCATGGTCGGCTGAGCATCCGTTACGCTTTGCAAAAACGCCTCGGACTCGCGCAACTGGGCCGTCCGTTCTTGCACGCGCTGTTCCAGTTCCTCGGTCAGTTGTTTCAGGTCGGTTTCGGCCTGCACACGAGCCGTGATGTCCGTCGCCATGCTGATAACCAACCGCCGCCCATCCGGCAAACGCCCCAAGGGCGAAGAACTAAACTGCCAGACTTGCTGAGAGCCATCCCGCGTGCGGATGGTAAACGCGCCTTCATCTTCGCGTTGTTCCAACGCATACAAGCGCATGATGAGCCCGCGCATGGTGACCTCATTGCCCGGATGCGCGCGCTTAACCCAAGCGTCAGTCGTCGGGATGTCGCGCAAGCCATAGCCGGTCAGTTCTGTCCAGGCCCGGCTAATGAGCAAAATCTCGCCATCCTCGGCATGCAGCATAATCGGCTGGGGTGCGTCGATGATAGCCCGCCGGAAGCGCTCCTCCGAGGCGCTGAGCTCGGCCTCTGCGCGCACACGCGGCGTGATGTCCGTCAGCGTCAGGCGGCATAGAAAATTGTTCTGGGTTTCGTATACCTGCGCGGCCATATGCACATACAGCGCTGGCTCGTGCGTCAGGCGGATGTCGGCCTGGTGCGCGGTGTGGGTGTCGAAGGCATCGCCCAACATTTGCAAAAAGTCGGGGCGGGCGTCCACATGGCAGAAATTCGCCAGCGCGCGCCCCATCAAGTGGCGTTTGTCGTAGCCGAGCATATCGCAGGCGGTCAGGTTCAAATCTTTGATGACGCTATGCCCGTCAATCACCAGGTAGCCCACGGGCGCGAAGTGATACAGGTCAAAATATTGCTGGCGCAACGCTTCGATGGAGGCTTGCGCGTCTTGCAAGACGTCGTTTTGCAGTTCTAACTCCACTTGATACACCTGCAATTCGTGCATCAAATCCTGCACTTGGGCCAGCTTCACGTGCTCTGGCAGAGTTTGGTCTTTCAGGATGGCTTCTGCTTGGGCGCGTAGCTCGTCTGTGTTCATCATAATAGGCATCTCGGTAGACAGTCTTAATCAGGGTTTTTCATGGCGTGTGTACGTGCCGGTCAACCCAACGACCCGCCCCTGGGTATCTAGCAAGGGCTCTAGGGTCATGTCATAGGCCGTCGGCGCCCCGCCCCAGTCCAGGGTTACGATATGGTGGGTGGGTTCACGGCGACGCAAGCATTCTTGTTTCAGGTGGGTCAGATGCGCGGCGTCGGCTTCGGGCAGTAAATCGGCATCGGTGCAGCCTTGGCTATCCGGGCCGGGGTAATCATCCCCCGCGATTTGTAACCAAGTATACCGAAAGGTCAGGTCGTGCTCAAATATGGTGATGGGGCGTTGGGCGAGCGCCAGCTTCAAGCGTTTTTCGCCCCGGCGTAGCGCATTCTCGATCTGTTTGTTCTGTGTGATGTTGATGTGCGAGACCACCGCGCGCCGTCGGTCGCCCTTCAGGGGCACCGCCCGCAGCGAAAACCAGCGCTGTTCGTGCGGCGCGTGGCAGGGGTATTCCATCGTGAATTCGTCAATCTCGCCATCCAGCAGCGCGCGCAGCCCGGCGTAGCTTTCGCTCGCGCCTTCGGTGTTCAGGCCCGTGGCCAGTTGGCACACCGCTAGATAATTGGTGCCGACGTCGTCGGTATGCGGGCTGCCGCCGTTTTGGGTGGAAAATCGGCGCCAGGCGTCGTTGACATGCGTGATGGTGCCATCATGGTCGATGACGGCGATCTGTGCGGCCAAAGAATTGAGGATCACCTGGCTAAACTGCGAACTTTCGACGGCGCGCTGGGTCGTTTCTTTCAGTTCGGTGATGTCCACCATCGTCAGCACCGCGCCGTTAATCTGGTTGGCGTGGGTGCGATAGGGCGCGATGCGCGTCAGCAACCAGTCGCCCGTGCTGGTGCGCACGTCATATTCCGCCGTTACCAGCGTATCGAGCACCTCGCGAATGGCCCCGATGAGGTCGAAATCCAGAAATTTATGCGCGAAGTGGTCAATCGGGCGTCCGATGTCTTGCTCTAGCAAATTGATGGTCGCTTGGGCGGCGGGGGTGAACTTGCGTACCCGCAAATTGTTATCCAAAAACACCGTGCCAATGTCGATACTCTTGAGCAGGTTGTTCATGTCGTCGTTGAGCGCGCCCAACTCTTTGATCTTGACCTGATATTCGTTGTTCACGGTCAAGAGTTCTTCGTTGACGGATTCGAGTTCTTCGTTGGTGCTTTGCAATTCCTCGTTGGCCGCCATGAGTTCTTCGTTGGTGGCTTGCAATTCCTCGTTGGAGGTTTCCAACTCCTCGATGGTATGTTGCAAGCTCTGGCGCGTGTGCATCAACTCTTGTTCTAGGTTGGCGATGCGCTGCCCCACCGCGTCACTCATGCGGAAATCTTCCGAAGTCGTGGGCGGGATGTCGGTGCTTGCTTCGCGCTCGAAGGTCACCACGGCCAAGCGTTGGCCTTTGCCTTGGTCCCAAAATTGGCGCGCGTGCAGCACTGCTCGCCAGGCTTGTTCTTCATCACGCAGCACGATACCCCCATAGCGCACGTCTTCTTCCTGGTCGAAAACCCGTTGCAGCGCGGTGCTCAGCGGCACCGAGAGTTCCGGGCGGATCATTTGCATGATGTCCAAGTTGACTTGATAGCCGCGCGGGGCTGTCAGGAAGGGTTGCAGGTTGCCAAAGGCATGCACCAATTGGTGAGAGGGGTCGATGACGATGCACGGCGGCAAGACGTTTTCCACCAGGCTACGCAGCACCAAATCGTTGGCGCGCCAATCGTGCACAGGTTTGGTGGGGGGCGCGGGCCGCTCGCGGAAGGTCGCCATGCGCGGCGCATCGACCCGGTTCATGGTCAGGTTTTCCAGCGGGTTATACTCGCCCCGATAGCGGTAGATTTTCCATTTGGAGTTTTCCACCACGAAATTGTTATTGCGTTCGCCCAGGCTTTCGCTGCTGCCCAAGAATAAGAATCCGTCCGGCTTGAGCGCGAATTCAAAGGTGGAGAGAATGCGCGCCTGCACGTCCGTTTGCAAATAGATGAGCAAATTGCGGCACACCACCAGATCAATCCGCGAAAAAGGCGGGTCCATAATCAGGTTCTGATAGGCAAAGACGACCTTGCCGCGCACCATGCGCGAGACTTCGTAGCTATCGCCGTGTTTGATGAAATATTTTTCGATAAACGCGGGGGAAATATCCGCCAGCATGCTTTCGGGGTAAATGCCCTGGCTGGCCCGGTCAAGCGCGTCGCGGTCGATGTCTGTAGCGAAGATTTTGACATCCCCAAATTGGCCAGTGCGCTCCATATGATCTTGAAAGAGCATGGCCAGCGAGTAGGCTTCTTCGCCCGTGGAGCAACCCGGCGCCCAGATGCGCACTTGCGCATCGCGCACGTGCATGATCTGGGGGATGATCTCGGTTTGCAGATACGCAAAGGCTTCGGCATCCCGAAAGAAGCCCGTCACGCCGATGAGAAACTCTTTGAATAGCGTCGTGCGCTCTTGCTCCGAGCGTTGTAAATAGCTGATGTAGCCCTCTAACGAGTCGATTTCGAAAAGGGTCATGCGGCGTTCGATACGGCGCACCAGCGTATTGGGTTTATAACCGGTGAAGTCCGCGTCGTTATGATCGCGCAGAATGGCCAAGATTTTGCCCAGGCCGTCCTGATTATGGCTGGTGCCGGGGCCGAGTAGCGTCGTGCGCAAGGGCAAAGCGCGCGAAATATAGCGCTCGATGATCTGGGGCATATCGGCGGGCGGCGCGATGAAATCCACCAGGCCCGTGTTGATGGCGCTGCGCGGCATGCCGTCAAATTTCGCGCTGTTATCTTGGGCCAGGGCCATCCCACCATGTTGCTTAATGGCGCGGATACCGCGCGTGCCATCGCTGCCCGTGCCAGAGAGAATACACGCGATGGCGTGTTCGCCCTGGTCGCGCGCCAGCGATTCCAGCATCAGGTCAATCGGCAGATTCAACCCGCTGCGCCGTTCGTAATCCACCAGATACACCCGGCCCTGGAAGACGGTCATATTCTTGCGGGGGGGTAACAGGTAGATATGCCCCCCTTCTAGCGCGATACCATCTTGCGCTTCGATGACGGGCATGGGCGTATGTTTGGCCAGTAATTCGACCATGTGGCTTTTATA